>JBBAWG010000011.1:0-47434 GCA_040397305.1 Methylacidiphilales bacterium | reverse complement strand
CCCATTGGGATCCCAGGGAAATATTTTAAATGCGATATATTTACCCCCGTTATCGGTAGCTGCCGATTGTGTGGCCAAAAAAACTTGCCGGAGGTTAGCTTGGCACGCCGCTGTGTCAGCGTTTCTGCGTGCCGATCCAATCGCAGGTATGGCCAGACCGGCCAACAGTCCAAGAATTGATATCACCACCAAAAGCTCAACGAGCGTAAACGCTCTGCCCTTTTGCAGGAGAAGACTCAGTCGCAGCACAGAGAATCGTACCCTCGGCTAATAAATCTATGTTTTTAGGATTGGTGAACAGTTAAATATAGTTGTCAAAATTGAATCGAAAATTAATGAGATGCTTTTTTGAAAAGTTAACAAGCAAGCAAACCTCCTAGGATCAATTTGGACGGATAGCCCAAAAACGGGCGGCCTCAGCCTTGGTGACGGCTTGGAAGTAGTGTTTTTTAACCATAGCCGGAGAATTCCCCATTTCTTCAGCCACTTGGTAGACATTCTTTATATCGGCCATGCGATAGGAGCCAAAGGAGTGGCGGCAGCCGTTGTGCTTCCAATCCAGCCCCGCTCTTTGGGCTAATAGCTCCTGTCGGGTCTGCATATTCGAATTGGGTACGATCCGACCACTCTTGGGCACCCCTGTCTTTTCGAGGTAAGCCGCTAAGGCAGGCAGAATCGGAACAATTCTGCGCCCGAGCTGCTTTTTTGAACCGGCAGCCTTTACCTCAATATGCGCTTCGTCCGGATCTCGATGGGGACGCACCTGAGACCAGTCCATTCGGCAGATCTCACAGGTTCGGATCCCGGAAAAAAGTGCGATGGCAAAAAACGGCAGTTCCTCCGGCAAGGCTTCATCCAAAATCCGTTTGGCCTCATCCGGAGTCCAAATCTGCACTTCCCCGGGCGTCTCCACGTCAAAGGGGAGCTTTTGGGCGACCGACTTCTCGGTCTCGGGGATATATTTACCCTTGGCGTAGTTGAACAGCTGGACAAGAAAACGAATTTTGTTGTTCCGGGTCCTCCCCTTCCAGGTCCTAAGAAGATTTTCCAAATCCTCAACCGTCACCGCGATCATGGGTTTCTCCAGCTTTTTGAGGGCCGAGTTCAGAAGAAAATTCTTCAGGCTCTTGATCCAGGTATGCCCCTTCCCCCGCGCCTTCTTTTCCTCAATCAGAGCGTGGGCGGCCTCAATCATGGTCACATCTTTGAGTTTCCCCACTCGGGCAAGGTGGGTCTGAACAAAGCCGGAAATGCTCTTACCCTCGAGAAGCTTGTGAGCTTCGGCGTACTCCCGGGCGGCTTGCTCCAGGCTGACCCCCAGTCCAGCAATCGCCAGACGGGCACGGTTAAGATCCTGCAAATCCGATTCGTCGGTGTTCGCTACCCGCACTTTCCCAGCACGGAGGTTTCCGGCAATCCTACGCGCCTCCTCCTTGGCCCGGGCATATTCGACAAAAAATTTCCGAATCCTCAGCCGTCCTTGCCAGTACACCACGCGATACCCTGCACGGATCGGGTTTTTGTCATGATAGATGAGGATCTTTACCGACCCGTCACCCACCACCTCGGGCTGCCCGTAAACCGGCTTTTTGCGGGCTGGTTTGAGGCGTGAGAGTGGCCGTTTTTGTTCCTCCATAAGAGTAATCTGTCCACTATTTGACCACTAAGCAACAAATCTTATATAAATCACTTAAGGTCAACATGGAGGCGGTGGGAGTTGAACCCACGTCTTCAAACCAGCTACCACCCGCATCTACAAGCTTGTTGGCAGGTTGATTGTCGGGACGCCGGTTGCCCTGCCACCGGCCCGTCGTCCTTAGCCACCACGTTGGTTCCGGGGAAAAGGTCGGTCGCTCACCCTTTCCCCAGCCCGGCAAACACGTTGCTCCCCCCTAGCCGGGGTCGGAGGGGCAACGTCACGGCGCTTTAGGCCGCGAGAGCCAACTCGTTGTTAGCTTTTAATTTTTGGATCGGCTTTTTAACGAGGCCAACCAATCCGGGCCCTCGGCTTGCCGCAGGTCGCTTCCGGTTTGAATCGAAACCGTGACGCCCCCGTCAATTGAATCATAATAGCACAGATGTCCCGCCGACCCAAGCACCCCCTCAGCCTCCTTCTGGCCGTTCTTGGGACTTCCGCCCCCCTTGCCGCCTCGGAATGGGACCCCAAGATGGACCCTCCTCTGGGCCTCTCCTTCCCCCTGGAGTCCAAAAGCGACCGCGTGGTGGTCTCCCAGGATGTCCTGATCTCCGCCGACAAGGTGCTCCCCGCCGGTACCGTCCTCCGCACCATCTTCCGCCCCGCCACCATCGGTGAGGAAGAAAAGAAAAACCGGCGCGGGGTGGACGAAGGGGCTTATTCCCGGGAAATTCCCAAAGTCACCACCAAGGGTCTCATGACCGAAACGGAACGCCGCATGCTGCAACGTGCCTACGAGACAGTCTGGACGGATCCCATCGAGTTCCGCCGGGCCTTGGAAATCTCCACCCCGGCCAACCTCCGCATTGTTCTCGAACCTCCCCCGGGCGTCTCGACTCCTCCCCTCGAAATTCCCGATTTTCCCGATGGGCTCTGCATCGTCGCAGGGTCTGAGTCCCTCCGCGTCCTCTCCGTCCTCAAGGGAGGCCGCGGGGAAAAATCCGGGTTTCGCGGTGGCGACGTCCTTTTGGAGATGGGCGGCCTGCCGGTGGGGAACTCCCTGTCCGAGTTTGCCGAGCACTATCGAAAAGAACGGGAGACGGTGGCCAAGAAAAGAGAATCTCTGCGCTTCAAGGTCCGCCGAACCTCCGGCGAAACCGAGCTGGTTTCCCTGCGGATCCCGCCGGCATGGAACTCAGCTTTTGAAGAGTAAGGCCAGAGTCCGCCACCCTTCCACTGTTCGTTTACGTTTACGAATTTTTCGAGTTTGAATTATCCGTAATCGCAAGCGCAAACGAGCAAGGCAATTAAGAATTCGGTAAGTGGATACGCTCCACGGACGCCACCACACCCTTGCCGAGAAACGATTCCACTCGCCCAAGAAAGGGGCCCGGCTCATCTGTGAGAAAAATCTTCAGCTCCCCTTTTTCCACACGGCTGCTTTCGGTGGCTTGCAAGGCTTCGGCGCACGCTTCGGAAGAGTCCACCATTTTCACCCCGGATCCCAGCACCTGACCCAGCACTCCCTTCAGCAGCGGATAATGAGTGCAGGCTAAAACCAGCACTCGAATCTTTTCCCGGATCAACGGCTCCAAGTACTGCCGGACCACCTTCTCGGTCACCTCACCATCCAACCACCCCTCCTCGACCAGCGGCACCAACAGCGGCGTGGCTTGGGCGATGACCTTGAGTCCAGGCCGGGACTTCGCCAGAGCCTGCTGGTAGGCGCCACTGGCAATTGTCGCCGGGGTGCCAATGACCCCGACGGGTCCCTCCCCCGCGGCCAGAGCGGCCTTCACACCGGATTCAATCATCCCATGAATCGGAATCTTCCGGCTTCTGGCCAAGACTTCCACCGCCAAGGCTGAGGCCGTGTTGCAAGCGGCCACAATCCTCTCCGCCCCTTTCTTTTCCAGAAAATCCACGATCTCCCGGCTGTAGGTCTGCACGGTCTCGGCCGATTTATTGCCGTACGGAACCCGGGCGGTGTCGCCCACATAGAAAATATCCCTTCTGGGGAAGGCTCTGCGCAACTCCCGAACCACCGTTAGCCCTCCCACTCCCGAATCAAAAACTCCTAAAGGCATGCGCTTACTCCCCCTTTCTTGGTTCCACCGGCAGCGCCCGACGCACCTCCGGTTCCACAGCCTCGGCCTTACGAACTTCAGGCTCCTTGGTCTTGGCAGGTACTTTTGCCGATATCGCCGCTGGGCTGGTCGCCGCGCCCGGCACGTTGGTCTTGGTACGGAAGCCGGGAACTTCCGACTCCGCCCTCCGAGCTGCGGTGGAACCCGAGGAAGCCGTGGAGACAGATCTGGCGGGATCAGCCTCGACATTGGTTTTAGGGCGAAACGACGGCACTTGCTCCAGCTTGGCGGCCACCGGGCCGGCAGGCGGGGCCGCCGTAACGTTGGTGGCAGCAGAGGCGGATGCCAACTTTAACCGAGCCGGGTCCGCCGGCATTTCTTGGGATCGTTTGTAGGTCTGAATGCCATCAAACACCCATTGGGCAATCTGCTGGCGGTACGCCTCGGTCTTCATCAGCGCAGCTTCCCTTGGATTCGACATAAATCCTCCTTCAACAAGAACCGAGGGTGCACGTGCCAGGCGTAAAACCTTAAACCGGGCCCGTTTCAAGCCGCGGTCGGACGGCGCGTTTGTTTTGGCCAACACCGCCGCGCGATGAATGGCCTGGGTCAACAGGAAGTTGTGGTGGTCGAACTCATTCCCCGGCCACGTTTGGCGCTCATCGCCGCGCAGAGTGCCTCCGGAGGAGGTGGACGGGGCGTACTGCGGCGAAAGACAGTAGGTCTCCCATCCTTCGGTCTGCCGGCTCGAGTCCTCGTTGAAATGGATGCTGACGAAAATATACCCCGGCCGGTCGTCCGCGAGCGCGGACCGATCCCCGTGATCCACATACCGGTCCTTGGTCCGAGTGAGTACCCAGGGAATCCCCGCGTTTTCCAGCAGCCGGATCAGCCTTTTGGAGACATCCAGATTGGCCGCTTTCTCGCTCAGGCCCCGCGCCGCCCGCGTCCCGTAATCTCCCCCGCCGTGTCCCGGATCCAGCACCACGCCCAGGACGGGTCGCTTGGGAATCTCCACGTTGGGCCGGAGCAAAGGATCGAAGGTTTTTAGGAGATCCACCTTGGGAATCAGGGTGACCCCTTCGGCCTGGCGGACCGCGTGGCTCAACCAGTAACGGGCCCCCTTCCAGCGCAACTCCCGGCTGTCGACCTTCAGGTTCATCGAGCCCAGCGGAGAGGTGAGATCGAACGAACGCTCCGGATCCACTTCCGAAGCCCCCTTCAGCCCGTAAAATTTTTTAAAGGACTCGAGCGTGACGTAATCGACCTGCCCGATCCGGGCCACCTCCCACGCTTCGTTGGCCCAGGCCGGCCAAGCGAGAAGCAGAAGAACCGTAAGGATCCGGATCAACGGGACCTCCCGCAGGGACGATGGTCGATCAGCCGTACCCCACCCACCCGGACGGCCGCATGGAGATGACCGCCGGCCAGCTCGGCATACTCCGGACGGACTCCGGAAATTTTCGCCGCCCTGTTTCGGTATGTTTTCAGTGCCTTGGCCCGACCCGAACGAGCGGCCTCCGCCAAGGCCCGGGACCACTGCCCCGCCACACGGCGTTGGGCCGGCGTCAGGCGTCGATTCCGGGAACTGCGCGGCAACCCATCCCTCTCCCGAATCACCGGATGCCGGACAATCCGGACCGGCAGAAAAAGATCCCGCACCATCCGTTCGACGACCTCACACTGCTGGCGGTCTTTTTCCCCAAAAACCGCGAGATTCGGCTGCACCAGGTTCAAAAGTTTCGCCACCACGGTGGCTACCCCCCGGAAGTGACCCGGTCGCCAATTCCCACATCGACCCCGGGAGCAGTCCGTCTCCTCCACCCAAGTGGAGGCATCCTTGGCATAGAGGTTTCTCGGCCGGAAAAGGACGTCCGCCCCCGCCTGCTTGGCCCAAGCCGCATCCCGACGAGGGGCTTGGGGATACCGCTGAAGGTCGGTCTTGGAGTTAAATTGAGTGGGATTCACATAGGCACTGACGACCACCCGGTCTGCCAAGGTGGCGGCCCGCCGGATCAGGGCGAGATGCCCCTCGTGGAGCGCACCCATGGTCGGAACCAGCGCCACCTGAAGCCCCTTCCTCTTCCACGCCCAGCTGGCCTTTTGCATTTGGGCGGGTTTTGTCATAATCTTCACGGCCGTCGAAGCTTACAAAAATATGACCTACCTCCACAACCTCTTCGCCCATCGGATCGGTGGCCCCGGCTACGGCCTGAAGGAGGCCCCCATCTACAAGTTTGAGCGCATCAAGCGGGCCAAGCGGGCCGCCCTGGCCGCCCATCCGGGCAAGGAGCTGCTGGACTTCGGCGTGGGGGAGCCCGACTCCATGGCGGACCCCCGGGTGGTCTCCTCCCTTTCCCTCGAGGCCGCCAAACCGGAGAACCGCGGCTACGCCGACAACGGCGGGCCCCGTCTCAAGACCGCTGCCGCAAAATATATGAAGGAGGTGTTCGGGGTGGAGACCAACCCGGATACGGAGATCTGCCACTCCATCGGTAGCAAGGCCGCCCTCTCCATCCTGCCCGCCGCCCTGATCGATCCCGGCGACGTCGTGCTCATGACCACGCCCGGTTATCCCGTCTTTGGCACCCACGCCACGTATTATGGCGGGGTCGTCCATGCCCTTCCCTTGAACGCACCAAACCGGTTCCTGCCGGATCTTTCCTCCATTCCCCGCCCGACGTTGGACAAGGCCAAGGTTCTGGTCCTCAACTACCCCAATAACCCGACCGGAGCCTCCGCCACCGCAGAGTTTTTCCGCGAGGTGGTCGAGTTTGCCCAGCGGGAAGAAATCGTCGTGATTCACGACGCCGCCTACACCGCGCTGATTTTTGAAGGCAAGCCGCTCAGCTTTCTCTCCACTCCGGGAGCCAAGGAGGTCGGGCTGGAACTCCACACCGTCAGCAAGGCCTTCAATATGACGGGCTGGCGCTGCGGCTTTGTCGTCGGCCACCCTCTACTGGTGAAGGCCTATGCCGACATCAAGGACAATACTGATTCCGGCCAGTTTTTGGCAGTCCAACACGCCGCCGCCACGGCTTTTGAGAATCCCAAGATCACGTGGGACACCTCCGCCAAATACAGCCGCCGGATGGACGGCCTGGTCAAGGTCCTCCGGCAGGCCGGGTTCGCCGCCGACAAACCCGCCGGTTCTTTTTTTCTCTACACCCGGGCACCCAAGACAGCTCAAAACGGAAAAACGGTCAGCTTTGAGAATGGGGAAGCTTTCTCCAAGTGGCTGATCGAGGAACAGCTTGTCTCCACCGTGCCCTGGGACGAAGCGGGCGCCAACGTGCGTTTCAGCGTTACCTTCAGCGCCAAGGACCGGGCCGACGAGGATCGCGTGCTCAAGGAACTGGCCGCCCGGCTCCAGCCCTATCGTTTCGAGTTTTAAGGCCCCGGATCCCGCTCTTCCTCGCCCAGGGAGCGGTCAAAGAGGGAGAGGATTTGGGGAAGAATCACCACGGCGCTGACCAGACAACAGAGAACACCCAGACTCATCACCATCCCCAGACTGACCAAACCACGATATTCACCGGTCAGCATCGAGCCGAAGCCAAACAACGTCGTCAACGCAGACAAGATGACCGCCTTGCCGGTGCTGGACTCGAAGATGCGGACCTTCCCCTCCTCGCGGTAGCGGGCCACCACATACACCCCGAAGGCCACACCGATCCCCAAAACCATCGGCAAGGTGACAATGTTGGCCGGGTTCAGCTGAATTCGAAAGGCGCCCAGCAAACCAAACATCCAAAGAACCCCGATGGCGAGGGGCAAGAGCGTCAGCAGCACGTCTTTCATTCTCCGGAAGAGAAAAAAGATCAAAACCACCACCACGCCAGCCGCATAAAACGCGGCCTGCACGTAGCTCTCCATCAACAGGTCGATGTACTCGAGGTTCATGACCGGGGTGCCGGTCGCCTCCGGCGCCACGGATTGCAACTGCCCGACAAACTCCTCGGTGGGTTTCCGTTCCCACACATCCACCGAAGGCTCCACTTCGATCAGGACCTTCCCGTTTTTGGAGAGGTATCGTTGTTTGAGTTCCGGCGGAAGGTCCTCCGTGGTCACGGCCCGATCCCCCCGCTGGGTTTTGAGCCAGCCAAGGTTCTGGGCAATACCACCGACCAACCTCACCTGGTGCCGCTCCAGCCTTTTTTTGGCCTCCTCCGGGTCGAGCTTATCCAAGGCGGCCACGGCCCGCTCCAGCGGCGGGATCAGTTTCTCAAAGGTCTCCACCGCCTGCCGAGCCCGCTTGGATAGGCCGATGTAGGACTTGGCCTGCTTCGCCCCCTCCTGCGAAGATTCCAGGAGAAACTCGAGATCTTTCTTGGCCTTGGCCACATCCACTCCCTGCTCCGCCCCGGTCCCGAGGGTGATCTCACCCGCCACCTTCGCAATCCGACCCACCTCCTCCAGGCGTTTCTTTTGATCGCGCGGCACGAAATCCCCCAGGGTGCGAACTTTGCTCACGGCCGACTTTTCGCGTAGTTCGGCGGCCATCCGGTCGGCCTGCTCGACGCTGTCCGCGATGGCCACTCCGTAAATCACCGAACCCTTTCCGGTATCCAACAGTTCGCGGGTGAGCTGGACCGATTCCATTTCCGGGTTTTGTAGGTGCAAAAGGTTATAATCGAAGGTCACTTGGCGGGCCTTCTGCCAGGCCAACCAACACAGCACCGCGGCCCCGGCGAGAACCAAGTAGGGATGGAAGGTCAGCTTCCGGTCCAGCTTTTCCCCAAAACCAAAGCGCAACATGCGGCCCACCTTCACTCCCGCCCCCCGCCGGTCCCGCCACAAGAGAAGGGCCGGCAGAATCGAAAGGCTCGCGGCGAGTGCCAACAACACCCCCGTTCCGGCAATCCAACCCAACTCGGTCAATCCGGTGAAGTCATTGAAACACATCGCGTAAAATGCCGCTGCGGTTGTCCCGCCCCCGGTCAAAAGGGCGGAGCCGGTGGTGGCCATGGTGTTTTCCACTGCTTCCGCCGGACTTTGTCCCCGGCTCAAATCCTCCTCATACCGACCCAGGAACTGGATCCCAAAATCGATCCCTAGCCCGAGGATCATGACAATAAAGGCCTGGGAAATAATATTCAGGTGACCAATCACCAGCGTCGTCAGCCCCAGACAGAGGACAATGCTCGCCAACAGGGCCACAATCGCCATCAGGGGGCGACCAAACTCCCCATAAGCCAGGAAAAACAGCACCACGATGAGGGCAAGCGTGAGGATCGAGGCAAAAATCATATCCCGCTCGCTTTGCCGGAGTTCATCGTCCAGCAGGACCGGTTCTCCCGTCACGCCCATCGTGACATTCGGAAATTCTGCCTTGGTTTCCGCAACCACCTGGCGGACCCGCTGGATCACCCCGGTGAAAGGTGTGGCGCTTTTCTGCTCTTCCACGCTGGGCCGAAGCAACATGAGCACGGTTTTTCCATCCTCCCCCAAGCTCAGGTACTCGTTTTTCAGCAGATCGGTCTCAAATTCGGAGAGCTCCCCAAGGCCCTTCATGCCGTTCCCCTCCACCACGGGGGTTTCCAGATCCTTGGCCAACCGCTTCAGATTCCGCACAAACTCCTCGATAAAAGGGATGAACTCCTGCCAGCTGGAGGACTTGCGGAGGTAGGGATCGTTAAACTTCGAGGAAGCCTCGCCGAGAATGCCGTTCAGGTTGAGGGCCTGCTTATTCCCCCGCACCAAGGACGCCAGTTCTTCCATTTGACGTCGGATCCCGGTCAGTTGCTCCTCATTCGCCATCAGGAGCAGGCGGTCCGCCATGGGGGAGAAGTCGTGGCGGTAATAGACCCGCGAAAGGCCGCGCTCGGTCTTCAATTTTTCCGCCAGCCGGTTGGCCGCTTTCCGGCTGGCCTTGAGATCGTCGCTCTTCAGCACCACGACAACCTCGTCGCGAACATCAAACTCCTCCATGTAAGCCAGATACTTCTGAAAGACCGGCGAATCCTTCCGGATGAGATCCAGGGTGCTGTTGCGGATGACCAACCGGGTACCGGTTAGGACCCCCGCCACCACCACCAGGCCCAGCGTGATCCAAAGAACCAGGTTGCGCCTTGGAATCAGGATCCGGGCCCAAGCCCGCAACAACCGCTGCAGGGTTCCCTCCTTGGGGGGGCTTCCGTTTCCGCTCATGCTAAAAAATCAGGCCCCCGCGCGGGCCTTTTCCTTCTTCTGGTCCCACTCTTCCCGGATCCCCCTCAGGTCCCGGGCCAGCTCTTCCTGCAACACCGCCGCCTCCTCCGAAGCTCCGACCGCCTTGGCGGCGGCAATCTTGGCTCCGAGAAAAGTTTCCCGTTCCGCCACCTTGGCCCGATAGGTCTCATCAATCCCCGCCAGCTGTTTTTTCTGCTCCGGGGTCACTTTCCTTTCCGGCTCCTTGGACGCTAATCGCTCCATCGCAAGCTCATAAGCTGTCTTCATCAGCCTAAAACCTTAAAAAAACCGGCCCTCTCCGTCCATCCGGATCGTCGCCCCCACCTTGCTCCCCTCCTCCCTTCCGGGTTAGGATGTCCGATGGAATTTTCCTCGCTCCAACTGGCTCCCGCGATCCTCAAGGCCGTGGAAGAGCTTGGCTTCAAGGAACCCACTCCGATTCAGGCTCAGGCGATCCCCGTCGCCCTCACCGGCAAGGACCTGATCGGCTCCGCCCAAACCGGCACCGGCAAAACTGCCGCCTTCGCCCTGCCCATTCTTCAGCACTTGGAAAAGCCCGGCCGACTCCGCGCTCTCATTCTGGAACCGACGCGGGAGCTGGCCGACCAGGTCGCCGAGGCTCTGAAAAAGTTTTCCAAACACACCGGCCTGCGGGTCGGCCTGATCTACGGCGGCGTTGGCTACGGTGGCCAGCGCGAACAGATCCAGCGCGGGATCGACATCATGGTGGCCACCCCTGGTCGGCTCCTCGATTTCATGGACCAGGGCGAAATCCATTTGGCCCACCTTACCCACCTGGTCCTCGACGAAGTGGACCGGATGCTGGACATGGGTTTTCTTCCTGACGTCAAAAAGATTGTCGGTTTCTGCCCCTCCAAGCGCCAGACCCTCTTTTTCTCCGCCACCGTGCCTCCGGAGATCGAACGGCTGACCTCGTGGGTTCTGCGGGAGCCTGTCACCATTGAGATCGGCCTGCGCCGCTCCGCCGCGGAGACCGTCAGCCACGCCCTTTATCCTGTCGCCGCCGACCAGAAACACGAACTGCTCCTCGCCCTGCTGGAAAAGACCCACTACCAGAGCGTCATCGTCTTTTGCCGGACCAAAATGGGAGCGGATCGCGTTGCCGCCAGTCTGACCCACCTCCCCCATCCAGTGGGCGTCATGCATTCCGACCGCTCCCAAGGAGAGCGAAACGAGGCCTTGGCCGGTTTCCGATCCGGAAAATATCCCGTGCTGGTGGCCACAGACATCGCCGCCCGCGGACTCGACATCGCTGGCGTCACCCATGTCATCAACTATGACGTGCCGCAGCACCCGGAAGATTACGTGCACCGCATCGGCCGCACCGGTCGCGCCGCCCAGGAAGGCGACGCCCTCACCCTTTTCGTGGCGGAGGAGCTTCCTTATGTGGAGGCCGTCGAAAGACTGATCGACCAGAAACTGCCCCGGAAGAAGCTGGAAACTTTCCCCTACAAGTTCACTGCCCTTTTCGAGGAGGGCCACACCGTGGCTCACACCCGCACCCGCGGCGTCCGCACGGCTAAGGGCTACAGTTTCGGCGCTAGGCGCCGTTAGGCTTTCTTCCCCACTTTCGACGCCACCTTCAGCCTTAACGCATTCAGCCGGATGAATCCGGTCGCATCGTCCTGATTGTAGGCCTGGGTCGGGTCCGCCTCCATCGTCGCGATGTCCGGATGATAGAGGCTGAGTCTTGATTTGCGGCCCGCCGCATAAATCCCGCCTTTATACAATTTCACCCGGACGGTGCCGGTGACGTTCTTTTGGCTCTCTTCCACCAGCGCCTGCAGGGCCAACCGCTCAGGGGAAAACCAGAAGCCGTAATACACCAGTTCGCTGTACCGCGGGATCAAGCTGTCCCGGAGGTGCATCACCTCCCGATCCATCGTCAGGCTTTCCATCTGCCGGTGCGCAAAGTGCAGGATCGCCCCGCCAGGTGTCTCATACACTCCCCGACTCTTCATCCCCACGAACCGGTTTTCCACCATGTCCACCCGACCCACGCCATGTTTGCCCCCCAGCTTGTTCAGCGCCTTCATCACCGCCAACGGGGAAAGCTTTTTTCCGTTCACCGCCACACAGTTGCCTTTCCGAAACTCCAGCGTGACGTATTCCGGCCGGTTCGGCGCATCTTCCGGGGAAACCGAAAGGGTAAACATCTTTTTATTGGACGGGGCAAAGGCGTCGAACCACGGATCTTCCAGCATTCCGGCCTCGTAGGAGATGTGCAGCAAATTCCGATCCATCGAGTAAGGTTTTTTTGCGCTGGCCTGAACCGGAATCCCTTTCTCCTCACAGTACCGGATCATTTCCATCCGTCCCGGGAACTGCTCCCGAAACCGCTCGTCTCTCCATGGGGCGATCACCTCCACGTCCGGTTCCAGGGCCGCCGCCGTGAGCTCAAACCTAACCTGGTCATTGCCTTTCCCAGTGGCTCCATGGGCCAAGGCCTGTGCCTTTTCCTTCCGGGCGATTTCCACCATCCGCTTGGCGATCAGCGGCCGCGCAATGGAGGTGCCGAGAAAATATTGCCCTTCATAGATCGCCCCCGCCCGCATCATCGGAAAGATGAAGTCCCGGGCAAACTCCTCCTGCAAATCGTCGATGTAAATCTTGCTCGCCCCCGTCCGCCGGGCCTTGGCGTTTAACCCCTGGAGCTCTTCCTCCTGGCCGATATTGGCACAGAACGCAATGACCTCGGCGTCATAGGTCTCCTTGAGCCAGGCCAGCAGCACGGAAGTGTCGAGACCTCCGGAATAAGCGAGCACGATTTTCATCGAAGATTGGGTTGATCCGAAACCCGCAACGGATCAGGCCGCGGTGGGCTGAAGTTTGCGGCCGGTTCCCTTGATTTGGGCGAGATAGGGAGCGAGTTTTTCCTTCGCGGCCGCCACGCTGACCCCATATCTCTCCCGCAGGGCTTCCGGTTTCCCGTGGTCCACAAATTCGTCCGGCCAACCGATCCGCACCACGGGGGTTTGAATGCCCAGCTCGGCCAGTTCTTCGAGGACCCCACTGCCAAAACCACCCTTGAGGACATGATCCTCGAAGGTAACGATGACATCGGCGCTCTTGGCAAACAGTTCCAGCATTGCGCTGTCCATGGGCTTGGCGAAGCGCGCATTGATCACCGCCGCCTCGATCCCTTCGCCTTTAAGTTCGTCGGAAAGCTGCAGTGCCATCGGGAGCATCTGGCCGTAGGACCAAATCGCCACCTTTTTGCCGTGCCGGATCACCTCGGCTTTCCCGATCGGCAAGGCCAACGGGGTCTTTTTGATGGTGGCGTTCGGACCAGTGCCCCGGGGATACCGAATGGCGCTTGGACCGTTGTGCAGGCTGGCGGTATAGAGCATGTCGACGAACTCATCCTCGTCCTTGGGCGACATGTGGACGATATTGGGAACACCCCGCATATAGGAGATGTCGAACAGGCCGTGATGGGTGGGCCCGTCATCCCCGGAAAGCCCCCCCCGGTCCATACAGAAGACCACCGGCAGATTCTGCAGGCAGACGTCGTGGATAATTTGGTCGTAAGCCCTTTGCAGGAAGGTGGAGTAAATCGCGCAAAACGGCTTAAAGCCTTTGGTGGCCATGCCCGCGGCAAAGAGCACCGCATGCTCTTCGGCAATACCGACGTCGAAATACCGGTCAGGGTGCTTGGGCTGGAATCGATCCAGGCCGGTGCCGTTGGGCATCGCCCCCGTGATCGCCACAATCCGGGGATCCTGGTCCGCCAGTTTGGAAAGGTGGTCGGCAAAGACCTCGCTGAACGTGGGCTGACCAAGGGACTTGGTTTCTCCCGTCTCCGGGTCGTACGGTCCGAGGCCGTGAAACTTCTTCTGTTTCGCCAGGGCGGGTTCGTACCCCTTCCCCTTCGTGGTGGCCACGTGGAGAATGACGGGGAAGTTCTGGGTCTTAAGGAACTCAAACATCTTGATGAGGGAGGTGATATCGTGGCCGTCCACCGGACCGTAGTAGGTCACGCCTAACTCTTCAAAAATCACGCTGGGGAAGATCATCCCTTTCACATGCTCTTCCGCCCGCCGGGCGACCTTGAGTGCCTTCGCACCCCCCAGCTTCTCGATGAAATGGGCGGCCCGTTCGTGCAAGTGGATGAACCGCGAATCCGTGGTGATCTTGTTGAGGTATCCGGCGATCGCCCCAACGTTCTTATCGATCGACCATTTGTTGTCGTTGAGAATGGTGATCAGCCGTTTGGTGTGGTGGGCGACATTGTTGAGCGCCTCAAAAGTGACCCCGCAGGTGAAGGCCGCGTCTCCTGCCAAGCAAATGACATGTTCTTTGCCGCCCCGCATGTCCCGGGCCGTCGCCATGCCCAGCGCCGCGGAGAGAGCGGTGCCCGCATGGCCGGCACCAAAGCAGTCGTGCTCGCTCTCGGAACGCAGCATGAAACCGTTG
Source organism: Methylacidiphilales bacterium (assembly GCA_040397305.1). Lineage (GTDB taxonomy): Bacteria > Verrucomicrobiota > Verrucomicrobiia > Methylacidiphilales > Verrucolacustridaceae > Verrucolacustris. The sequence continues at coordinate 33,103 of JBBAWG010000011.1, read as the reverse complement.
AGCCCGCCAGGTTGCCGGATGGTGTGGAACCGGTCTCGCCGACCGGTGAGGAGTTTGTGGACGTAGGCCTGGTGGCTGACGTCGAAAAGAAAATGATCCGTCGGCGTGTCGAACACCCGGTGCAGGGCGATCGTCAACTCCACTACGCCCAGATTCGGACCAAGGTGCCCACCGGTCTTACTCAGGACATTGATGAGCTCCTCGCGGATCTCCTCCGCCAACCGCGGAAGATCTTCCACCGGGAGCTTTTTAACGTCCGGAGGACCCTTGATGGAATCCAGCAAAGGGGTAGCCATAAGAGCCGGCTAGATAAGCAGGTCGGGGTTGGTTCGACCAGCCTTCTTTCCCTTGGACCCGCTCTCCGTATCCTCCAGCTCCCCCTCGCCCAAGGATCCGTCCTTCTTCTTGGTCAACAAGGAGATGCGCTTTTCCGCGGCCTTCAGCTTTTCCGTGCAGGCAGCCACCAGCGTCATGCCCGCCTCATACTTCTCCACAATGGTCTCGAGGGGCAGTTCCGGGGACTCCATCTGCTCCACCAGCTTTTCCAACTGCTGAAGCGATTCCTCGAACCCCCCTTCCCCCGGATTTTTCCCTGCCTTGGCCATTTAAAAATCTTCCGCCGAACAGCTTTCCCGTCGAGCCCATTCCTTAGCCGCTGTTTTCTGATTTCGTAAAAGAAATCGTAAACAGCCTCTCACAATCCGCATCCTCACCCTTTCTTGACGGCAACCGGCAACTTCCCGTCTGAGAAACGAACCACCAGCTCGCCCTGTTTCTTGGCCGTCGCCGCGCTTCGGATCAGCTTGCCATCGGGCGACTGCACCAAGGTATATCCACGCCGCAGGGTTTCTTCCGGCCCCAGGGCCCGCAATCGGTCCGCCGCGCCCTTGAGACGCAGGCCACACTCCGCCACCTTCCGCTCCGGACGTAAAGTCATCCACCGTTGCAGCAGCGCGAGGGCCATCTGTTTCCGGTGGCGCCAGGCATTTTCCAGCCCCCGCTGCAGTTGCAGGGCCAGCTCATCCACCCGCTGGGCACTCATTTCCACCATCCTCCGCGGCTCCCGGAAGACATAGCTCCCCGCCAACTCCACGACCCTGCGTTTCTTTTCTTCCAGCAGATCCCAGACCCCCGCTTCCAGCCTCTCCCCCAACCCGCGAACCTCCTCGAGCCACTCCTCATCCGGCCGGCTCGCCAGCTCCGCCGCCGCCGAAGGGGTGGGAGCCCGCAGGTCCGCCACAAAATCGCAGATGGTGAAGTCCGTTTCATGCCCCACCCCGCTGATCACCGGGACCGGGCAGGCCGCTACCGCGCGGGCCACGACCTCCTCATTGAACGACCAAAGATCCTCCAAACTGCCTCCGCCCCGCACGACCAACAGGAGGTCAAAACCCATCTCCCCCATCCGGTCGATGGCCTCGGCCACTTCCTCAGCCGCTCCCTCCCCCTGAACCTTCACCCCAAACACGGTCAGATCCATTCGCGGACACCGCCGCTGCAACACGTGGATGACATCCCGGACCGCCGCCCCGGTCGGACTGGTGATGATGCCGATCCGTTCCACAAATTCCGGCAAAGACCTCTTCCTCTCCTCCGCAAAGAGCCCCTCGGCCTGCAGTTTTCGTTTCAGCTCCTCAAACCGCTGGTGCAGGTCTCCTTTCCCCAGCGGCTCCAACCCACGGACAATCAGCTGGTAGGCCCCGCGCGGTTCGTAGACGGAGACCTCTCCGTGGGCCACAACCTTGACCCCATCGGCCGGCTCCAGCCCCAGGCGGGCGGCGGAGCCCTTGAACAGGGCGCAGGGAATCTGGGATCCCTCGTCCTTCAGCGTGAAGTAGCAGTGGCCGGAGGACTGACGACGAAAGTTGGAAATCTCTCCGGCAACCGAAACCTCCCCCACTTGCTCTTCGAGGAGCTCCTTGATCCGCGCGGTCAGCGCGGAAACGGAGAGGGGCTCGGGCCGGCTCACCGCGGACGCTGAATCCTCTCCACGGCGGTGGCCTTGCCGGTGGACTCGTCCACATCAATCACCACCCCGTCCACCTGCACCCCGCCCGAAGCCAGATGCATTTTCATCGGCATCAGGGTCTTGAAGCGGTCGATGATGGAGCCCTTCTCCCGCCCAATTACGGAATCATGCGCCCCGCAGAAGCCGACATCGGTGATATAGGCTGTTCCGCCGGGCAGGATTTTTTCATCGGCAGTCTGGACGTGGGTATGGGTGCCTACGACCGCGGAAACCCGGCCGTCCAAGGCGTGGCCGAAGGCGATCTTTTCCGAAGTGGTCTCGGCATGGAAGTCGACAAGGATGGCCCGGGTCTCCCGGTGGATCTCCTCAAGGACCGGATCGATGAGCAGAAAGGGATTATCCACATCGATCTTCATGTAGGTCCGGCCCATGGCGTTAACCACGGCAAGCTTCTTGCCGTTGCCGTTGACCACGATCCACCCCTTCCCCGGGCAGGTGGAGGGGAAATTAAAAGGACGGATCAGCCGAGGCTCCTCGGCAAAGAAACTGAAGATCTCTTTTTGATCCCAGACATGATCCCCCAGGGTGATGACGTCCACTTTTGCGCGGAAAAGGTCGTAAGCCAGTTTAGGGGTGATGCCGTTGCCTCCGGCCACATTTTCCCCGTTCAGCACGATGAAGTCCGGGGCGAACTCCTCAATCAACCGCGGCACCACGTCCCGCACTGCCTCACGCCCATGCTCAGCCACCACATCCCCGAGAAATAAAATCCGCATCCGCAAAGCCTACGGAACATCTTCTGCGTGATGAACCAAATTCCGTCCGCGCCTGAAAATGGCGGTTGGCGAACCCTTGCGGTCCTTCGTATCCTTACCGGGATCGGGTGCGGTGGCTGAGTGGTCTAAAGCGACGGTTTGCTAAACCGTTGTACGGGTAAAACCGTACCGGGGGTTCGAATCCCCCCCGCACCGTATCTTCTTTGTGTAGTTGTCTTTTCCGAAAAGTTATTCAAAGGCGCTTTTCCCCAAAACTTGACCCTCATCCCTGTTTCCATCACTTTCATTTGCATGCAGAAAATTCTTCTTTGGAGTCTGGCAGGTGCCGTCAGCCTGCTTTTACTGGTCAATCTGGCTCTCGGTCTCGGCACCCGCGGATCCATCAATAAAATCCAAGCCGTTCAGGCTCAGGTGGCCAACGGGCCCCAGATGGAGATGGTTCTGCGGAATCTCAGCATCCGGATCGCCATGGCGGGAGAAAAAGACGCCGCCTTCAAGGAGCTTCTCAAAAAGCACGAGCTCAATGTGAAACTCGAGGAAGGGAAATAAATCCATGAACGACACCAACCCATCCTACGATTCCTATCCTTCGTCGACCTGCTGTGCCTGGCCCTTAATCCTCGTCTTGGGGGCCCTGCTGATTGTCAACACCGTCCAGTTCATCTCGATCCTGCGAGAACGCTCCGCCGTGAGTCAGGTGACCGCCAACGCCGATCAGGCCGTGGCTCGCTACAAGCTTGTTTCCGATAAACTGGAAAGCCTGGCCAAGGACTTGATGCGTCTCAGCCTCAACAGCCCTGAGGCCAAGGAGATCGTCACCCAGTTCAACATCCAGATGAATCAGCCGGCCATTCCTCCGGCGACCGCTCCCGCCAAATAATCCGAAAAGTCTGGCCTAGGATTTCCAGTCCAAGGCGAAGTCCATGGCCCGTGCACCGTGGGTGATGGCCCCTACGCTGATAAAATCCACTTTGGCCTGACCCAACGCCCGGGCCCGCTCCGGAGTCACTCCGCCGGAGGCCTCCAGCCTGACGTTGGCATGGATCCGATCTCTTTCCCGCACTGCCTCGGCCACCTCTTCCGGCGAAAGATTGTCCAAAAGAATTCGATCCGGTTGGAGGGGGAGAAGTTTTTTCGCCAAATCCACGCTGTCCGCCTCGACGATCACGGGCACCCCGGGATTATCCTCACGGGCTTTTTGCAGCAAGGCCCCCAAGTCCTTTTGCTCCGTGAGAGCGAGATGGTTCTCCTTGATCAAAACGGCGTCGTAAAGACCCATCCGATGACTGACTCCACCTCCACATCGAACCGCATGTTTTTCCAACGCCCGAAGACCGGGCGTGGTTTTTCGGGTATCAAGAATTTTCGCGCCGCTGCCCTCCACCGCCCGCACAAACTCCGCGGTCCGGGTGGCCACCCCCGATAGCCGCTGCAGAAAATTCAGGGCACATCGCTCCGCCGTCAGGATGCTCCGCGCGGAACCGGAAATCTCCGCCACAACCTGACCGGAAGAGAGCGTTGCCCCATCCCGGGCCAAGGCCTTCCATTTCAGATTTCCATCCACTTCACGGAAGACCGCCTCGGCCAATTCCAATCCGGCCAAAACACAGATCTCCCGGGTCAGGAGCACGGCCGTGGCTTGGCGTTCAGCAGGAATCAGTCGGCTGGTCAGATCGGCGGGTCCCACATCCTCGCCCACGGCCCGGGCCGCCGCCTCGCGGACCACCGCCCGCCATGTTTCCGCTGAATTCACCGCACCAGCGTGCGATTTCCCCCGCCCCCGAGTCGAGGAAAACGTCCCGCATTTCCCGCGCCCGAAAATCTCATACCCTTGCAGCATGGAGACGCGAATTCTTCCGGCCGACGATGCCGGGGTGGCCGAAGCCGTTCAACTCCTGCGCCAAGGGAACCTGGTCGCGTTCGCCACGGAAACCGTCTACGGACTGGGTGGCATGGCCGAAAATGCCGCAGCCATTCGGTCCATTTTTTCCGCCAAAGGTCGTCCCGTCACCGATCCCCTCATTCTCCATCTCCCGGATCCTGATTTGAATCAGGCGGTGGCCCAGGGCTGGATCGCCCCTCCCCTCCCTAGGTCCGCGGTTCTTTTGGCCCAAGAGTTTTGGCCCGGCCCCTTGACCCTTGTGCTCCAACGCGGCCGAAAGGCGGACCCGGCGATGACCGCCGGGCTGGAAACCATCGCGGTGCGCTGCCCCGCCCATCCCACCGCCCGCAAACTGCTGCGGGCCTTGGCCTCCCCTTTGGCCGCACCCAGCGCCAACCGTTTTGGACGCATCAGCCCGACCGACGCCCAGGCCGTGCAGCAGGAATTGGGAGGGCGAATTCCCCTCATTCTGGACGGCGGCCCCTGCTCCATCGGACTCGAATCCACCGTGATTCATCTTTCCGGCGAATCACCGGAAATTCTTCGACACGGCGGAATCTCGACGCAGCAAATCGCCAAGGTTCTCGGACAAGCACCCAGGATTCCTTCAGCCTCCTCAAAACAGGAGGATGCCCAAACCTCGCCGGGGCAACTTGCTTCTCATTACGCCCCCTCAACGCCCCTTTATCTTTGTGATCAGCCGATTCAATTTTTTCCACCAAAAACGTTCCATCTGCTTTTCAGGAACCCACCAGGCCCGTCCCCAATCCTTTCCTCCTGCCTTTGCCCGGATGGAAACCAAGAAACCGCAGCCCGGGAGTTATATCGAAACCTCCGTCTCGCTGATGCGTCGGGGGCGGAAAGAATCCTGGTCGAGCCTGTCCCCGATGGGCCTTGGGCGGATGCCTTGCGGGATCGACTCACCCGCGCCAGTGCCGGCACCGCCCGTTGGACCGGTCAGGACTGGAAGCTCTCGCCCCGTCCGAACCCTTAAATCTGTCCGCCGGGTCCCCCGGAAGCTTCCCGGTCCTGCTCCTTCAACCGGACCAAGCCCAACACGAACTGGAGCAGGGCCTCGACACTGGCTTCTACCTTTTCCTTTTCCGTGTGCAGGATCAGATCGGGCTGTTCCGGAGCCTCATAAGGCGAATCAATCCCGGTAAAACCCTTGATCTCGCCCGAACGGGCCTTGCGATAGAGCCCGCGCGGATCCCGTTTCTCGCATTCAGCCAGCGGGGCACTGACAAATACCTCGGCAAAATTCACCCCGGATGCATGACAGGCCGAACGCACGGCCTCCCGCTCCTTGCGGAGCGGCGAAATCAGGGAGCTGATCACCACTAAGCCGGACTCCGCCATCATCCGCGCGACTTCCCCCGCTCTCCGGATGTTTTCCGCCCGGTCCTGCAGGCTGAATCCAAGATCCGCACACAATCCGTGACGTAGGTTATCACCATCGAGAATCATCGAGGCGATGCCCCGCCGAAAAAGCAGCGACTCCAAAGCCACCGCCAGGGTCGATTTCCCGGAACCGGAAAGACCCGTCAGCCAGATGACGCCGCCCTCGTGACCAAAATGCGCGGCGCGGGCCTCGGCAGACACCCGGCCTTCGGTCCAGGTCAGGTGTTCGCCCGTCACCGCTTTGGCTAACCGGGCCGGATATTCGGCCTCCAGGACAATGCCTCCACCCCCCAAACGGCTGCCCTGCTGCAACGCGAATCGACCCAGGGATTCCACCCGGTCATGCGCATCATAGACCAGGGGTCGACGGCACCGGAGGCGGACCTCGGCCACTTCAAACCGCCCAACTTCCCCCCGCACATCGGATCGTTGTTCAAGTTTCTCGGCATCGACGACGCGATCGATCGCCACCAAACGCGCCTCCACGGTCTGGGTTGCCAGGCGTAGCTGCACCGGGGACTGCAACCGCAAGGGCTCCGCATCCAACCAGAAGATCCGGGCCCGCACCTCCCGCGACTCCACCGGCGGTTGCTCCTCGTGGGAGCCCACATGTCCCCGCTCGACAAAAATCTGCTCTTCGAGGGTGATCGCCGCCGTGCGACCGGCCCCCAGCTCCCTCACCTCTTCCGGCTCGCCCCAGGCCTCAATGCTTTGGATCCGGCTGGATTTGCGGTCGGGAAAGAAAACGAGATTCTCGCCCACCCGCAAGGTGCCGCTTTCCACCCGGCCGGCGATGACCCGTCGCTGATCGAATCGGTAGACATCCTGCACCACAAAACGGAGCGGCCCCTGGGCGGCACTCCGACCCGAAGAAGCCTGATCCCCTCCCATCAGGGCCTGGAGAAGCGTCGGCCCGCGGTACCATCCAAGATTTTTGGCGTCCGCGTTTTTGACGTGGCTCCCCTCCCGGGCGGAAATGGGGATCACTTCGCGTGGCGATATTTTGAGTCCGCCCAGATACTCCCGGATCTGCTTTTCCAGGTCCCGGAAGCGGTCCTCTTTCCATCCCACCAGATCCATTTTGTTCACTGCCACGATGACGCGGGCCACCCCGAGCAGGGAAAGCAATAGACCGTGGCGCCGGGTTTGTTCCTTCAGCCCCTCCTTGGCATCGATCAGGAGAATCGCCTCATCCGCGGCCGCTGCCCCGGTGACCATGTTTTTGATGAATTCCCGGTGACCCGGAGCGTCAATAATCTGAAACGCCTTTCCCTCGTGACGAAACTCAATCCGCGTGGTGTCGATCGTGATGTTCTGCGCCTGCTCCTCCAGCAAAGCATCCAAAAGGAAGGCGAACTCAAAGGGCATCCCCTCCTCACGGCAGGCTTTTTCCACCGACTGCAACTTCCCCTCCGGCAGGGAATCGGTATCTGCCAGGAGCCGGCCAATCAGGGTGGATTTGCCGTGGTCCACGTGCCCCACGACCACAATCCGTGTCCTCGCCTCTTCCAGCCCACCCGAGGCCGCCGCGCCGCCCATCCGTTTCGGAAAAAAAGCCGGTTCGAACTCGGCCGGAACCGGCTTCGGCGCCGAAGGCATGACCATTCCGCTCATAGGAACCCCTTGGCCCGAAGTTTCTGCATCGCGTTACGCTCATGGTGATCCTGGGCTCGGCCGGCCCGTTCCGCGGTTTTCGTGTTCTTCAACTCCTCGATTATGCCCTCGATCGTGTCCACCTTGCTCTCCACGGACTTGGTAATCGGCCAGCAGCCGAGGGACCGGTACCGGCGCCCGTTTTGCGCAAAGTACATTTTGGGAACCGGGATACCTTCCCTTCGGATGTATTCCCAGACATCCAGCTCGGTCCAATCCAACAACGGCTGGACGCGGACGTGCTCTCCTGGTTTGACCGCCGTGGTGAACTGCCCCCAAAACTCCGGCGGTTGGTCCCGATATTCCCACTCGTTGTCGGCCGTCCGGGGTGAAAAGTAACGCTCTTTGGCCCGGGTCGAATCCTCGTCCCGCCGGATGCCCGTCACGAGCGCGTCCCACTTGTATTTGGCGAGGGCCTGCTGGAGGGCGAGCGACTTTAATTCATGCGTCACGGTGACCGGATCGTGGCTTTCATAACCCACCCCCCGCTTTCTGGCCTCCTCGTTCACGATCACGATCAAATCGATGTCGTAGTGTTTCCGTGCCCACTCCCGAAAAGACAGCATCTCGGGAAACTCGTAGGTCGTGTCGATATGAACCAAGGGAAATGGAATTTTTCCCGCAAAAGCCTTCTTGGCCAACCAGATCAGGGTGTTGGAATCTTTCCCCATGGACCAGGGCATAGCCATGTTCTTAAAATTCGCAAAGGCCTCGCGAAAAATATAAATGCTCTGATCCTCAAGTGTTTGCAAATAAGACATAAAAGATAGACTTTATAGGGTTTTGGATTACATTACAAGCATGATTCCAGACGTGGCCCCAAAAAAAGGCCTGGCGGAAATCGACCTTCGCATCTCTTTAGCCGAGCTTCAGGCCAAGGAACCGGCCCAAAGGGTGCAATGGGCTCAGGAAAATTTCCCCAAGGAATCGGTGGTGACCACCTCCTTTGGAGCCCAATCGGCGGCCTTTCTTCACCTTGTCAGCCGGGCATTCCCCAAAATTCCGGTGATCTTCATCGACACCGGTTACCATTTTCCCGAGACCCTGGCCTTTTCCCGGGATTTGACCAAAACCCTGAACCTCAATCTCCAAATTTATCGCCCGAAAGTTTCCCCCGAGGAAATCGAGTCCCGTCACGGTCGCCTCTGGGAACTGGGCCCGGATGGCTTGGAAAAATTTCACGAGATCATCCGCATCGAACCAATGCGCCGTGCGTGGGGTGAGTTAAATCCAAAAGTCTGGTTAGCGGGTCTCCGCCGTTCCGGTTCAGATCATCGCCAAAGACTGGAGGTTCTCAGCCGGCAGGATACCCGCTGGAAGCTTTTGCCGATTTTGGAATGGGGCGACCGCGAGGTTGGAGCCTATCTCCAGACCCATCACCTCCCCTACCATCCCCTCTGGAGCCAAGGCTATATCTCCATCGGTGATCGGGTGACCACCAAGCGCCTCGATGAAGTCCAGGATCCCCGCGAACTCCGCCATTTCGGCTGGAAGCGGGAGTGCGGCCTGCACGACCGGATGTAGGGGGATTTTCCGCCGGATCCTCCGGCCCAATCCGCGGACTGATTCCGTTCACACGCCCAAGACCCGTCTGCCCGAACAATTGTTTCGCCCAAATTTTGAAATTCGTTATGTTCTTCCTTTATGGCCGGTGATGTCGTCGAAGTCGAAGGAGCGGTGAAAGCCGTCCTCAAGGGCACCCTTTTCCGGGTGGAACTTGTCAACGGTCACACCGTCCTGGCTCACATTTCCGGGAAAATGCGCAAGAACTTCATCCGTCTGAATATCGGCGACAAGGTCAAGATGGAGATGTCTCCCTACGATCTGACCAAGGGCCGGATCACCTATCGGATCCCCCCACCCTCGCCGGACGGCACCCCCGCTGTCCCCCAGGCGCTCTAACTTTTTCCCGCCACCGCAGCAGCGTAAGCTTCCCAAGGCACGTCCCCGGCCGCGTCCCGCGGATTTCGCTCCAGTCCGGGCGAATCGGAATCGACCCCGAAAATCCCGAATCGTGGAGCATAGGTCCCCCACTCGTAGTTGTCGGTCATCGACCAGTGGAAATAGCCGGCCAAGGGGAGCCCCTCTCCACGTAACCGCTGCACCTCGCCGACATGTTGCCGGATAAAATAGCTCCGGCTCTGACGGTCGCCCCGAAGCTCGCATGAAACCTCCATTTCCTTCCCGCAACGCCGCTCGGCCATGCCGTTTTCGGCGATGATAATGGGAAGCTCCGGATAGTCGGTGGCATACCGCTCCACAAAGAAACGGAGCCCCCGCGGCAAGGCGTGCCAATCCCACCATTTGGTGGCCAACCCCTGGGTTAACCACTCCCGCAGACTCAGCCGACCCAAACGAAGTTCCCCAAGGGTAGGCAACCGCACCGCATTCCCCACAAACGGGTCGTAATAATCGAAGGAGATAAAATCCAGGTTGGGCTCCTGGGGCCGTTCCCGGATCCGCTGGACCAACCGGGAAAAGGTGGATTCCCGAAGGAAGCGATGACTGAGGGAATTCTGCACCTGCTTGATCAACTCTCCCGCCGCCTCGGAAAAAAGACTGTGGCGGGGAAAATCCATTGCCCGGTAAGACCGGGTGAACTCCCGTGACCGGTCGTGCAAATAGGCTTGGATCGACTCCTGACCCGTGGTGCGGCGCGCGGCCTCCATCACGTCGAACAACATCTTGTCCATCCAGTACAGATCGCTGGCGAAGGTGTTAAAGGAGAGTTTGGGTTGCCCCCAATCCGGATGTTCCGCGTAGAGGCGGTGCACTTCCCGGCGGACCATCACATGGGCTTCCAGCATGGTCTGCAAGGCGCAGAGCGCCGCTGCCCACCACGCCCGCCGACCCGCCGGAAAGGCCCCCAGATTATACGTCGAAGAAGCCAGCATGTTCGGCTCATTCACCGTAATGAACCACCGGGCCGGAGCGGCTCCTTGCTCAACGATCCTTCGGTTAAGGGCGGTCAGCATCCGCCCCACAAAACCGGCAAACACCTCGGGAGTCCCCTCCTCCAGCCATGGATCCAACCCCAACCAGCGCGGGGTGGTGAAATGTTGCAGGGTAATCAGGGGTTCCAAATGCCGACGCCGCAGGGAAACAATCATCTGCGCGTACCGGTCGAGTGCCGCTCCATCGAGCTCCTGCTGCGGACCTTCGGGCTGGAGGCGGACCCACTCGATCCCGAGACGGTACGACGTCAGCCCCATCATCTCCGCCCGGTCAAAGTCCTCCTCGTAGCGATTCCAGAAATCAACCGCCCGGCCAGACCGCTCCACCCGGCCGGAGGCTTCCCACTCGTACCAGTTGTTGCGGGGTTGCCCCTCGCCGTTGTAGCCGCCTTCATGTTGGTAGGGGCTGGTAGCCACCCCCCAAAGAAACTCGGTGCTCACCGCTTCCGCACGCTTTCCGCCATCACCTCCTGCTGCTCCGGATCCACTCGGATCGCCTCATGTTCAGGATCAGATAGCAGAGTTTTCACCACCGTCTCCGCCGCGTTGGGTCTTCCCATTTTGCGGGCGGCCGCCTGCATACCCTTGAGCCTTTCCGGTTCGGCGAGGAGACGATCCACTTTGTAGCCAAGAATGGAGATTTCGTTGCATTTGATGGCGACCCCTTTTTCCAGGAGTTGGTCACTGTTGCGCTCCTCTTGCCCGGGAATCGGGTCGTAGATCGCCATCGGTAATCCCGAAGCCATCGCTTCTGCAGAGGTCATCCCCCCGGGCTTGCTGACCAGCAGATCCGCGGCCCCCATCCAGGCCGGCATGTCATCCACATAACCCAAAACCCGGAACTCCGCCTTGCCTCCTTTGCCGTGCCGCAGTTCGGCCTCCACGCGGGCCTTGGCCTCCGGATTTTTGCCGCAGATCACCGCCACCTGGGCTCGGTGGGAGAGGGTCCGGAGAGATTTCACCACCTGCTCCGCCGGATTCACGCCCAGGGCACCCGCGGAAACGAGAATCACCGGCAGATCAGGGCGCAATTTGAGTTGTCGTCGCAGCCCCGGCTGATCCGTGTTTCGGTTGAACGCCGGGTCAACGGGGATGCCACTCACCGTGATCCTCTCCGCCGGCAGGCCAAGCGTGCTCAGGTAAGCTTTGGTCTCATCCAGGGCCACAAAATATCGGTGAAACGCCCGGGACAGCCACATGGCGTGAAAATCATAGTCCGTCACCACAATGGAAAGCTTGGCTCGGATTTTCTCCTTGGTGATGAGGTGGGAAATGATCTCCGCCGGCATGAAGTGCGTGCAGATGGTGATATCGGGCTGCAAATCGGACAAAAGACGGATGAGCGGACCGGTGTTCAGCCGGTCCAGCAGAAAGCGCATCCGGTCGGTTTTCCACGGCTCGTCGCTTTTCTGGTACCACCACCCCAGAAGCGTCGGGGCGTCCTCCACCAGCTTGAGGTAGAGCTTGGAGTAAAAGTCCCGAAACAACTTATTGGTGAAGGCCAGCGCGTCCACGTGGGCGACCTGGTCCACCCCGGGACTGTTGCGACAGACTTTTTCCAGCGCCGCCGCCGCCCGGAGATGCCCGGTGCCTGCGCTGGTGGAAAGAATCAGGACCTTGTGACGCGCCGCGGCCATTTCCCAGCTTACCCTGTTCCGCCAGCGGAAGAACCCCGAAAAGGCCTCGTTACGCGAAGAGATCCAGTTGGTCCCGCTTGCGCACGCCCTTGGCCCGCCCCCCTTGGGGCTGGATCCGTGCCGGCTTTCCCGCCTCGTTCACCTCCCCCGCTTCCAGCCCCTGCAAAATCTCCTCCGCCCTTTGCAAAACCTGCTTCGGCAGACCCGCCAGCCGGGCGACTTGAATACCATAACTGCGATCCGCCCCTCCCTCGACGATCCGGCGCAGAAATACCACGCGATCCTTTTCCTCCCGCACATCCACCCGGAAGTTGCGCACCCCCGACCGCGTTAACGCCAGCTCGGTCAATTCGTGATAGTGGGTCGCAAAAAGTGTTTTGGCCTTCACCTGATCGTACAGGTGTTCCCCCACCGCCCAGGCGATGCTCAGACCATCCAGCGTGCTCGTGCCACGGCCGATCTCGTCGAGGATCACCAGGCTTTCCTCCGTCGCGTTATGCAGGATGAGCGCCGTCTCATTCATCTCCACCAAAAAGGTGCTTTGACCTCGTGCGAGGTCATCCCCGGCTCCGATTCTCGTAAAAATCCGGTCCAACACCGGCAACGCTGCCTCTTTCGCTGGCACGAAAGATCCGATCTGACTCAAAAGACAGATCAGCGCGGCCTGCCGGAGATACGTGCTCTTTCCAGCCATGTTCGGCCCGGTCAAAACCATCAGCGTTCCGGCCGATCCTCCCAGTCGCAGGTCGTTCGGCACGAAAGGTTCGGCTCCGCCGGCCAAGAGCTGTTCCACCACCGGGTGGCGCCCGTCCCGGATCAAGATTTCCCCATCCGACCGCAATTGGGGGCGGATATAGTTCCAGCGTCGGGCCGTGGTGGCCAGTCCCGCCAGCGCATCCAAGGATCCCACGGCGGCAGCGGTCATCTGCAGGGTCGATGCCTTCAGGAGCACCGCTTCCCGAAGTTTGCCGAAAAGCTCCAATTCCCGGGTCACGGCCTTCTCTTCCGCCCCAAGAATTTTGGCCTCCATCTCCTTAAGCTCCCGCGTCACGAAACGCTCCGCCTGGGCCAGGGTCTGCTTGCGCTCATACCCCTCGGGAATTCGGTCGAGATAAGATTTGGTGATTTCAATGCCGTACCCGAACACTTGGTTAAAACGGATTTTCAGGCTTTTGATTCCGGTCCGTTCGATTTCGCGGGCCTGAAGGTCGGCGATCCATGTCCTTCCCTCCCGCATCGCTTTTCGAAATCCGTCCAACTCCGGATCGTACCCGTCCCGGATCATACCCCCTTCCCGGGTGATGGCGGGAGGCTCGTCGGCCACGCCCCGGGCCAGTTCAGCGGCCAACTCCTTCTCTGTCCTGATCCTTTCGGCCAGTTCCCGGTTCAGTTCCCCCGGAACGGCCCCCGCCAGTTTCTGAACCCGCGGCAGGGACTCCAGGGTGAGACGCAGGGCGAAAAGATCCCGGGCGGAGCCGCTCGGAGTGGAGAGCCGGCCGATCAGCCGCGCCAGATCCCGCACCTCCCGCAAGGCCTCGCGGAACTCATCCAAAACCCCGGCATCTTCCAAAAAACCAGCCACCGCCTCGTGACGTGCGCGAATCGCTTCCGCCTTGCGCAGGGGCTGCAGGATCCAGGACCGCAGTTCCCGACCCCCCATCGCCGTAACCGTTTGGTCGATGGCCCGAATCAGGCTTGTGTCCGTCCCGGAACCAGCGGGAGATAAAAGTTCAAGGTTCCGTTGAGTGGCCGCGTCCAGCCGAAGACATTCTTCCGGACGAAACGGCTTGGGCGGTTGCAGATGTCTCCCCCCGCCCTTCAGGGTTTCGGTCAGGTAACGCAGCAGAGCCCCGGCCGCCCCAACCGCCGGGCCGAGACCGCGGCAACCGAATCCGTCCAGACTTTGCACGTGGAAATGATCGCACAGGGTCCGCCGGGCGGTGTCCTCCTCAAAGGTCCAGTCCGGTACTCGGGTGACGGTGACCCCGCCGTCCACCCAGTCAGCCGCTTTTTTCTCCTCCTCATCCAGGAGCAGCTCGGCCGGTTGGGCCCGGCGAATTTCCTCCCGACAGGAGATTTCATCAGCCGGCTCAGCCAGACGAAAATCTCCGGTGGAGGCATCGAGCAGGGCAAATCCCCAGGCCCCGCCCTTGCCGGCTCCCCGCCAGACAGCCGCCAGCCACCGGGGTAGTTTGGGTTCCGCCAACTCCACCCCCACCGCACAGCCCGGACTCAAAATCCGGCTAATGGCACGCTCCACCATCTGCCCGGGCTTCGCTTCCCCGACTTGGTCGCAAATCGCCACCTTCCGGCCCGCCTGGAGGAGCTTGGTGATGTATCCCTCGGAGGCATGGTACGGCAACCCGCACATGGGCACCCCGTTGCGTTTGGTCAGCGTCAGGTTCAACCATCGTGAACCCTCCTCCGCATCCTGAAAGAAAAGCTCATAAAAATCCCCCAGACGGAAAAGAAGAAGGGCGTCCTTGGGAATTTGCGCCCGCAGTCCGTGGTACTGCTTCATCATGGGAGTCGACCCCTCAGCCATCCTCCTTTTTCCCTCGATCTTTCCACCTCCTCAATGCCCAACCGAAGGCATTGTGGATATTCCGTTCGTGGCTTCCCGTAAACTCAACCTCCCCGGCCCCGGACCCGGCATCGTCTTTTGGTGGCTTTCGGCATATTTTGGTGCGGTGCGCATCATCGTCACCGGCTTGGTGGGACAATACCCGTTCGGCGGCGTCATCTGGGACTACCTCCAATACCTCCTGGGTTTTCGTGCTCTCGGCCATGAGGTGCTGTACTTGGAGGATTCAGGGGCGTGGCCTTATGACCCGGAGGCGGGCACGGTCACCGACGACTGCTCATTTGCTCTCCGCAGCCTGAAAAAGATCTTTGCCGATTTTGGCATGCCGGACGCCTGGGTCTATCGGAACGGGGCGGACGGAAAATTCCACGGCGCGGGTGAGGCCCGGGCCCGGGACTGGCTGCGGCACGGGGATCTTTTGGTCAATGTCTCCAGCGCCGGCTGGCTGCGGGACTATGATCTGCGGGTCGGCCACCGGATGTTTATCGACGGCGACCCGATGTTTTGTCAGATCGGCCTGCTCGACGGCTCCGATCCCCTGTATGCCGGTCGCCTGCGGGATCATGACAGCCACTTCACCTTCGGTCTTTCCGTCGGCACCACCGGCTGCCCCGTCCCCACCGACGGGATCACCTGGAAACCGACCGTCCAACCCGTGGCCATGGATCATTGGCCCCAGAGTCCTCCTCCGCCCAAAGCCCCGTGGACGACGGTCATGAACTGGGCCAGTTACCGCCCCAAGATCTGGGAAGGCCGGCCCTACGGGCAAAAGGATCTGGAGTTCGAAAAGTTTTTGAATTTACCGGCCCTGACCCCCGCCAAACTCCGAATCGCCATGGGCCTCGGGGTGGACGGAAAACGCCCCGCGGAACGACTCCGCAACTTGGGCTGGGATCTGGTGGAGCCCCAGGAAGTGGTGCCTGACCATCTCACCTACCGTGAGTTTCTCCAGAGTTCCGTTGGCGAATGGAGTGTGGCCAAACATGGATATGTGGCGGGTCAAACTGGCTGGTTTAGTTGCCGGAGCGCCTGCTATCTGGCCTTGGGGCGCCCGGTGGTGGTGGAGGAAACTGGCTGGAGCCACCATCTCCCGGCGGGGAAAGGAGCTTTGGCTTTTCGCGATGCCGCCGAGGCTGCCGAAGGAATCGCCCAGGTGAGTTCCGACTATCCCGCCCATGCGCAAGCCGCCCGAAAAATGGCCGTGGAATTTTTTGAGGCGAAAAAGGTGTGTCAGGACCTCTTGCGGGCGATTTGAGTGGTTTAACGGGCCTTGCCGTATCCCATCGCCCCCGCCAGTTGGGTGGCCCGGATAATGCCCAGTTTTTTATAAACCGCCTTGCGCTGGTTTTTCACCGTCCCTTCCGAGGTCCCCAACGAAGCGGCCACCTGTTTGGCCGAGAATCCTTTGACGAGCATCCGCGCAACCTCCGTCTCGCGACGACTCAGACGGGAAATTCCTTTGGCATGTCCACTCAGCAGGTTGCGACGAATGGCGGGCGTTTCGGAAGACCCACCGTTCCCGATGGTGGCCAGACACTGTTTCCAATCGTCCACCCCGTCCCGGAGATCCAGCAGACCCTTCACCCCGTTCTTCCGGCACCAGTGGATCGTGGAGGCATCCATATTCTCTCCATAAACGGCATGGGAATGACCGTTGGGACCGTGTTGAAAGTGGGTTCGAGAAGGCAAAAGGTGGACGGCCAGCAGCTCCAGCTGCCTCATCTCCGGGCTGGCTTCCAGCGATTCGGCCGAGTCAAAAAAAAGCACGTCACAACCCGCCTCCTCCCGCAACCACCTCCCCAGGAATCGGCGGTACAAATCCCGGTCCTCCAAAATGAATGTTCTCATACTTTGGGCATTTAGGTTACTTTTCTTGAATTAGGAATAAGACCAATGCCCAGATTTTTCAGCCCGTTTGTGATGAAACAGCCCTTTTTTGTGACAAAGATGCCTTTGAATCCGAAATTTAACCTTCATGCAGATGAAAAACCGATATGAGGATTTCGCCTGGGGTCCGTTCACTCCTTTTTACCGCTTTAAGCCAAATCGTGCTTGGCTATTTCACCCTATTTATCCAGGCGATTTATCCGGTTTGGTCCTCTCCTTTTTGGCCGGCCTCGGGAGCAGCCCTGGCGGCCGTCATGCTGGGCGGCCCGCGCATGCTCCTTGGGATTTACCTGGGACTGCTGGTGCTGGGCCTCAAATTCTTTTGGGGCCCCTATCCCCTTTGGATGGCCTTCATTGTGCCTTGCGGAAACTTGGCGGAGACCTTGCTGGCTTACTTTTTGCTCAGACAATTTGTTCCGAAATTTGACGTGCAGTTTGGCAATATTCGCCAACTATCCCTTTTCATTCTGCTGTGCCCTTGGATTCCCGCGTTGGCCAGTGCCACTTACAGCCAGCTTCTCCTACAATTTCTTGGGACCATCCCTCCCGACCGTTTTTTCAGTGAGCTGGCGGTTTACACTCTTGGCAACGCCACCGGCATCCTGCTCGTGACCCCTCTCCTGCTCGTTTGGCGGGATTTTTGGTCGTTCCCCTGGAAATCAGCAAAGGGAAAGCGGCTTCTGGCTCATCTGTGCATCATTTTAATCGGAATTTCCTTTTACTATACCGATTGGGCCCCGCAGTGGGGTAGGCTGGTCTCAATCGCCATGATTCCTCTGCTGGTCTGGGGAGTCTGGGTTACGGGGATCCGCGGAGCTACCCTCGCCTGCCTGTTGGGCTCCATTTCTTATTTTGCCTTTGATGTCCCCGGTTCTCGTCCGTTTTCGACCCTTTTGAAGCAGAAGCAGAAAAGCGCGGAGCTCCAGTTCGTCATGGAAAACAAACTCCATCCCAACGAGGGTCTCCAACCGCCGGCACGATTGGCCCGGGAAATCTCCGATCAAATCGGCCTCCTCGCCATCATTTGTATTACCATTCTCCCCTTGGGGGTCGCGGCGGACGATCTGCGTCGCAAGGCTGAACGAGACCAAATGGCCATGGCCGCGTTTTCTTCCTCTTTTTGGAACTGGAACTGGGCCGCCGGTTTGGAAATAGAAAATCCAGCGATCGCCAGGCTTTTTCCTCCAAACATTCAGCTGTTTACGCCAGACCGCTCCTCGGGATCCCTCAAAGTCCACCCGCAACTGGCCCGTACACCAACTTACCTTTCCCATTGGGTCGTCCAGGAGAAGGATCATTCCGGCCACCCCTTAAAAGTCACCGGGATTCTCCAAAACTTTGCGGTGGAGGAGGAAAGAGATGCGGCCCGCATGGAGGCCCGACTGTTGGAGCTGGAAATGCAGTCCCTTCGCGCCCATCTCAATCCACACCTTCTTTTTAACTGCCTGACCGGTCTCCGGGGCCTGATCAGCGAGGATCCGGCCAAGGCCCGGGAGTTTTCTGGAAATTTGGCCCGTTTCCTTCGTGCCGCGGTCGATTCCCAGAACCAGAAAACCATCCCCCTTCGAATGGAAATCTCGATTTGTGAGGATTTTGCCCGTCTGGAGGAGCTCCGTGGTCGGCCGACCTCCCTGCAAATCCGGTTAAATTCAAAGGACGGCAACATCCAGATTCCACCCCTAACGCTGGTCACCCTTCTCGAGAACGCGGCGAAGCACGGAACCCGAAACGGGCATAAAATCCTGCCTGTGGAAATTACATCCGATCGGCCTGATTCCCTTCATCTTCTTGTTCAAGTCCGCCAACCAGGGGTCCTGCAGCGCAAGGAGGATGCCCACAACCATGCGGGCCTGAATTTGATTCGCCGTCAACTCGACATGGTGTTCGGAACCCAAGCCCAACTGGAATTGGTCGAGGAACCCCGTGGCACAGTCGTGGCCCGACTCACCTTACCCATATGACACCAGCCCGACTTTCCGCTTTTTTGGTGGAAGATGAGCCGCTCTGTCGTGCGGATTTTCGGCAAACCCTTCGGATGTTTCCTGAGGTTCATTTACTTGGGGAAGCGGACAATCTCACCCGGGCCGAGCAATTTCTTCGAAAGACATCCGTGGATCTTTTGTTTTTGGATCTTTCCGTGGGACGGGAAAACGGGCTGGATCTTTTGGACAGAATCTCTCCCCAGCCTCTGGTCATTGCCCTAACCGCCCACCCCCAGCATGCCGTCCGGGGGTTTTCCCTGAACCTGGTCGATTACATTCTCAAGCCCGTGGAAGAAAACCGCTTTCGCCAGGCCCTAAGCCGGGTCCGCCTCCGGAAAGAGTCGTCTTGGCTCCGGCAGGAAAACCCGGCGATTCTGGCTGAACTCGGACAAGAAAAAGCAAAGCTCGAGCTAACTGAAATTCTTCGGATCGAGTCGACGGGTAATTATCAGATGATCTGGACCCACCGGGGGAAGGCGATCCGCCGCGGAACCTTCCGTGAACTCCGCAAGAAGCTTCCTCCCAGCCTTTTTTTGGAAACGGGCCGAGGCCGGATGGTGGCTCGAAATCTGGTTCGTGGATGGAGCCGGAATTCGGACGGATACCTTGTGCTGCACCTTACCCACGGAGGGGATATCCAAGTCGCGCGCAGCTATGGCAGCAAAATCTTAAAAACGATCAAAAACTCGCTGGAAACATAGAATGTTGGTTGGCAAGGACTTGAGACCTTTTCTTGGTAGGTTTTCCAGAAAAAAGTTCTAAATCACTGCGGGAAAGTGCTTTTATCAGAAAATCGTATAGATTATCAGAATGCGCTGGATGAATGGCTCCCCAATTTGGAAATCCGTTGGCGTTTCCATCCTTCTTCTGACCTGTGGGCTGGCCGAAGCAACTGTTCCCAAGCCCAACCCCGGAAATCAGGCCACCGCTATCCTCGTCCAGAAACTCTTGCAGGATCATCATTTTGCCGGGAAGCCCCTCACCGAGGAGAAAGCGCGCGAATGGATCCGCGCCTATATGGAGGCTTTGGATTACAACCACGCGTTCTTCCTCGAAAGCGACCTCAAAGCCTACCAGGACAACTATGCTCCCCAGCTCGCCAAGCTGACCCAACGTGGGGATATTACTCCCGCCTACGAGATTTTTTCCGGTTTTAACGACCGGGTCCGGGAACGGCTGGACTGGATCAAGCGGCGATTGACCCTCCCCTTCGATTTTTCCAGCGAGCAGACCTACGAAATAGATCGGACGCGGGTGGGGTGGCCGGCGGATCTTACCGCCGCCGAGGAGTTGTGGGAGCGGCGCCTCAAATTCGATCTCCTCCGCGAAAAGCTGGTGACGCAGACCGCCTCGCAAACCGCCAAAGCTGAAAAGAAAAAGGAAGAGGATCCCCTCACCACCGTCACAAAACGTTACGACCGCCTCCTGAAAAACCTCGAAGATTACGATAACGAGGAAATCTCCCAGCTCTATTTAACCGCCTTGGCCAGTTTGTACGATCCCCACTCCAGCTACATGAGCCCCTCCACCCTCGAAGACTTCTCCATCGGGATCAAATTGGCCCTTGTCGGCATCGGCGCCGTCCTCTCGAGCGAGGACGGGTACTGCATTATCAAGGAACTTGTGCCGGGGGGCCCGGCCGACCTCGATGGGCGCCTCAAGGTCGGGGACAAAATCGTGGGCGTGGCCCAGGGCGAAGGCCACTTCGAGGATATCGTCGACATGAAGTTGCGGAACGCGGTGAAAAAGATCCGCGGCCCGAAAAATACCATCGTCCGGCTGCAGGTGATTCCGGTCGGCAGTTCCGCCGGGGAACTGCGGGAAATCCAAATCACCCGGGATGAAGTCAAACTCTCCGCCCAACAAGCCAGCGCCACCATTTTCGACCTGCCGAAATCCGGAACGGCCGCCCCCGTGTCCGTCCAGTCCCTCCAGCCGGAAAGCCCGGCTCCTGCAAGCGCCAATCTCTGGGATCAACTCAAAAGCCGGATCCAAGGCAAGTCGGACTCCAAAACCGATTTGGCCCCGGTGGAAATTCCAGGAAAAAAGGCGGATGTGTGGAGGGTCGGTGTCATCGATCTACCCAGCTTTTACGGCGAAGTGGGCGGCGCGGACTCCGCCGCCAGCGGCAACGGGGCCACCCCCCGCTCCACCTCGGAGGATGTGGAACTCCTCATCCAACAACTGAACCGGGCTTCCGTGGACGGGGTCATTCTCGACCTCCGGAAAAATGGCGGCGGCCTTTTGGACGAAGCCGTCGCCCTGACGGGGCTGTTTATTGACCAAGGGCCGGTGGTTCAGGTTCGGGACGGTAAAGGCACCGTCATCCAGAGAACGGACGAGAATCCCGGTATCCTTTATCGGGGCCCCTTGCTGGTTCTGGTCGGACGGCGCAGCGCCTCGGCCTCGGAAATTGTGGCGGGAGCTCTCCAGAATTACGACCGGGCCATCATTGTGGGTGAAAAAAGCACCCACGGCAAAGGAACCGTCCAGGCGGTGGTGGAATTGGGCAAGTTTCTTCAGCGGCCTGACCAAAGCCAACCGAAGGCGGGCGCCATGAAACTCACCATCCAAAAATTTTACCTGCCCAACGGGCACTCGACCCAGAACCGCGGAGTCATTCCTGACATCACCATTCCCTCCCCGTTGGATTACATGAAAATCGGGGAATCCGACTTACCCAACCCGCTTCCTTGGGACGAGATTCAACCAGCCCGTTTTGAGCCTCTCCGGATCGACCCGTCCGTGAACGCCGTGTTGAAAGACAAATCCAAGGAGCGCCTGTCCTCTGATCCCGATGTGACCTTCTTGCAGCAGGACATCGAAAAGGTCCGGGCCCGGCTGGAAACAGGGACGATCTCTCTCAATGAAAGCCGGCGGCTGGAGGAGAAAAAAATCGATGACCAGCGAAACGAGCAGCGGAAAAAAATTGAGGAGCGAATTCAGCAGGTTCTTGCTCCCACCATTCACCTGGTGATTGACGCCAAAAAGGACGCCGCCGTGGCCACGGAGAAAAATCCCAAGAAAAAGAAGCCCACCCTGGAGGAGTCTGCCGACGGGGAATCGGAAGGGGTGACCGATGCGGTGGACTTGGCGGAGACGCTGGAACTCCGGGAAGGACTCCGGATCATGACGGATTGGCTCGTCCTTTCCTCCCCCGCCCAAGCGGCCACGATTGCCAAGGACAAAGAGCCGGCCAGAACCACTTCCGTAAAGTAGCCCGATGGCTCGGACGCCCTCCACCCAGCGCCTATCCTTGGGCCAACCACCTCCTGACTTCGGCCTGCCGGATCCATCCGGAAAACCCTTTCGGCTTCGGGATCCAGCCGCCCAGAAACCCACCGTGGTGATTTTTGCCTGTAACCACTGCCCTTATGTGATCCATGTCCGTGATGCCCTGGGTCGTTTGGCCCGGGAATTTCAGGCCAAAGGGGTGAAGTTCATGGCCATCAATTCCAACGATGCTTCCCAGTACCCCGAGGATGCTCCTGCTCGCATGCCGGTGTTTGCCCGGGAGGGAGGCTGGGATTTTCCCTATCTCATCGACGAATCCCAGCAGGTGGCGAGAGCCTGGCACGCCGCCTGCACCCCGGACTTCTTCGTTCTCGATAGTTCGGGACTTTTGGCCTACGCCGGCCAGTTTGATTCCAGCCGCCCGGGAAATGGCGAACCGGTGGATGGCCGCGATCTCCGGGCCGCTCTGGAGGCTCTCTTAGCCGGAAAACCCATCCCCTCCCCGCAAAAGCCCAGCCTCGGTTGCAACATCAAGTGGAAGCCGGGCAACGAGCCAACTTAACCTCCTCACGAGGGTGGGGCGGTTATCCCTAAACGCCCGCTCTTGGATAATGATTTCCCAAGGGCTATCCACGCTCTCCGGTAAACCTGTCGTCCTTCCTGTTTAAATTTTTCCTCAAACTCCGAAGTCGGTTCATCCTGCCCCCTCCAATCCAAATCGGTTTTCCAGCCGGGGCAGTCGGCCACTTCCCGGCAGGCCCACTGAAAATATTCCTCATCATCCGTCGTTAACTGCAACCGCCCCCCTTGGCGGCACGCCCGGGCGGCATCCGCGGCAAAATCCCGGGTTAGGATTCGGTTGCCGTGGTGCCGTCGTTTCGGCCAGGGATCCGGGTAGCGAAGGGTAATGACATCCGCCGTCCCCGGGCTGCAAAGATTCCGCAGAAAATAGGATGATTCCAGGCGAAGGACTCTCAGGTTGCGCAACTCCCCCCGCACCGCCTTCTTGGCTATTTTGGTCGCTCGCCCCAGAAGCCGTTCCACGGCCACGAAATCCCGCTCCGGTTCACGCCGGGCTCTGGCTTCCACGTACACTCCATCCCCCGCTCCCAGATCCAGTTCCACGGGAGCCGTCCGGCCAAAAACCTCCGGCCATACGTAGGGCGGGTAGAGTCTTTGACTGGAGAGCCAGGGATCGAAACCCGGCCCTTGCGCGGCCTTAGCGGCGCTTTTTGCCACCGATGCGAACCACCGACTTGCCCGAGGACCGGGCACGCACCTTGGCCACCAAGCCATTCCGCTTGGATTTGGAGGAGCTGGAACTATGACCGTTGCCATTACGCTTGGCCTTCGGGGCACCCTCATCGGCTCCAGCCGGCGATTTTACCTTAAACAAGCGGATGTCCCGCAGACGGGCAATGGCCACCTTGGTTTTCTTTTTAGCCTTGTGCCAGTAAACCATGGCGTAGCCTTCCCCCACCTCAACAACCTCTCCTCCATCGCTGCGGCGGGAGTCCAGACGGGAAATCGTGGAACCGCAAACCGGATAAGGTCCCAAAGGAGGGGGCTGACGCCGGGCTGCGAGATGGCCGTTGCCGTTCTTGCCATTCAAACCACCGATTTCCTTGGTGGGGGCCCCTTCCCGAACCGGAATGGCCCGCCGCTCCACAAACATCTGGATGGCTTTTTGCACTTCCGGAAGGGACAGATGGTATTTCCGGGCCGTATCCACCATGTTAAAATTTTCCTCTAGGATATCCCGGTCGATCTGGCCCCCGGGACCGTTCGGCGAGAGAACGAAAGTCAGGTACTTGAGGGAGGTGGAATCATCCCCCAAGGCATTCTTAAAGATGGAGACCAGCGCCGGAGGAAGGGTGTGATCCGAGGCCAGAACATTTAGATTCTTCCAAAACTTGTTCATAAGTTAATCACGGGAGTATGTGAAAAAAGTACCCCTTTTTGCAAGAAATTTGTTTAATTTAGCATGCAAGTACATGATTTACATTGGTTTATAATATTACTATATTATGTATAAATAATCAATAAGTCGCCTGCTTCTTGACCTTCCCTACCAGTTGATAGCTCCCTAGAAAGTGCAATCCCCTCTTATGGAAATCTTCCACATCATCACCCTCGGAAGCCTGAGCCTTCTCATTCTCAACTATCTTCTCAATCTCAAGGTCTTCCGTTTTCCCCCTATTCCGGAACTCCCCGCCTCAACCCCACTGATTTCCGTCCTGATTCCGGCTCGGAATGAAGAAAAGCGCATCCGTCCCTGCCTTGGAACATTGGTGGACAGCAACTACCCCAATTTGGAAATTCTCGTGCTGGACGACCATTCCAGCGATGGCACAGCCGATCTGGTCCAAAACAGGGCTCAGGAGGACTCACGGGTCCGGCTTCTCACCGGCCGGGATCTGCCCTCTGGTTGGACCGGCAAGGCCTGGGCGTGCCACCAACTAGCCCAAGAAGCCCGTGGGGAATTTCTGGTCTTTGTCGACGCTGATACCCGCTTTTCCGACATCACCCTTTCCCAAGCCGTCGCCTTGGCCATCCACAAAAAAGCCGACCTCATCTCTCTGTGGCCCTACCTCGAAGCCAAAAGTTGGAGCGAACACCTGATTATCCCTTTTGTGCATCTTTTTATCCTTCTTTACCTCCCCCATTGGATGGGAGGGCGTTCCACATCCCTCGGTGCCGCCAACGGCCAATTTCTCCTTTTTCGCCGCACTGCCTACGAAAAAATCCGAGGCCACGAGTCGGTCGCTGGCCATCTCGTCGAGGACATCGCTTTGGGACGCAAAATGCGGGCCGCCGGTTTCCGCGTCTTGAATCAGGACGGCACCAACCCTGGCCACCCCATCGCCCTCGTCCGCTGCCGCATGTACGACAACTTCCGCGATCTGTGGGACGGCTTCACCAAAAATCTGTATCCGGCCTTCGACGGCAGGTGGGCGGCTTTTGCCTTTTTCCAGATCTTTCAAACCGTGGTCCTGCTCGCCCCTTTTGTTCTTCTCCCGTTCTTTCCTCACGATCCCATTTTGTGGGTCGAGACCGCCGTTATTCTTTCTCTCCGTCTCTCCATGGCCCACCGATTCCGCCAAAGCTGGCTGGGAGCTGTCTTTCACCCCTTCGGCATGCTTCTGGTCCTCGCCATCTCCGCCAACTCATGGCTCCAAACAATCCGTCGCCGACTCCCTTGGCGCGGTCGTCACTACGCTCACCTAAGCACATCCTGATTCCTTTTCCCTTTTTCCAGCAGAACCGCTTCTCCAGAATCAAAGGCATGGTGGCTTCTTCCCTGCACGACCCCTTCGGCCGGACGATCGACTACCTTCGGATTTCCGTCACCGACCAGTGCAACGAGCGCTGTCTCTATTGCCGTCCGGCCAGTTACCGGGGTTGGGCGGCCCGTCCGGAACACCTCACCGCTCCGGAAATCATCAAAGCGGCCAAGGCTGCCACCCATTTGGGCTTCCGCCATTTTCGCCTGACCGGTGGCGAACCCCTCCTCCGCCCCGATCTGCTGGCCATTGCCTCCGGCTTGGCCTCTTTGGAAGGCGTGACCACCCTTTCCCTCTCCACCAACGGAACCCGCATCGCCTCGCTGGCCGGAAACCTGCGAGCGGCCGGCATCCGCTCGGTCAATCTCAGCCTGGACGCCCTCCAGCCTGACCTTTACCGCCAAATCACCGGCGGGTCTTTCGCGGAATTTTTCGAAGGCTTTCGCGCCGTGCTCCGGGCGGGATTCGAAACGGTGAAACTGAACTGCGTGCTCCTCCGCGGCCTCAACGAAGAGGAGCTTCGTCCGCTGGCCCGGTTCGCCGCTGAGCACCGGGTTCCGATCCGTTTCATCGAACTGATGCCGCTCAGTCCGTTGCCGGAAACCGGGGAGAACCTTTTTTTGTCCGTGGCGGAAGCACAGAAAATTCTCGGGGCATGGCAAAACCTGGTTCCCCTGCCCGATCACCAGCCCGGTCACGGCCCCGCCCGGTATTTTCACGATCCGAACAGCGGGGCGACCCTTGGTTTTATCGGAGCCCTGACCACCCCTGACTTCTGCGCCTCCTGCAACAAAATGAGGCTGACGGCGGATGGAAAAATCCGGCCCTGCCTTGGCCGCCACGGAGAGATCGATCTGCGGGATGCCTTGCGAAACGGCAGGTCCCATCCGGAGGAGCTTCTCCGGCAGGCCTTGGCCAACAAACCGCAGGATCACGAGTTTACCCGGGGCTACGTCCCATCCCGACCGATGACTGCCTTGGGCGGCTGATCCGCCCATGCGCGTTCTTTACTTCGCCCAAGCCCGCTTGGCCGTCGGTCGCTCCGAGGAAACCCTGGAACCGCCCGCACCGCTTTCCGTTGAGGATCTTTGGAAAGAGCTGATCCACCGACATCGCGACTTGTCCCATCTCCGCCCTTCCTGTCGTTTGGCCCGCAACGGAAAGTTTGTCGACCCGGACGAAAAACTTTTGCGAGAGGACGAAATCGCCGTTCTTCCACCAGTCTCCGGAGGCTAAATGCAGATTTCTGTCCGCCTTGGCACCGAACAGATTGTCCCGCCACCGGTTTCCACCGACCCCACCAGCGGCGCCGTGGTCTCTTTTTTGGGCGTGGTGCGTGGGGAGGAGCAGGGTCAACCGATCCGATCGCTTTTTTACGAGGCCTACCGGCCGATGGCGGAAAACCAGATCCGGGAAATTCTCACCGGTCTCTCTCGTCAGTTTCCCTGCACCTCGGTGGAAGTGAGCCACCGTCTTGGCTCGGTCCCGGTCGGGGAAACCTCTTTATGGGTCCGCGTCTGCGCCCCCCATCGCGCCGAGGCGTTCCAACTCCTGACCACGTTTCTTGAGCGGCTAAAACAAGACGTCCCCATTTGGAAAACCCACCCATGAAAACCGTCGAAGAAATTTTTACCCTGCTTGACTCCCTCATCCCCGAGCCGCTTCCCCCAGAAACCATCCCTCTGCAGCACTCGATCGGACGGGTTCTCCGAATGTCGGTCCTTGCGCCCGAGGATCAGCCTCCCTTCGATCGCTCCAGTATCGACGGCTATCTGGTCCGCCAGGATGCAAAGCCGGGCGTGTTTCGTCTCACCGGCACCCATCGACCGGGGGAACCTGCGCCCAACCTGCCACCGCCCGGATGCACGGTGCGCATTTTTACCGGCTCCGCTCTCCCAGCCGAGTCGGCCTTGGTGATGCAGGAGGATGCTCGGCCACTGCAGAATGGATCGGTCGAAATTCTCCAAAGCCCGTCGCCGCATTTAATCCGCGAGCGGGCTTCCCAATGCCGAAAAGGGGACGTGGTCTTGGCCGCTCCCGCTGTCATTTCGCAGGGCGCTATCGGTTTGTTGGCCTCAGTAGGGGCTGCCGAACTTCATCTTTCTTCCCTTGTCCGTGTGGCTCACCTCGTCACCGGAAAGGAACTGGTGGACGTTGGGCAACTTCCTGGGACCGGACAAATCCGCGACAGTAACTCCCCTCTCATCGCCTCCCTGCTGGCTTCGTTTCCCGCCGAAACTATCTGGCATCAAAGAGTCGGGGACGAGAAGTCTGCCTTCCTGACCGCCCTCGGGGAGGCTCTCGCGACCAAGCCCAACCTTCTTCTGGTGAGCGGGGCTTCCAGCGTGGGCGATCAGGACCATACCGCTTCCGTCCTGGAGGAATTAGGTTTTAAAATTCACGCCCGCCAGGTGCGGGTCAAGCCGGGCAAGCCCCTGATTGTGGCGCAAAAGAATGATATCGTTGCCTTAGGTCTTCCGGGAAACCCCCTCTCCCACTTTGTCTGTTACCATCTTTTCGTTCGACGGATTCTGAGACGATGGGCCGGACTCCCCCCAGCCGGCCTTCTGGAGGCCGACCTGCTCGACGCGGATGGGATCCGTTCGGATACCCGGGAAACCTGGTGGCCGGGACGGATGGAGCAGGCTCGAGGCCGCCATTGTGCCCGGGCTCTGCCGTGGAGTGACTCGTCCGATCTGACTTGTCTCGCCACCGCCGACTGCCTGATCTGCGTTCCCGCCGGACAGCAGGCTCGCTCGCCGGCGCGGGTTCTGCCCACCATCTCCCCGTGAAACGACTCAGCCACCTCGATGTCCGCGGCCGGGCTCGCATGGTCGATGTCAGCCCGAAAATCCCCCAGCATCGCCGGGCGGTGGCTTCCGGCGAAATTCGCTGTGCCCCGGCAACTCTGCGGCTCCTGCGCGCCGGCAAAACCCCCAAAGGCGATGTGCTGGCCGCCGCCCGCTTGGCTGGCATCCAGGCGGCCAAACAGACCTCCGCCCTGATTCCTCTTTGTCATCCCTTGCCGCTCGATTCCATTCATGTCGAGCTCACCCCGGGAAGGGACCGAATCCGGATCGAGGCTGAAGTCCGCGTTCATGCCCGCACTGGGGTGGAAATGGAGGCACTCACCGCCGTCTCGGTGGCTGCCCTGACACTCTACGACATGCTCAAGGCCGTGGACCGAAACATGGCCATCCAAAACATCCGGCTGCTGGCCAAGGAAAAGTCCTGAATTCCCTTCGCGCCGCCCGCCTGACGGTCAGCGACCGCGCCCATGCCGGCACCTATCAGGATCTGGGCGGGCCGGAACTGGAAAAAGTTTTTAGCTCGCTCTGGAAAGAGCCGATCGCCTGGTCTTCCGCCATTGTTCCGGATGAAAAAGAAAAAATCAGTTCCACCCTGCGGCAGTGGATCAAGGAGGGTATCTCTCTAATCCTGACCACGGGCGGCACCGGCCCGATGGCGCGGGATGTGACGCCGGAGGCTACCCGCGCGGTTCTGGAAAAGGAGTTGCCGGGATTGGCGGAGGCCCAACGCTGGACCAGTTTTCCCAAGGCTCCGACATCGATTCTCTCCCGCGCGGTCGCTGGGGTGGCGGGAAGGAGTCTCATTATCAACCTGCCCGGCAATCCCAAGGCGATCGCGGAGTGCCTGCCCCCTCTGCTCCCGGCCATCCGGGAGTGCTTGCGTCATCTTACGGAATAAAGATCAGCTTCGCGCCTGCGATCAGGAGCACCACGGCCAAAAGGCGTCGGATCAAAACGGGCGGATAGCGCCGACTACCAAGCCGGGATCCAAACCATCCCCCCACCGCAACTACCCCGAGAAGCCAGAGACCAAAGACGGGAAACTCCCTTGCGGCGGTGAAATGCCCGGCCAAACCGGCCACCGAGTTGGCGAGAATAAAAACGGCCGACACAGCCGCCACGGTCTTGGTCACCGCCCACCCACGCCAAAGCATCCATGGGGTCAAAAAAATACCCCCGCCTGTCCCAGTCAACCCGGCCAACAGACCCAGACCCGCTCCTGTTCCAACCAAAGATCTCTTTACCGGGGGATGAGCCGCCTTTTCTTCCCCGGCCTTCACCCAGAGCCGAGAAGCGGAGAACCAAAGAATCAAGCCGACCAGAACCTGGAACCACTGAGCAGGGAGCTTGAGGTAACCCCCGAGGAAGGCAAAAGGAACCGATCCAATCACCAAGGGAATCAATAATCGGAAGTTCAAATGACCCGCCCGGTAAAAATTCCACGAGGCCAAAATCGAAACCGTGATGTTCAGGGCAAGGGCGATCGGTTTGATCTGGGCTACCGGCACCGAAGCCAGCGCCATCACCGCAATATAGCCGGATGCCCCGGCATGGCCCACGGAGGAGTACAAAAACGCCACCAACCCCATTCCCAGAGCCAAAACCCAAAGATCCATAACAGGTTTTTTGTCCTGCCCGCCTGTCCTTGTCACGCCAATCGCCGGCTTTTCCAGAAAACCGGATGAGCTAGGGTTGGAAATGGCCTTACGCGCTCTCGGCACCAAGACATCCGTCCCCAGCCATCCGTCCAAAGCCCGTCTGGAAACGTTTCCCAACCCCAAACCCGGGCGCCCCTACGAGATCACCTTCTCCACCGCAGAGTTCACCTCCCTTTGCCCGGTCACCGGTCAGCCCGACTTCGCCACCATTACCATCCGCTACACGCCGAACCGCCGCTGCGTGGAGAGTAAGTCCCTCAAATTATACCTTCACTCCTTCCGCAACGTCGGATCCTTTGCCGAAGCCGTGACCAACCGGATTCTCGACGACCTCGTCCGCGCCATCGCCCCCCGGCATGCTGCGATCACCGGTGAATTTGCCGCCCGCGGGGGCATCGCCCTCAAGGTCTCAGCCTCGTTCGGTCGCATAAATTAAATCTCCCCACCCCAACGGGTTGAAGCGCCTCAGCCTCCAGAAACCCTCCGTCCACTCTGCGCCTCAGATATAAAAACGGTCTTCGCGCCTTTGCGGGAAACCAGAAACCGGCCGCCTCGCCGCATCAGCTCGTCGTCCGGACCACAAACATCTTCTCCGTAGTCATGTCCTCCATGGTCCGGGGAATTCCGCCCATCCCCAAGCCTGACTGCATTCGCCCGCCAAACGGCATCCAGTCCACCCGGAACGCCGTGTGGTCGTTCACCATGACCGCGGTGGCCTGCAACTGGCGGACGTAGTGGAAAGCCCGGTCGATGTCGCGGGTGAAAACGGCCGCCTGAAAGCAAACCGGCAGCGCATTGGCCCGCTTCACCGCCTCCTCCGGCTTGTCGAAAGGATAAACGCAGACCACCGGCCCAAACACCTCGTCACACGAAACCTTCGCATCCTCCGGCGGATTCCAGAGAACCGTGGGGGCATAACAGCTGGGGGAAAGCTTCTTTCCTCCACACAGAAGCTTCGCCCCTTTCTTCACCGCTTCCTCCACCCAAGCCGCCACCCGGTCATTCTCCGCATGGGAGATTAACGGCCCAATCTCGGTTTTCGGATCGGCCGGATCCCCCACCACCAGCTTGCCGGCTTTTTCGGCGATCTTCTGGGCAAGGCTTTCGGCGATCGAGCGGTGGGCGTAGATCCTCTGAACGGAAACGCATACTTGGCCAGCGTGATAAAAGCCCGCCTTCACCAGGAGCGGCAATGCATCCTCGAGGTTGGCATCCGCTTCCAGAATCACCGGAGCCACCCCGCCATGCTCCAACGCGCAGTTCGCACCTGGGGCCAGCTTGGATCGCAGGGCCCAACCCACCCGACCCGATCCAATGAAGCTAAAGAAACTCAGCCGTGGATCCGTCACTAGCAACTCCGCATCCGCGTTGGCGCAGACCACTGCCTGACACCACTCCTTGGGCAGACCCGCCTGATGAAGAAGATCCACAATCGTGAGACAGGAAAGCGGTGTCTTGGTGGCCGGTTTCACCACCACGGGACAACCCGTGGCCACCGCCGGGATGACCTGGTGAATAATCAGATTGATCGGGTGGTTAAAGGCGCTGATCGCCGTAACCAGTCCGCCGGGCTCCCGGTAGGTGTAGGCCATCCGGTTCATCGAGGCGGCGTTCAGCCGCATGGGAATCTCGCGCCCGTGCAGATGGGGGATGGCCTCGATCGCCACGCGCACCCCGTTGATGGCCCGGGCCATCTCCACTTTGGTGTCAATGAGCGGCTTCCCCCCTTCAGAGAGGGACTGTTGGATCAGTTTTTCCTGATGGGCCTCGAGCAACTTTTGAAATTTCTCAAGAATCTCAATCCGCTGCGGAACACTCAACCAGCGGCCACGGTCGGCAAACACCCCGGCGGCCTGATCGATCCGCTTTTGCACCTCCGCCCGGTCCTGCACCGCGACTTCCCCCACCTTTTTCCCGTCGTAAGGATTCAGAACCTCCAAGGACTTCATGACGCCATCCTACTCCGCGCGGGCGAGACCGCACAATGACAGTCATAATCCTTCCGCCGCCTGATTCTTTCCCATAACGTCTCGACCTATGCCGATTCTTGTCACCGCCATGCTGGTGGGTCTCGTGGGCCAGTTGGTCGATGGCGCCCTGGGGATGGCTTACGGGGTCACCTGCTCCACTTTCCTCCTCACCCTCGGAGTGGCCCCGGCCATGATCAGTTATAGCGTTAAGGTCTCGGAAATCTTCACCACCGGCATCAGCGGCATCAGCCACCTCTTTCACCAGAACGTCAACCGCGCCCTTTTTTGGGAAATTGCGATTCCCGGGGTTCTTGGCGGGGTCACCGGAGCCTACCTCCTTTCCAACTTCCCCGGAGAGAAGTTTAAGCCCTGGATCAGCGTCTACCTCATCGCCATGGGCGGTTACATCCTCTGGCGGTCCAACCACAAACCGATTGTCGTAGGAACGGAGCCCACCAAAGCCGTGCCTCTCGCTGCGGCCGGAGGATTCCTCGATGCCGTGGGCGGAGGCGGTTGGGGACCCATCGTCACCTCGACCCTTCTGGCCAAGGGTCACCAACCCCGCTACGTGATCGGCTCCGTCAATCTGGCGGAATTTTTTGTCACCCTTAGCCAAGCCATCACCTTCTTCATTTTTTTGAAGTTGGAAAACTTCAGGATCATCGCCGGTCTCATTCTCGGCGGCATCATCGCCGCACCCTTTGCCGCCAAGCTCTGCCAAATCCTGCCCGCCAAGGTGCTGATGCGGATCGTGGGAATCGTTCTCATCCTGATCAGCGCGCGGACGCTCCTGGTTGCCCTGGGAAAGATTTAATCCCGCCGGGACTAGTTTTGGATGCGACCAAGCGCGTCCCTCCAGAAAAAAGAAGCGCGGCCTGCGGGCCTTTACAGCTCGATGCTCTCTCCCGGCTTCAGCACGTCCACTTGGCATCCGTACTGCTCGGCTTCTTTTTTGAATATTCCCGGGTCCATTTGAATCATCTCGAAGGTGTTATAATGCATCGGCACGGCTCGCTTGGCCTTGAGCATTCGGACGGCTTCGGCGGCATCGGAAGCACCCATCGTGAAGTGGTCACCGATCGGCAACAGCGCCAGGTCGATCCTGTTTCGCCGGCCGAGTAGCTCCATCTCCATGGTCAGCGCCGTATCCCCGGCGAAGTAGATGGTTTTGCCATCCGCCCGAACCAAAAAACCCACCGGAGCGGCCACGGAAACGCTCTTTCCGCCTTCATCGACCGAGGAGGTGTGGTGAGCGATGGTTAGTTGGACCCGCCCGAACGGAAAATCCTTTCCGCCCCCGCAGCCCATGGGATGCACCTTGGCGCCCTGGGCCTCGGCATGGAGGGCTAGCTCGTAAGGAGCGACAATCGCCGCACCGGTCCGCTTCGCGATCGCCACCGCATCGCCGTAATGATCCCCGTG
>JBBAWG010000010.1:22599-54689 GCA_040397305.1 Methylacidiphilales bacterium | reverse complement strand
GCTTTGACGTAGTCAGCGCGGAGGTTGCGGTACTTGAGGTAGTAGGCGTGTTCCCAGACGTCGATGCCGTAGATGAGGGTGGCGCCTTCCATCACCGGTGAGTCCTGGTTGGGGTAGGGCTTGATGAAGAGTTTTCCGTCTTTCCCGCGGGCGAACCAAGCCCAGCCGCTGCCGAAGATCCCCATGGCGGTTTTGGTCATCTCTTCCTTCCACTTGTCGTAGCTGCCAAAGGTCTGGTCGATCTCCTTGGCCAGCTTGCCTTCTGGTTTCTTGCCGGGGTTGGAAAGAGTTTTCCAGAGGTGGGAGTGGTTCACGTGGCCGCCGGCGTTGTTGCGGACGGTGGTGCGGATTTCAGCGGGAAGGGAGTCGAGGCTTTGCAGAAGTTCTTCCGCTGATTTTTTCTGGAGCTCGGGGTGAGGAGCGACGGCCTTGTTGAGGTTGTTGACGTAGGCGGCGTGGTGTTTGTCGTGATGTAGAGTCATCGTCTCTGCATCGATATAAGGTTCGAGGGCATTGGGTGCGTAGGGGAGAGGGGGGAGGGTGAAGGGTCCGGTTGGCCCTCCTCCGCTCGGGCTCGGCAAGCCTTGCTGAGCTAGGGAGGGTTCCGCTGCAACAGCGGAAGAAGGGAGCAGGCGGGAGGAGAAGCCTGAGGCCAAGAGGAGTTTAAGAAAGATGCGTTGGTTCATAGTTCAATGTTCAAGGTTTTTAGAAAAATTGGGAAGCTTTTCGTTTACGGTTACGATTACGTTTACGATTTAGTGCTCAAGGGTCGGAATTTCGTAAACGTAAACCTAAACGTAAACGGCGAGCGGGTGCTTGAGGGGATGGTGCTTTTAAGATATGATCATCAGCTAGTTCCATGAAATCGGCTGAAGTCAGAAAAGGGTACCTGGAGTTCTTCCGTGGGAAGGGCCACACGATCGTGCCCTCGGCCAGTTTGATGCCGACTTCGCCGAACCTGCTTTTCACCAATGCGGGGATGAACCAGTTCGTTCCCATCTTCCTGGGTCAGGCCAAGTTTCCGAACTCTCCGGCCCGGGCGGCAGACACGCAGAAGTGCATCCGGGCAGGCGGCAAGCACAACGACCTGGAGGACGTCGGGTTCGACACCTACCACCACACTTTCTTTGAGATGCTGGGCAACTGGTCATTCGGGGACTACTTCAAGAAGGAGTCGATCGACTGGGCGTGGGAGCTGTTAGTCGGGGTGTGGAAATTCCCGCCCGAGCGTCTCTATGCCACGGTGTACAAGCCCGGGCCGAAGGATCCGGCAGAGTTCGATAGTGAGGCCCACGGGTATTGGGTCGAGAAATTCAAGTCGGTCGGCCTGGATCCCCAGATCCACGTGGTGATGGGAAATGCGAAAGACAACTTCTGGATGATGGGGGAGACGGGGCCGTGCGGACCTTGTTCCGAAGTGCATGTGGATCTCACGGCGGACGGGAAGACGCAGGGGAAGTTGGTGAACCAGGGGGATCCGCGCTGCCTGGAGATCTGGAACCTGGTGTTTATCCAGTTCAACGCGGAGCCGGGCGGCAAGTTCAAGCCGTTGCCTGAGAGGCATGTGGATACGGGGATGGGGCTGGAGCGGGTGGCGGGGATCTTTGCGACCACTGAGGGATTCAAGGATTTCCGGAAAGATCCCTCCAACTACTCCAGCGACCTGTTCTCGCCGATTTTCTCGAAAATCCAGGCGATCTCGGGAGTCTCTTACGGGGCCAAGGTGCCGAAGAGTCGGGAGGGGGTGCGGCCGGAGGAGATGAACGACTGTATCTTCCGGGTGTTGGCGGACCATGTGCGGACGCTCTCCTTTTCGATCGCGGACGGGATCGTGCCGGGGAATGAGGGAAGGAACTATGTGCTCCGCCGGATCCTGCGTCGCGCGGTGATGTTCGGCAGGCGGCTAAAATTGCCCGATGGATTTTTGACCGAATTGGCCACGCCGGTGATCGAGACGATGGGTGGGGTATTCCCCGAGGTGCGGGCGAGGGAGAAGGAGATCCGGGCGGTCTTATCCGGAGAGGAGGCGTCGTTTTCCAAGACGTTGGAGCGGGGGTTGGCGATGTTTGAAAAGTTGGCCGCGGGTTCGGGAAAGGGAATCCAAGGGGAGGACGCCTTCACGTTGTATGACACCTATGGATTTCCGCTGGATTTGACGCAGTTGTTGGCGCGGGAGCGGGGAATCGCGGTGGATGCGGAGGGTTTTGAGAGAGCGATGGAGGGGCAGCGGGAGAGGGCGAGGAAGTCGCAAAGCAAGACGACGATCAAGGTGGAGGAGGAGGAAGGAGCAAAATTTCCGACAGTCTTCACCGGCTATGAGAAGACCGAAGAACCGAAGGTGGAGAAGCTGGCGGCAGAGGCGCTGAAGGAGCCCGGGCCGGGTGGGGCGAAGGGGAAGGTGTTTCTCTCGACGACGCCGTTTTACGGGGAGATGGGTGGCCAGGTGGGCGACACGGGGTGGATCGAGTGGGACGGGAAGAAGGTGAAGGTGGTGGGGACGATCCGCGGGGTGGGGGGTGTGCCGGTTCATTTAACGGAGACGGTGGTGGAGGCGAAGGGGCCGGTCCGGGTGCAGGTGGATACCGAACGACGGGGGCGGATCGAGGGCCACCACACGGCGACGCATTTGTTGCACTGGGCGTTACGGAATGTGTTGGGGGAGGGGGTGCGACAGAAGGGTTCCTATGTGGGGCCGGATCGGCTGCGGTTTGATTTTGCCCATCTGAAGGCGATGACGGCGGAGGAGCTGAAGCAGGTGGAGGTGCAGGTAAATGAGAAGGTGCAGGCGGATGCACCGGTGAAGTGGGGGGAGCGGGCATTTGCGGAGGTGAAGGATGATCCGACGATCCTGCAGTTTTTCGGCGACAAGTACGGGACGACGGTGCGGGTGGTGGATATCGGGGGTTTCTCCAAGGAGCTGTGCGGCGGGACCCATGTGCGGTCGTGCGGCAAAATCGGGGCGGTGCGGGTGGTGGCGGAGTCGGCGATTGCCGCCGGGGTGCGAAGGATCGAGGCGGTGTCGGGCCCGGCGCTGGCGGACTGGTGCGGTGAAGAAATGAAGAAGCAACAGGAGAAGTGGGAGGCGTTGGCCAAGCGGAAGGCAGGAATCGTCCCACTTTCCTATGAAAGTGGGAATGTCGCCCCGGAGAAGGCCTGGGATTTGGTGAAAAAACGGGAGCAAGAGTTGGCCCAGGCCGAGGAGGCGATCCGGGAGGAAGACAAGCAGGCTGCAAAGAAGCAGACGGCCGAGTGGCAAAAGAAGGCCGAGATTCAGGCGAAAGAACTTTGGGGAGCCAGCGCGCTGGTCGGGGGGGTGCGATGGATCGGAAAGGATCTGGGGGAGGTGGCCGCTGGTTACCTGCCGGTGCTGGCCGACCGATTGAAGCGGGAAGGGGAAGCCGTGGTGTTTCTAACGGGACGGGAAAATGGAAAGGTTCCGCTGCTGGCCGTGTGTACGGCGGAAGCGGCGAAGAAGGTTCAGGCCGGGAAGCTGATCCAAGCGGCGGCGCCTGAAGTGGGCGGCAAGGGCGGGGGTCGCCCGGATGCGGCGCAAGGATCAGGAGTAAACGCGGAAGGCATCGGGAAAGCTTTGGCGGCGGCGGATAAGCTGGTGAAAGCAGCGCTGGGAGGTGGATCGTGATCCGCCGTCCTTTGGGGGCCGATCCCATCGAGCAGGTTATCGCCGCCATGCGGGCGGGCCGGATGGTGATCATGACCGATGATGCGGGCCGGGAAAACGAGGGGGATCTGGTGTTGGCGGCCCGGAGGGTGACGCCGGCTTTGATCAACTTCATGGCGAAGGAGGGACGGGGACTGATTTGCGCTCCGGTCTCCAAGGTCCGGGCGGAGAAGCTGGGTTTGAGCCGGATGGTGGCGAGGAACGAGGAGAAATTTGGGACGGATTTCACGGTGTCGGTGGATGCGGCGCGGGGCATTACCACGGGCATCAGTGCGCACGACCGGGCGGCGACGCTGCGGATCCTGGGGCGGCCCACCCCGCGGGCGAGCGATCTGGTTCAGCCTGGGCACATCTTCCCGGTCCGGGCGAAGGACGGTGGGGTGTTGGTGCGGGCGGGTCACACGGAGGCGGCGGTGGACCTGGCGAGGCTAGCGGGGCAGGGCGATGCGGCGGTGATCTGTGAAATTCTGAATCCAGACGGCTCCATGGCGCGGTGGGAGGACTTGCTGGAGTTCAAAAAGCGGCATGGGTTGAAGCTGGGAACCATCCAGGAGTTGATCGAGTACCGGCGCAGGAAAGAGAAGCTGGTGGTACGGGAACAGACAGTGAAGTTGCCAACGGATTACGGTCCCTTTGACCTGCACCTGTACCGGAATGTGACGGACGGAAGTCACCACCTGGCCCTCGTGAAGGGCAAGGTGAAGGGAGGCCAGCCGGTTTTGGTCCGGGTCCACAGTGAATGTCTGACGGGGGATGTGTTTGCCTCGCGGCGGTGCGACTGTGGGAACCAGTTGCATGATGCCATGCGGAGGATCGGACAGGAGAAGCGGGGGGTGTTGGTGTACATGCGGCAAGAGGGGCGGGGAATCGGGTTGCCGGCCAAGATCCAGGCGTACCGGTTGCAGGAGCGGGGCTGGGACACGGTGGAGGCGAACCGCAAACTTGGGTATCCGGCAGATTTGCGGGAGTACGGGATCGGGGCGCAGATCCTGGCGGATCTGGGGGTGAAGCGGATGCGGTTGCTCACGAACAATCCGAAGAAAGTGGTGGGGCTGGGGGGCTACGGGTTGGAATTGGTGGATCAGGTGCCGATCCGCTCCAAGGCGAATCCACACAACCGCAAATATCTGGCGACGAAGAAAAAGAAACTGGGGCACCGCCTGTGAAGCGGGGTCGGTTTACGATCGTGGTCGCTGATTACCACCGCAAGTATGCGGACGGGATGGTGCAGGCGGCGCGCAAAGTGTTCCAAGGACACCGGGTGGAGGAAGTGCGGGTGCCGGGAACCTTTGAGGTTCCGTTGGCGGTGAAGCGGGCTTTGCGGAAGAAGCCGGATGCGGTGCTGGCACTGGGATTGGTTTGGCAGGGGGAGACGCCGCATGCGGGGCTGATCCTGAAGTCGGCCACCGATGCCTTGATGCGGATGATGCTCCAGAGTGACACGCCGGTGTTGCACCATCTGGTGGGGGTGAAGAGTGAGGCCCAGGCGCGGGCACGGTGTGTGGGCAAGTTGAACCGGGGTCGGGAAGCGGCCCAGGCGGCCTTACGGATGTGGGAACTGAAAGCGGGAGGACGTCGTGGCCGGTAGTCGAAGAGAAGGACGGATTCTGGCGGCGCAGTTCCTGTACCAGCGGGAGGTAGGGGTTTCGGGGTTGGGGTTGGAAGAGGCGCTGGCGGAGTTTTGGAGGCTCACGGAGGCCGATGCGAAGGCGAAGGAGTTTGCGGAGGGTCGGATCCGGGCGGTGGTAGGCCGG
Source organism: Methylacidiphilales bacterium (assembly GCA_040397305.1). Classification (GTDB taxonomy): domain Bacteria; phylum Verrucomicrobiota; class Verrucomicrobiia; order Methylacidiphilales; family Verrucolacustridaceae; genus Verrucolacustris. The sequence goes on along the minus strand of JBBAWG010000010.1, from coordinate 49,256 downwards.
CAGAAAGAGGTGGATGCGGAGCTGCAAAAGCTGGTGACGAACTGGGAGCCAGGGCGGTTGGCCCCCGTAGACCGGGCGATTCTGCGGCTGGCGTTGTGGGAGATGAAGTTTGCGGAGGATGTGCCGCCCATCGCGGCCTTGAACGAGGCGATCGAGGTGGCGAAGACCCTGAGTACGGAGGAGTCAGGAAGGTTTGTCAACGGGGTCCTGGACAAGGCGAGGGCCAGCCTGGGGCGTCCAGAAAGAACGATCACCAAGGCAACGATTTAGAAGTTTGATTAGGATGAGGATTAGGTCGGAAGAAAAATGGATGCAGAGGGCGCTGGAGTTGGCCAAGAAAGCTGGGGACGAGACGAGGCCTAATCCAAGGGTGGGGGCAGTGGTGGTGAAAGGTGGGAAGGTGGTGGGGGCGGGATTTCACCGGAGGGCCGGGGAGCCGCATGCGGAAGTGAATGCAATCCATCAGGCTGGGATCCGAGCGAGAGGCGCCGATCTGTATGTGACCCTGGAGCCGTGCTCGACGCATGGGCGGACGCCGCCGTGCACAGGGGTGATCCGGCGTGCAGGAATCCGGCGCGTGGTTTACGGAGCGAGCGATGTGGATCCACGGAACGCCGGCGGGGCGGATCGAGTCCTCAAGAAGGCGGGCATTCCCGTGGTGAGAGGAGTCTGTCAAAAGGAGTGTGAACGGCTGAATGAAGATTACCGGCATTGGACGGTGCGCCAAAAACCGTGGGTGATTTTAAAATTGGCGATGACGATGAATGGATTCCTGGCGGTTCCGGGCCGGAGGTGGATTACGGGATCGGAGGCGCGGGCCGAGGTGCAGAAGATCCGGGCAGGTTGTGATGCGATCTTGGTGGGGGCGGAAACAGTACGGAAGGACAACCCGCGCCTGACCGTCCGCTTGGGTAAGAGTGGATTCCAACCTTGGCGGGTGGTGGTGACGCGGAAGGGGAAAATGCCGCGCCAGGCTATGCTCTTCACGGACATGCACCGCGCGCGGACCGTAGTGTACCGGAATCAAAACTGGGGCCGGATCTTGAAGGATCTGTATGATCGGGGGGTGCGGAGGTTGCTGGTGGAAGGCGGGGCCAAAACAGCCGCGGGGCTGATCGCCGCTGGCAAGGTCAATGAGGTGATCTTATTTTTCGCGCCGGAGACTGTGGATAAGGGTCATCCCCGGGTCACGGACTGGGGCGCTTGGAGATGGGAGCGGGCGTCGATTTCCCGCGCGGGTCGGGACCTTTGCTTGCGTGGGACCCTAAAAGGGGCGAATTAAGCTTATGTTCACGGGCATCGTGCAAGAAGCGGGGGTGGTGAAGGCGGTGACACCGCGGGGGAAGGGGTGGAGTCTCGAGGTGGAAGCCAGTGGGGTGGCGAAGGATGCCAAGATTGGTGACAGCATTGCGGTGAATGGCTGTTGTTTGACCGTGACCGGGGTGAAGGGAAGCCGGCTGACTTTTGATCTATTGGACGAGACACGGGCCAAAACCAATCTGCAGAAGGTGCAGGTGGGATCCCGGGTGAATCTGGAGGGTTCCCTGCGAGCGGATGGAAAGGTGGGGGGCCACTTTGTGACGGGTCATATTGAGGCCGCCGCCAGGGTCACCCAGTGGGTCCGCTCCGGGGAAGATTGGGAGCTGGAGGCGGAGGTGCCAGCCGGGATGGAGCGTTATTTTGTGCCGAAGGGATGTGTGGCGTTGGACGGGATCAGCCTGACGATCGGGCGGGTGGAGGGCAGAAGGTTCAATGTCTGGATCATTCCGCATACCTACGAGGTGACCACCCTGCGGGACCGGAAAGAGGGGGATGAACTGAATCTGGAGTGCGACCTCCTGGCCAAGTATGTTGAGAAGATGAGTGGAGGAAGCCGATGAGCGGGATGGCCCCAGAAATGGAGAAGCTGTTGGTCCTGCAGGAGCGGGAGCAGAAAAAAATGCGTCTGGAGCGGGAGCTGACGGCATGGCCGGTCGAGATGAAGAATCTGGAGGCAAAACGAGCGGAGATCCGGGCGGGGGCGGAGCGGAAGCGGCTGGAGGCCCAGCAAACCGAAGTGGAGAGAAAGAAGCTGGAGTTGGAGGCGGAGTCCCACCGCACCAAGGTGGCGCGCTACAAGATCCAGCAGTTCGAGACGAGGAAGAACGAGGAGTTTCAGGCCCTGGGAACGGAAATCGCCCGGGAGGAGAAGGAGATTCAGGACATCGAGGACCGGGAGCTGGAGCTGATGGATGCAGGAGAGAAGGCGAAAAAAACGGCGGTCACGGAAGCGGAAGCGGCCAAGAGCAGGGAAGCTGAGGTGGCGGCGAAAGAGGCGGAGCTGGGGAAGAAGAGGGGGGAGTTAGAAGGCCGGTTGGCAGAACTGGTGAAGGAGATCGATGCCGTGGCGGCGGGCGTGGAGGAAGGGCTGTTAGCCAAGTACCGCCGGATCCTGACGCACAAGAAGGATGCAGCGATTGTTCCGGTATTGAATGGCACAAACTGCGGTGGTTGCCATATGAAATTGACCCAGGGATCGGTGTTGGCGGCGAAGGGCGGAAAGGCCGAAGCGACGTGTGAGAATTGCGGGCGATTGTTGTTTTGGCCGAACGCGTAAGCGGAGCTTACGCGGAGTTTAAGATCAAGTTACCGTTGAAGGAAGCGCGGGACGCGAAAACTCGATTACCGGTCGGTCTCGCGGGGATCGAGATCTGAGGTGGCGTGGAGGCGGTCCTGTTTTCCATGGTTTCGGAGGACGCGGGTCAGGCACCAGACGAGGGAGCCGGTCGTGAAGCCGACGGAAACCAGCAGAAGGGTCCAGCCGAAAAGGCTCATGAGGATTTCCCTTCCCGGATTTTCCAGGAGCGCACCGCCCGGGCAATGAGCAGAAGAAAGAGAATGGCCACAGCGATCACAAAAAGCAGGGCGATGCGAACAGCGGGTTGGCTCTGGATGGCCTGCCAGTTCGCCGCCCAGGACTGGTGGAGCCAAAGAACAAAAACGGTCAGGAGAAAAACAGGGGAGATGTAGCGGATAGCGAAGTCGAAGACCCGGGGAATGGGGAGCAGGCCTCCCCGTTCCAGTTCTTCCCGGCCCCGTTTGGGCCCCAAGACCCATCCGTAAAGAAGGGTTTGGATGGTGGCGAGGACAAAGATACAGAAGCTGCCGACCCAGAAGTCCATCGCATCCAGGGCGGCGAGATCCTTCGTGAACCAGACGACCAGGGAGGTTCCCATCAGGGTGATGAACCCGAGGAGGCTGACGGAACCGCGACGGTCGAGGCCCAGACCTTCCTCAAAGAAGGCAATGGCGGGCTGAAGCATGGAGAGCGAGCTGGTGATGGCGGCGATGAAGAGGAGAAAGAACCAGAGAAACCCGAAAAGCTGCCCGAGGGGCATCCGGTCGAACACCAGGGGGAGGGTTTGGAAGCCGAGGCCAAAGGTACCGCCGACCGCGCCGGCGGCTCCGAGAAAAAGGAAGGCGGCGGGAATGGTGGTGAGACCGCCCAGGGTGACCTCGCAAAACTCGTTGCCGGCCACCGCGGTGGTGGAGCCGAGGGCGATGTCGTCCCGCTTCTTGAGATAACTGGCGTAGTTGATCACGACGCCGAAACCGACCGAGAGACTGAAAAAGATCTGTCCGGCCGCGGCCATCCACATTTCCGCGTTGGAAAGCGACTTGAGGAGGCCAGGAAGGCCACCGCGGATATCCCACATATAGCCCAAACCGGCGATCACGTTGCGGTCGGGGTGAGCGGGGTCGGGAGTACCGAGGGTGAGGACGCGAACCAGCACCAGGAGGGCACAAATCACCAGCAACGGCATACCCCAGAGGCAGACCTTTTCGATGCCGCCACTGAGGCCGCGGTAGATGATGAAAAAGTTCAAGGCCACGCAGGCCAAGAGGCAAGCGACGGGGAGTGCCATGCCCTGGTGGAAAAAGGCGCCATCGGCCCCAAGGCCGACATAGGAGGTAAAATGGTCGGTGTAGGCGGCCTTTTCCGGACCCAAATTCAGTCCGCCGGTGAGATATTTCAAGGCGTAGCCGAGACACCAGGATTCAATCCAGAGGTAGTACATGTAGATGACCACGGGAACGAGGAGGCCGAGAACACCGCAGTAGGGGGCAAGGCGGCTTTTCCAGATGGTGCGGAAAATTCCGGGGCAAGAGTTAAAGCCGCGCTGGCCACCGTAGCGGCCCATCGCCCATTCCGACCAAGCGATGGGCAGGCCCAGAAAAAGCAGGGCCAGAAAGTAGGGAATGAGGAAGGCTCCCCCGTCGTATTTGGCGGCGAGGCCGGGGAAACGGAGGAAGTTGCCGAGACCGACGGCGCTGCCGGTGACGGCGAGAATAATGCCCAAGGAGGAACCCCAGCCGTCTTTTTTGCCGGAAGACATGAGTTGATTCTCAGTTGGCCAGCAATCGATAGCGAAGCTTTTTTATGGGTGGGGCAACGATTCAAGGTGAAAGAGGGCAAGGCCGTGGATTAGGTAGGGCGGCGTGTCCCTACGCCGCCTCTTAGAAAACCGAAGTGTTGAATATCCGGCGAGGCGGGTTCGGAGAGCCCGCCCTACCAAAACTTGGGATTTTTAAAGATCAACAAGGCGGGCGTGAAACTCCCCCCACAGGGGTTATTGTTTTGGCAGCAACGGCTCGATGAAACCGTTCCCAAGCCTTAGCCTTTGTGGATGACGACGAATTTGCCCATTGAGGAGATCCGGGAGCCTTTGCTGGAAGCGATTCGTGCGGGAAAGAGACGAATCGTGATCGAGGCCCCCACCGGATCCGGAAAGTCGACTCAGATCCCCCAAATGTTGCTGGAGGGCGGATGTCTCGGGGCCTCGGGCCAGGCGGTGATCCTGCAACCCCGGCGGTTGGCGGCGAGGATGTTGGCGAAACGGGTGGCAGAGGAGCGAAAGGTGGAGCTAGGCGGGGAGGTGGGTTACACGATCCGGCTGGATGACCTAACATCGGCGAAGACGCGGATCCGGTTTGTAACCGAGGGTGTGCTGGTCCGGCAGATGATTTCCCGTCCCAAGCTGGAAGGGGTACAGGCGGTGTTATGCGACGAGTTTCATGAGAGGCATCTTTACGGAGATCTCACCCTGGGGCGGATCCTGAATCTGCAGGAGGCGGCCCGGCCGGATCTGATTCTCGTCGTGATGTCGGCAACTCTGGAGACGGAGAAGCTGGCGAAGGCCATTGGGGCGGAGGTGCTTCGTTCGGAGGGGAGGATGTATCCCGTGGAGATGCGTTATTTGCCCAAACGGGAGGATCTGAGCGGTTCGGGGGTGGCGGAGGTGGCGGCGCGGGAGGCGGCACAGTTGGTGAAGGAGGGGAAGGGGGATGTTTTGGTGTTCCTGCCGGGGGCCTATGAGATCAACCGTTGCCGGCGGGATCTGGAGTCCAGATTGGGGCAGAAAGAGGCGGTGGTGTTGGCCCTGCACGGGGAGATGCCGCCCACGGAGCAGGACGCCGCGCTCCAGCGTTATGACCGGCCCAAGGTGGTGGTGGCCACCAATGTGGCGGAGACTTCGCTGACGCTGGATGGCGTCAAAGCAGTGGTGGATGGGGGGCTCGCCCGGATCGCCAAATACGATCCTCGTCGTGGTTTGGAGACATTATTGGTGGAGAGGATCAGTCATGCCTCGGCGGCGCAGCGGGCGGGTCGAGCGGGACGAACAGCTCCGGGAGTATGCGTGCGGTTGGAGACGGAGGCGGATTGGTCCAAGCGGGAGAAGGCGGAGTTACCCGAGGTGCGGCGCCTGGATTTGGCGGAGGCGGCGTTGGTGCTGGCGGCGGCCGGGGCGGGGCGACTGGGGGATTTCCGCTGGGTGGATCTGCCGGAAAAGGGATCGGTGGAACGGGCGGAACGGCTGTTGGCAGACCTGGGAGCGACGGCGGGGCCGGGAGGAAACCTCACGCCCACCGGTAAAAAGATGGCCGGCTGGCCCGTGCATCCCCGTCTGGCCCGGATGTTGATTGAGGCGGGGGAGCAGGGTTGCCTGCGGGGAGCGGCCGGGATTGCGGCTTTGCTTTCGGGGCGACCCTTGTTGCAGCGGATGGCCGGCAGAAAAGGGGAGGGAGCGGAGATCCTTTGGGAGGCGGAGGAGGAAAGCGATTTGTTTGTGTGGTTGCGAGCGTTGCGGTTTGCGGAGAAGGAGCGATTTCATCCCGGGGCGTGTGGGAGGATGGGAATTCATGGCGGGGCAGCCCGCGAGGCGGGAGCGGTGCGGGATCGGCTTTTACAGATCGCCCAAGGCATGGGCCTCCGCGCAGAGGAGAAGCCGGCCGGGGGCGAAAAGTTGCGGCGATGTGTTTTGGCGGGCTTTTCCGACCATTTGGGCAGGCGGCTGGACGGGGGCACCCTGCGGTGTGCGTTGGTCGGAGGACGGCGCGGGACGATTGCGCGGGAAAGTGTGGTGCGAGACCGTCCGCTGGTGGTGGCGGGGGAGTTAAAGGAGATCGGCAGGACCGACGGGGAAGTCGAGGTCGTGATGGGATTGGTGACGGCGGTGGAAGAAGACTGGTTAAGGCAGATGTTTCCGGCGGATTTTTCAGAAGCACGAGGACTCCATTTTGAGGAGAATGGACGGAAGGTGGTGCGGCTGGATCAGATCCAGTTTCGGGATCTGGTTCTTGAGGAAAAACGACGGGAGGCGGAAACCGGAGCCGAGGCCGCTGCGGTGCTGGCTCAGGCGGTTCTGGAGGAGAAATGTGCTTGGCCGGGTTGGAGTCCCGAGGCGGATGCTTGGTTGGAGCGGTTGGAGACCGTGCGAGGATGGGAGCCTGAGAAATGGCCGGCGTGGGATTCGGCCGCGAAGCGCCGGGTGCTGGAAGAGCAGTGCAAGGGCTGTTTGACATGGAGGCAGGCGAACGAAGCCAGTGCTTTCTCCGCCATCCGCAACTGGCTGGGCCAGGAGCGGGGGGCGGAGTTGGAGCGAATGGCGCCCGAGCGGATTGCACTGCCGGGCGGCAAGTCAGCCAAGGTGAAGTACGGCAAGGGGAGGGAGGCCGTGATTTCAGCCAAAATCCAGGATTTGTATGGCCTGAAAAAGCTGCCGGTGATCGGAGGGGGGAAAGTAGCAGTGACGATGGAGATTTTAGGGCCGAACCAGAGGCCTTTGCAGGTGACGCAGGATCTGGCTTCGTTTTGGGAGAAGACCTATCCGGCTTTAAAGCCTGAACTGCAGCGCAGATATCCGAAGCACGATTGGCGGTAGCGCGAAAATGGAATTTGGAAAATAGAAGGAGCGGGGAGTTATGGGGTGGGGGAGTTGGTCGGGTTAGGGGATGCAGGGGGTTGGGGGGTGGAGCTGTTCATGGCGGGTTCGGATACGGCCGGGCGGGGGGTAGTGGCTTTCAGGACGGCGGCCTGATCCGCCGCGGTGGCTTCGGGTTTGGCTTGCGCGGACGGTTGGGCGGCCGCTTTGGCCACGGCGGCGGCAACCTGGGCCTCCTCGACCTCCTGTTTGTATTTGTTCAAGGCCGGCGGTAGATCCAGGCTTTCGCCGGAGGCGAAGGCGACGGCACGGTCCCCGAGGCCGAGCGATTTGGCCGCCTCGGGATATTCGACCATTAGTTTTTCATAAAGTTTGAGGGCTTCCTTGGGCTTGTCGTCGCGCCGGTTGAGTTCGGCGAGTTTCATGAGGAGGCGAAGACGGTCGCGCGGTTCGCGTTCGCCCACCAGGTCGAGGGCTTTTTCGTAAAGCTCCGTGGCGTCCTTCTTTTCGTTGAGGTCCTTATAAATATCGGCCCCGCCCTCCAGAATGATTTCATTTTTGGGGAAGTCTTCCACGAGTTTGGCCACGGCGGTTTTGGTCTCGGAAAGGGAGCCGGCGTTGGCCAAGAGGCGGACTTTGCGGAGGCGGAACCAAGGCAGATCGGGGGAGTCAGCGGTTAGGGCGGCATCCAGGTTCTCGTAGAAGTTCCGGGGAAAGGGGCGATAGAGGGGATCGCCGACGAAGGTCACCATCCACGAAAGGGAGAGCTGGGACTGGTAGGCGGCTTCAGCGAAGGAGAGGCCGGAAAGGAGGGCGCTGACAAAAAGGCTGATGTCCGGCGTGAAGCGGAGGTAGGGCTCGTAGACGGCGCCCATGGTGGCGGTGGCCCCATGGGAAAGAAGCGGGCCGACCCAGTTTTTGGTTTCCGAGCGGACCGTTTCCGCGCTGAAGGAGTGAATGTGGTAGGCGATGGCGCCTCGGCGGAAGCGGGCGGTGGGCAGCTCAAAGGGGCCCTGGAAATCCCCGGTATACCAGCCCGCGTAAAAGGCGATCTGGTCCCAGGGGGCGTATTTCGGCGCGACCTCAGCCCGCCGGTCGATCTCCACTTCAAAGCCGCGGGCTTGAAACAGGAGGGCGGCCCGCTCAATCCATTCGTCTCCCAGACGGTAGGGGTCGTCCTTTTTCTCGATGGACCTGAGGTCGAAGAAAGCGCGGCCCGTGAGTTCCGTTTTCTCCACCTCCACGGCGTCCTGGATCATGCGGCGGACGATGCCGGGGGAGGGGCCGTCGAGGCGGGTGACCATGATGAGGTAATTGGCAAAGAAGGAGGTGAAGGGGCGGATCCGCTTATCGGCGAAGTAGGGGTTGGCAATCAGGCCGTAGAGCGGAAGTCCCTGGATGGGGAGGAGGGCAAGTTCCGAATCCACCGAGGCGGCGTTGGCACGGAGCTGGCTCATGAGGTTTTCCGGCGCGAGGATGGTGGGGTCCTCGGCGATTTTCAGCGGCATGCCGCGCATCAGGACCATGATCCAGATGGGGTTTTCCTTGGATTGTTGGACCGGAACGTTGCCCTCCAAGCCGAGGACGGGGTTGGGCAGGAAGTTGTCCGTTCGCTTCATCCAGCCGCGGGACTGGAAAAGTTCCTCGAGCGGTTTGCGGATGGTGGTCTCGAAATCGGCGCGGGTGATCTCTTCGGTGAGAGCGCAAGAAAGGCCGATCACCCGGTCGGCGGGGATGGAGCGGGCTTTGGCGTAAGTTTCCGCGAGGGACTGGGATTCGGGATCGGCCTGATTGAAAACGACAAGGGTGTGGGCGGCCAAATCCGGGAGGTTGGATGGGGGCGGGTTGTTCGGCTGGGCCGAAGCGACGGCCCCGATGGCCGCCGTGAGGGCAAGGAGCAGGTGCCAACGCATCCTAAAAGCCTAGGGAAAGAGGGGGAGAGTGAGAAGAATTAGAGATCGAGACGGAGGCCGTCGTAAGCAAGGCGGACGTTCTGCGGAAGGGAGGTTTCTCTTTCGGCATGGAGCGTGAGGTGGGTCAGGTGGGTCAGCCAGGTTTGTTTGGCCCGAACGGCTTGGGCGATTTCGACGGCTTCGGCGATGGTGAGGTGGGTGGGATGAGGCTCGTCACGAAGCCCGTCGATGATCAGGACCGGGATATCGAGGAGGAGTTCGCGAACGGCGCCGGGAACGGCGGCGCAGTCGGGCAGATAGGCGGCCCGGGGACGGCCGTCCCGATCGAGCCGGAAACCGGTGGTGATGATGGAACCGTGGGGAACGGGCAAGGGGGTGAAGGTGACAGGGCCCAGCGTAAAGGGGCCCTCGATCCGGTGGGGTTCCGGGCAGACGTAGGCGGAATTGCGGTGATTGACGTCAAAGGCGTAATCAAACGCCTTGTGGAGGCGGGAGAGGGTGTAGGGATCCGCATAAATGGGAATACGATTCCCGTTTTTGACAGAGTAGGTCCGGAGGTCGTCAAAGCCGGCGATGTGATCGGCATGGCTGTGGGTGTAAATGACGGCATCGAGGCGGGGGATCCCGGCCCGGAGGGCCTGGGAACGGAAGTCGGGCGAGGTGTCGATGACCACGCTGAGTTTGTCGTCCTCAAGCCAGACAGAAGAGCGGAATCGGCGGTCGCGGGGGTCGTGGGAGGTGCAAACCCGGCACTGGCAGGCGAGCATGGGGACGCCCTGAGAGGTACCGGTTCCGAGGAGGGTTAAGCGCATGGGGCCAATTAGCGTGCGGGAGCCGGCGAAAGGCGGAAAGCGAAATTGGCCCTGAGACCTACCCCCGCCCATCCCTGTTGCTCACTCTGCGATGGTGAGGGGATGTCCGCTTCCGGAAGGGGATTGGGAAAGCAGAAAAACGAAGGGGTTCAGCCCTGTCAGCGGCAGTCAACGAGGGGCAGAAGGAAAAAGGTGAAAATTCCCTATCTACTATCTTCCGTCACCCCTCTATCTTTGGGCCATGCTGAGGCGGTTGCGGATTAAAAATCTGGCGGTGGTGGAGGAAGTGGAGTGGGAACTCGGAGAGGGGTTTAATGTCCTGACGGGGGAGACGGGGGCCGGCAAATCCATTTTAATTGATGCGTTTCTGCTCCTGTTGGGGGAGCGGGCGGACAAAAGCCTGGTCCGGACTGGGGCGGAGGGGTGCGTGGTGGAAGGGGAGCTAGGCGGGGCCGGAGATTACGGCAATTGGCTTGAGGAGAAGGGGGTGGAGGTCGATCCGGATGGCATGCTGGTGATCAAGCGGCAGATCAGCGCCACAGGGACGGGGCGGCAGTTTCTGAATGGATCGGCGGTGACCCTGGGGGTTTTGAAGGAATTGGGGGATCGGTTGGTGGACCTGCATGGGCCCCACGATCACCAGACCCTGCTGTCGCCGGCGACGCAGCGATCGGCCTTGGATAATTTTGGGGGCTTGGAAAAGGAGGTGGAAAGGGTGCGTTTGGCCTGGCGACAGAAGCGGGAGGCTGAGGAGAAACGGGAGCAGTTTCGGCGGCGAATCGCCGGGGCGGATGGAGCGACGAAAGAGCTCATTGACCACCAGGTGCGAGAACTGGAGCAGGCCCAACTCCGGCTCGGGGAGGATGAAGAGTTGGAGCGAGATCATGCGGCGGCAGGGCACGGCAAAAGAATTGTGGAGCTGGCCGCGGAGGTAAACGGTCTGTTGGAGTCCGGGGAAGAAAATGCCCTCGGCTTCCTCGGCAAAGTGCAGAAGGCGCTGGCGGAATGGGAGCGCCTCGACGGGGCGGCCGCGGAGATGCGGTCCAGAAACGAGCAGGCGGTGGAGACCCTTCGGGATCTGGCGCGAGAAGCCGAGCAGCGGGCGGAGCAGGTCGGGTTGGATGCGGAACGATTGGCCGAGATGGAAAGACGGCTGGATGTGGTTCTCGGTCTCAAGAAAAAATATGGCGGCAGTGTGGAGTCGGCCCTGAGCCGCCTCGGGGAGCTGCAAAAGAGGCAGCAGGAGCTGGCCGACAGTGCCGGAACCGAAAAGGCGTTAGGGAAGGAAGTGGAGGAGGCGGCCAAGCGGCACATTCAAGCATGCGGCCAATTGTCGGAAGGCCGGAAAAAAACTGCCCCGCGCTTTGCGAAAGAGGTGACCGAGCAGTTGCGCGGTCTGGGCTTTGCCCAAAGTCGATTGGAGGTGGAGATCAAGTCACAGGAGTCGGGAGCGGATGGAGCGGAGAGTGTGGAACTTTTATTTGCCCCGAATCCCGGGGAAAGTCTGCGCCCCCTGCGGGGCATTGCTTCCAGCGGGGAGATGGCCCGGGTGATGTTGGCCCTGAAGACGGTATTGGCGGAGCGGGATGAGGTTCCCATCCTGATTTTTGACGAGGTGGACGCAAATGTGGGCGGCGAGACGGCCGTGGCGGTGGCGGCACGTTTACGGGGATTGGGAAAAAGCCATCAAGTCCTGTGTTTGACCCATCTACCGGCGGTGGCGGCGGCGGCCGATGACCATTTTGCGGTGGCCAAGCGGGTGGACAAAGGGAGGACCTTTGCCGAGCTGGAGAAGCTGGAGGGGGAGACCCGAGAGAAGGAGCTGACCCGGATGTTGGGTGGGGAAGGAAAGGCGGCCCGGATGCTGGCGAAGGAAATGTTGGAGACGTCGTCCCGAGGTCTTAAAAAAGTTAAAGCACCTCGTTGACGGTTTTGATGACGCTTACAAAATATCTAAAAATTTAAAATTTGGTTTGTCCAAAACGTAATCCTGAATGAACCCCTTCTGGAAGCGGGGCTCAAGATTAGAATTTGAGGACGACGGGGTCGCCGGGAGCCACGCCCAGTTTTTTGGCGGCGTTCCCCTTGGCGATGGCGATCTCAAATTCCCCGTCACTGTTGACCAAGGCGAAGGGGCGGTCATCGGGAGCTTCCGCGTAGGTGCGAAGGAAGGGAACCGGCACGGCCTTGCCCTTGATGGTGAGGTTGAGGAGCTGACCAACTTTTAACTTAGCCAGTTCCGAGCCCGGAATGTTGGTGAGAATGTTGCCGTAATGATCGATGAATAGAACCAGTCCCTTGGCGAGGTTGGGCATGACCGTGGCGGTGTTGCGGGGCAACCGCAGAAGCTTTTCTGCCTTAGGGCCCACCGCTTCCAAATTTTCGCCTTTCGCCAAGTGGGCCGCCACGGGGGCAAAAATGTCACGCCCGTGGAAGGTTGAGGAGGCTTCGCCGGGTAGAAAGAGATCTTTGTTTTCAATCAGGCGGGCTTCAGCCAAGCCGTCGCGAGCAAGGACTTCGGTCAAAATCCCATTATCGGGGGCGACGTAGATCCGGCCGGTCCCGGTGCGGACGGCGAGGGCGGCCCGATCCGAACCCACCCCGGGATCCACCACCGCGATGATCACCGTACCGGCCGGCAGAGTCCGGGTGGATTTGGCGAGGAGGTAAGAGGCGACGGACACATCGAAGACGGAGCTGTCGTGGGAAAGGTCCAGGAGTTCGGCCCCGGGATGGATGGTTTTGACCGCCCCCTTGAGTTGGCCGACGTACGGATCGTTGAGGCCGAAATCAGTGTAGAGAGCGACGAGATTGCCCATCTTGGGGCCAGACTGGCACCCGGTCAGCCATGGGGAAAGCAGGGCCATGAGAAAAAGAAAGGGGCGCACGGGATTACTTTCGGGAGGGAGAGGCTTCCGCCGAATCGATCAGATCCCAAAACTTGGGATTGCCGGCGAGTTCTTCGTCCTCCGATCCCGGCAGTTGGGAGCGGAAGGCAAAGTCCTTCAGGGAGTTTTTGTGGAGAACGCGGTGAATGACGAGGCCGGCGGTTTTTTGTTCGAAGTAGATGCGATAGTCCCCGGCCCGGTAGCGGTAGAGCGTACGATCGGATCGCCGGACGGTGCCAAAGCGGTCGGGATGGCGGGTGAGAAAGTCTGAGGTGAGGACATCAAACTCCCGCAAGACCTCCACCTGTAAGGGGGTGGGCAGCTGGCTGATCTCAGCCGAACTGGCGGGAGAGAAAATGATCTGAAAAGCAGGCATCATGATGACCTTAGGTTGAGGCTGCGGTGGAAGTAAGGAGAAAAATGGGGAATTACGGCCAAGGGGCTGGTTTTGGGCGTGCGCACGGGGGTAAAATTCCTTATGCCAAATGGGATGGATGCCCACCCTGCCGGTCGATTGGTCGTGATGGGAGTTCCCGGCCCGGAGCTCAACGATGGCTTGCGGGAGCTCATTCGGCGGATCCGTCCGGGCGGCTTTATTTATTTTACGCGCAACATGGCGGAGCCTGCCCAGTTTCACGCCTTGGTCCGGGAGTGTCGGGAGTTGGCGGGACATCCGGTGATTCTGACGGTGGACCAGGAGGGGGGACGGGTGAGCCGGTTGGCGGTGATGGGGGAGCGGCCGCCGAGCGGAGAGGATTTGGCCAAGGCCGGCCGAGAGGAGTGGTTTGCCGAACACGGTCGGTTGACGGGGCGGGTGATGCAGGCGGTGGGTTTGAATTTGAATTTAGCCCCTGTGTTGGACTATGCCCCGCCGGAGCGGACTGGTGTCGACAACTCGCTGGCGGGGCGGTGTTACGGAACGGGTCCGGCCCAGGTGATCCCGCGGGCGCGGGCGTACCTCAAGGGGATGCAGGCAGCAGGGGTTGGCGGGACGGGAAAGCATTTCCCAGGTTACACTTTTTGCGGTTTGGATCCGCATGGGGACCTGCCGTTGGTGGATCGGACGAGGGAAAAGATCGAAGCCGAGGAGCTTTCCGTCTTCCGGGAAGTCGGCAAGGAGTGTGAGGCGATCATGGTGGGGCATGCCCAGTTTCCCGCTTGGGGAAAGGATTCCGGTCCGGCGAGCTTAAACCGAGACATCGTCACCGGCCTGCTCAAGGAAACGATGGGTTACCGGGGGCTGGTGATGACGGATGATCTGGAGATGGGGGCGATTGCCAACCGGTATGGCAGTGCCGAGGCGTCGCGGCAGGCAGTGCGGGCCGGTGAGGAGATCCTGCTGATTTGCCATAATCCCGCCTGTGCGGAGATCGCCCGGGATGCGTTGGCGGAGATGCCGGAGAAAGAGTGGCGACCGGCGGTTGAAAAGGTGGAGGGTTTCAGCCGGAAATTAAAAGAGCCTGGGCCGAAGTTTGACGGGAAACAGTGGAAAGCCGTGAACGAGGAGATCGGGGAGTTCCGGAAGAAAGTGGTGAAAAACCCTTAACGGATCATTTTGGAGTTGGTCCAAGGCAGCCGACTTTGGGTCCACGTCAGTCGCCCCCAGGGAAAACGGCCTATCGGTATCGAACCTTGAGAAGGTAAAGCCCTTCGGCGGGGGCGGTCGGAGGGGCCGAAGAGCGGGATCGGGCGATGAGGATTTTTTTCAGTTCCAGCACGGTCAGGCGGTCGTGACCGATTTTGACGAGAGCCCCGACCAGGTTGCGGACCATGCGGTAGAGAAAGCCGTCGCCGTCAAAGGTTAACTCCAAAACCGATCCGGGTTTCCGGGCGATGCGGATGGCGCGAAGGCGGCGAACGGTGGATTCGCGTTCGTACCCGGGATTGGAGGTGAAGGAGGCAAAGTCGTGTTTCCCGGCCAAAAGCCGGGCGGCTTGGCGGATGGCGGTCAGGTTGAGGGGGCGCGGAACATGCCAAGCCCGGCCTATTTCCAGGGGATGGAGAAAGGGGGCGTTGACGATGCGATAGAGGTAAGTTTTGCCCTTGGCGGAGAAGCGGGCGTGGAATTTGGCTTTTTCCCGCTGAATGGAGAGAACGCGAACCCCGGGAGGAAGGTGGAAATTCAGGGCACGAAGAAGGACGCCGGGGGGGTGGGCGGGAGGAACTTGGATCGAGGCGATTTGGCCAAGGGCGTGGACGCCGCGGTCGGTCCGGCCGGAGCCGGCCACCGCGAGGGGTTTTCCAAAAATTTTTTTTAACGCGGTCTCGAGGGCCAGCTGCACGGTCGGGTGGGGGTCCTGGCGTTGCCACCCAAAGAAATCCTCGCCGCGGTAAGCGAGAGTCAGTTTGAGCGTTTGAAGTTTCACCGGGGGATGAACAGCAGAGGCTAGCGCGGACAGGCTACGGGGAGTTTGAGGCGAAGAAAGGCCAACAGACTTTGGCCACTTTTGTCAAAAGTGGCCTACCTATCGGGGGAATTAGTCGGACCAAACTTTATCGAAGACGTAGGTGAAACCGACAAAGCCGCCGTAGGCATTGACGCCCTCATTGCGGGCGGAGGTATTGGCGTTGGAGATGTGCTGAAAGGAGCCTTCGATGTTGAAGGTCCAGTTCTTTTCGAGAAGGAACTTCAGGCCGCCGGCAAATTGCGGAGTAAATTCCCAGTTCCCGCCGATGGCATCCTGATCGGACCAGTTGCGGGCGTTGGTGTAGATGATGCCGGAGCCGCCCTGGATGTAGGGAACGACGATCCAGTTGGGCTGAACGAAGTTGTAACGAACCAAGCCGGTGATGCCGACCATGTACGTGCCGAAGCTTTGCCACACATAGGAGCCGGTCGCTTCCAAGACGGCCTCAAACGTTCCGCGGAGCGGGTCATTGATGCCCGCTTGAGGACCCCAAGAGTCAGGCGAGTCGAGCATCCAGCCCAGACGGACATTGTTTTGCTGGTAGTTAAAAACGGGAACCACGGGGCCGACGCCGCTGGGGGAGAACATGGCACCGGTCATGAATTCAAGGGTGATCCGATCCTCCACGAAGATATAGGAGGCGAGGTCGTCGGGATCCGCGGACTTGGAGTTTGGCGAAACGGAGAGTTTGGTGTCCGTCCCCGGGACGGTCAGATCGTTTTCCCCGGCCAGAGAAAGGGAGGAAAAAGTGAATAAAACGGTGAATAAAGTACCAGTCCGGATCAGAATACGGACGAGCCTTTCAAACTTGCCTCCGAGGTGCATGCACTTTGATTAGGGATGCTGATTATTTCGGTCAAGGAATTGTTGAAGGATTAACGCCGCGGATGAGCTATCGACCTTCTTGCGTAAATCCTTCTGATTCAATCCTATTTGAGATAACTCCCGGGAGGCCTGGGCGGTGGTCAGACGCTCATCTATCGTCACCACCTTGGCGGTGAGATGAGGCTGGGTTTGTGCGATAAAATTCCGGACTTTTTCGGCTGACGGGCCGTAGGTGCCGTCCATGTTCCGGGGCATACCCACCACGATGGTCTCGACGCCGTGGTTCTCGACGAGGTCCTTCAGGTTTTTGGTCACCTCTTCCGGGGTGCTGTTCTCCAAAAAGGGAAGGGGGGTGGCGAGGGTCCCGGTGGGGTCGGAAAGGGCGAGGCCGATCCGGCGGGTGCCGAAGTCGATACCCAGGGACCGGCTCACGCGGAGTGAACGGCTTGGGCGAGCGGGCGGAGAAAAGATGCCACTTCGGACGCGAGTTTGGGGCTCCGCCCAATTTTCCCGATCCGGTCGACGATGGCGCTGCCCACGACCACGCCGTCGGCGAGTTTGGCAACCTGCCCGGCCTGCTCCGGATTCGAGATGCCAAAGCCGACACAGACGGGAAGCGTGGTGGTTTTTTTGAGAAGATTGACCCGGTCGGCAAGCGAAGCGGGCAGGCTTTGTTGCATGCCGGTGACCCCTTCCCGGGAGACGTAGTAGATAAACCCGGAGGCGTGGCGGGTGATCTCCTTCAGGCGGGCTTCGGGGGTGGTGGGGGCCACGAGGACGATCCGGCAAAGAGTGTCGGAAGGAGGTAGATCCTGGTCAGCCTCCTCGGGGGGAAGATCGAGGAGAAGAAGGCCGTCGGCACCGGCCTGGGCGGCATCTTTCTCAAACTTTTCCCGGCCGTAGGCGAAGACGGGGTTGTAGTAGGTGAAAAGGACCAGGGGGATGTCGCACTTCTCCTTGCGCAAGCGGGCGATGAGATCAAGGACCTTGGGGAGCGTGGTGCCGGAATCGAGGGCACGTTGGGAGCCCAGCTGGTTGACGATCCCGTCCGCCAGCGGGTCCGAAAAGGGAACGCCCAGTTCGACGAGATCGGCGCCCGCCTCGGCCAAGGCGGGGACAAGCTGGGCGGTGGATTCGAGATCGGGATCTCCGGCCACAAGATAGGTGACGAGGGCCTTCCGTTTTTGGGAGCGGAGGTTGGCAAAAAGGCGATCGATGCGGTTGGCGCTCATGGGAGAAGTTACTTTGCCAAAACGGCAGGGAGGTTCACGCGGGAAAATCGGCCTCCCCGGAGGCAAACACCTTGGCAGATCCATTGGCCAGGCGGAGGTGCAGGTGGCCGGAGTCATCCACCTGCTCGGCCGTACCGGTAAATTCCTGGCCACCGGAACGAACCTGCAGGGTGCGGCCCTGTTGGCACCAGGCGGCGCGGAAGTCCTCCAGGATTTCACCCGCCGGTTGGTGCCATCTCCGTGCGAGGGCGTCGAGAAATGCCGCCAGGGCCTGGGTGCGGGGCACGGTTCGGCCAGAGGCTTGGCTTAGCGAAACCGCGCTTTTTTTGAGTTCGCGGGGAAAATCCGCGGTTTGATGGGTGAGGTTGAGGCCGAGTCCCAGAATGGCGAGGGGGAGACGACCCGGGCGCGCGACGGTTTCGACCAGCAGGCCGGCCAGCTTTTGACTTTTCCAAAGGAGGTCGTTGGGCCACTTGAGGCTGGGCTCCAGATGGGTGAGGGCGCGGACCGCATCCGCGACAGCCAGCGAACCGATGAGGGAAAGGCGCGGGAGCTGCTGGTCGTTTGGATCCAACAGCACGGAGCACCAGAGGCCAAGGGGGCGATCTGAGATCCAAGTGTGGCCTTGGCGTCCCCGCCCGGCGGTCTGAATTTCGGCCGCCCAGACGGAAGGGATTTCCGAGGATTTGCGGGCGAGGTCCTGGGTGGAGCTGGCTTGGGGGGCCACATGGATGTGACCCCGAAAAGGGTTTTCCGGCGGGAGGAGAGTTTCGACGAGAGAGGAATCGAACGGATCGGCTGGGGCCATCCGCGTGGACTGGATCTTAGAGGGAGAAATTGCCGTAAAAGTTGATCTTGGGCTCTTTCATCTTCCGGCGCCGCTTGACGCTGGGCTTCTCATGGGAGCGGCGGGCCCGGACATCGCGGAGGATGCCCTCCCGATCGAGCTTCTTTTTCAGGCGGCGGAGGGCCTTATCGACCGACTCGCCGCGCTTGAGCCTAATTTCAACCATCGGGTCGTTATATCCAAAGACCGGGTTTGAGGGAAGGTTGTTTTTCGTTCTACCGTTGGGATGTCCGGAGCCTGAAAGCGGATTTCGCGAAAAAAGTTTCTCCTCGCGACCCGAAAGAAGAACCCGGCCGGAGACATTTCCGTCCACTTATCCCCGCCGGGTTCCCATCGGTCGTGGAAATTGCTGGAAGGGCTTGTGGGGCAGCACAAATTATCACTCTGTGGCGAAACCCTTTGTCCATCTGCACTGCCATTCGGAGTATTCTCTCCTGGACGGGGCTTGCCGGATTCCGGATCTGGTGGCGCGGGCCAAAGAACTGGACCAACCGGCCTTGGCGCTGACCGACCACGGCAATCTTTACGGGGCGGTGGAGTTTTATCAGGCAGCCCAGAAGGGCGGGGTTCAGCCGATCCTCGGGTGCGAGGTGTACATGGCCCCGGGTGACCGCTTTGAAAAAAAAGCCGCCCCCGGGGGCAAAGACGCGAATTACCATTTCCTCCTTTTGGCGCGGAACTTGGAGGGCTACCGCAACCTGATTCAACTGGTGACGGCGGCGCATCTCGAGAGCGTCTACTACAAGCCGAGGATCGACCACAAACTCCTGGCCAAACATGCGGCGGGCCTGATCGGGACGAGTGCCTGTCTCAAGAGCGAGGTCGCCGCGGCGTTTCTCGAAGGGCGGGAGGCGGATGCGAAACGGCTGGTTGGCGAGTACCGGGAAATTCTGGGGCCGGAAAACTTTTTCCTCGAGATTCACAACCACGGCCTCCCGGAGGAGGAGAAGGTACGGGAATTTTATCGCAAGCTGGGCCAGGAAACCAAGACGCCGCTGGTGGCGGCGAACGACGTGCACTACGTGAGGAAGGACCAATCCATCACGCAGGAGATTCTGGTTTGCATCTCGACCAACGGTCGGTTGAACGATCCGGACCGCAAGATGAAATCGTACGGACCGGAGTTCTATCTTAAATCGGCCGAGGAGATGGCCGCGCTGTTCGCCAGTTTCCCGGATGCCTTGGAAAGCACCGCGATGATCGCGGAGCGGTGTGATCTGCAACTGGACCTGGGCGGCAACAAATTCCCGGCCTTTCCCGTGCCGGAGGGAATGACCCGGGAGCAGTATTTCCGCAAGCTGTGTCAGGAGGGGCTGCGGAAGCGGTACGGGGCGCGGGCCGAAACGGACAAGGAGCTGAAGGAGCGGTTGGAGTTTGAGATGGGAGTGATCGAGAAGACCGGGTTTATCAGTTATTTCCTGATCGTTTGGGATTTTATCGACCATGCCAAACGGCAGGGAATCGCCGTCGGACCCGGTCGAGGCAGCGCGGCAGGCAGCCTAGTTTCGTATGTGCTGGGGATCACGGATTTGTGTCCATTGCGTTATGGGCTGCTGTTTGAGCGCTTTCTCAACCCGGAGCGGATTTCCCCGCCCGACATTGATATGGATTTCTGCCCGGATCGCCGGGAAGAGGTGATCGCCTATGTCCGCAACAAGTATGGGGAGCGGGCCGTGGCCCAGATCATCACTTTCGGGACGATGGGGGCCAAGATGGCGATCCGCGACGTGGGCCGGGTGATGGGGATGAGTTTCGGGGAGACCTCCCGCATTGCGGATCTGATCCCCAAGGTGCCGGGGGCGAAGCTGTCCGATGCGCTGAAGCAGGTGCCGGAGTTGAAGCGGATGGCGGAAGAGGAGTCCGTGAAGCCGGTCATCCAATCCGCCCTGCAACTTGAGGGGATGGTCCGGCAAAGCGGGACGCATGCGGCGGGGGTGGTGATCGCAGATCGGGATTTAACCGACTACCTGCCGCTGACGCGGGACGACACCGGCGCGGTGATGACCCAGTTCTCGATGAACGAGGTGGGAGACATCGGGCTTCTGAAAATGGATTTTCTCGGTCTCAAGACCCTGACGGTGATCCAGGACTGCCTCCGGCTCGTGGAAGAGACCACCGGAAAAAAGATGAAGCCGGAAGAAATCCCATTGGACGACAAAAAGACCTATGACCTGCTGAACCGGGCGGAAAACATCGGGGTGTTTCAGGTGGAATCGCCCGGAATGCGCCGGACATGTGAGATCTTTGATTTGAAGGGCATTGAGGATCTGATTGCCCTGATCGCCCTCTATCGCCCCGGCCCGATGGACCTGATTGACGAGTATGTGAAGCGGAAGAAGGGAAAGTCCCAGTTCACGTATGAGCATCCCCTCCTGGAAGCCATCAGTGCGGAGACCTACGGGGTATTGATTTATCAGGAGCAGGTGATGGCGGCGGCCCGTTCGCTGGCGGGGTATACGCTGGGGCAGGCGGATTTGTTGCGGCGGGCGATGGGGAAAAAGAAGCCGGAAGAGATGGCCAAGCAGCGGGAGACGTTTGTGCAGGGGTGTGCGAAGGTGAACCAGATTCCGCGCTCCCAGGCCCTGCGGATTTTTGATTTGCTGGAGAAGTTTGCCGGCTACGGCTTCAACAAGAGCCACAGTGCGGCTTACGCCGTGGTGGCCTGCCAGACGGCCTATCTCAAAGCCAACCATCCCACGGAGTACATGGCTTCGTTGCTTTCCCATGAGTTGGACAACACCGACAAGATTGCGCTGTTTACGGCGGAGGCGCAGCGCATGGGCATCGAGATTCTTCCTCCGGATGTGAACACGAGTGAGAAGCGGTTCACGGTCCAGCCGGGCAAAATTCTTTTCGGGCTGGGAGCGGTGAAAAATGTGGGGGAGGCCTGCGTGGAGGCGGCCATCGAGGCGCGCAAAACCGGCGGGCCTTTCCGCTCGATCGAGGATTTCTGCGCCCGGGTGGAGTACAAGGCGATCAACAAAAAGGCAATGGAGAGCCTGATCCGGTGCGGCGCGTTTGACTCCATTTCCAAAAACCGTGCCTGGCTGGCATCCAAGCTGGAGGCGGCGCTGGGTTCGGCGGCCTCGGTCTCGCGGGACAAGGAGCGGGGGCAGGGGACCTTGTTTGGTTTGGAGGAGGTCGGGTTGCCTCAGGCCAAGGCCGGCGGGGAGAAAGCGCCGGATGCCTTTGAGGATTGGCCCCCGCGAGAAAAACTGGCGGCAGAAAAGGAGCTATTGGGCTTTTACGTGACGGGTCATCCGGCCGATGAGTTTGAGGCGGATCTGCGGGCTTTTCGGACGGTGAACCTGGGGGAACCGGAAGAGATGCAGACCGGCACCGCGGTGCGAATGGCGGGGGTGGTGACGGCGGTGGAGGTGCGTTTGACCCAGAAAGACAAACGACCGTACGCACGGGTGATGTTGGAGGATAAGACGGGGCGCATGGAGGTGATGATTTTTCCGGATCTTTACCGCGAGGCGGGAACTTTTCTCAAAGTCGGCACCCCGCTCGTGGTAGGTGGCTCGGTGGACACCGATGCCGAGGAGCGGATCCGACTCCGGACTTCCGAGTGCGTCACGCTGGAAAGTGCGGTGGCGAAGTGGGTCACCCACATTCATCTCGTGCCGACGCGGGAGCAGCTGGCCGGAGATGCCATGGCGAAGGTAAAGGAGATTGTGGCGGGCCACGCCGGCGAGGTGCCGATCCGCTTGGAGGTCGAGGCGGAGGGGAAAAAGGTGGTCCTCGAGGCGGGGGCGCAGATGCGGATGAGACCCACCTTGGCCGGGATCGGAAAATTGCGGGCGTTGCTGGGGGCCGAGCGGGTGAAGTTGGCCGTGCGGGAAGCGGAGCTCCAGAAGCCCCGGTGGCAAGTGAGGCGGGCCCAAGCGATGGCCGCTTAAAACTGATTCAGGCGGTCGAGCAGGGCGCGAAGGCGGCCGAGGTTTCTGCGATTGAAAGGGACGCAGAGGCGGGCGAGGGAGGCGAGTTCGGGTTCGTTGGCTTCCTCCGGGTACGAGTTGCAGGTGGTGATCATGGACTCCGGCTTGAGAATATCCACGAAGTCCTCGTTGAGCCGGACCAGGGCCCCGGCGGGGATTTGCCGCTGCAGGCGGATCACCATGGCCTCGCCGACATAACGGTAGGAGTGAAAATTGTAATAAAAGTTCACGACCTCCCGGCGGGCGTACTGGAGGTCATCGGTGACCTTGAAGAGAGTGAAGTCCTCCTCGGAAATCAGGCCATCGCCCAACAGGTGCTCCCGGAGATACTTTTCAAAGGTGCGCCAGAAGTTGCCGCGCGGTGCATCCACCATGACGAGTGGAATGATGTTGGACTTGCCCGTTTGCATGAGGGTGAAGGTTTCGAACGCTTCGTCCATCGTGCCGAAGCCGCCGGGGAAAAGGGCGATGGCATCGGAGTGTTTCACGAAGTTGAGCTTGCGGGTGAAAAAGTATTTGAAGGTGAAAAGTTTGCTGTCCCCCCGGATGGTCTCGTTGGGCTCCTGCTCAAAAGGGAGTTCGATATTGAGGGCAAAGCCATGTTCCCGGCCGGCCCCGGCCTGGGCGGCGCCCATGATACCATCGCCTCCTCCGGTGATGACCATGTAGCCGGCCTCCTGCATCAGCTTTCCGAAAAGGTTGGCGGCTTTCCAGGCCGAGGCGTTGGGGGAGGTGCGGGCCGAGCCGAAGACGGAGATTTTTTTGACTCCTTTAAAGGGTGTGAAAAGTCGGTTGGCATCCCGGATTTCCCGCATGACCCGCTTGAACTGCTTCAAGTCACCAAGGTCGGTTCCGTCCGACCCCATCCCCAAGGCGATGGCAATCATGTCCTTAAAGATCTGCCGATTCTGGGTAATCCCAGCCGCATCGATCAGATCTTCAATGTTGGTATCCAACGGGTTAGGCGAATTTTCCCGCTTTTCAATGACAGCCTTTTGCTTCACGGAAGGTAGTGTGGGTGGAAGAATAGGGAATGGCAACGCTTTTGGAGCAAATCACCACCCGGGTGGTGGTGGGAGATGGGGACGTGGCGGCCTATCTTTATGGAAAAGGCAGCCCTCTGGGGCGGAGTTTTGAAGGTTTGTGTCTGACGGAGCCCGACCTGATTCGCGAGGCTCACCGGGCTTACCTGGAGGCGGGGGCAGAACTCATCGCCACCAACAGCTTTGGCGCCAACGGGCTCAGCCTCAAGAAGCATGGGCTGGAAGAAAAGGCGAACGAGATCAACTGGAAGGCGGCCAAGCTGGCTTTGGGGGAGGCGAGTGAGCACAAGGCTTGGGTGGCGGGATGTATCGGCCCGAGCGGACTGACGGCGGCGGAAAGAAACAGTGTGGGGGCGAGGGAGATCGAGAATCTGTTCCGCAAGCAGGCGGGGGCGCTGATCGACGGAGGAGTGCAGGCCGTTCTCCTGCAATCTTTCTCGGAGCCGGAGGAACTCGAGTTGGCCATTGGCGCGGTGCGGGAACTGCACCATTTGCCGGTGATCGCGATGCTTTCCTCCGGACGTGAGGGAACGTTGCCCGGTGGCAAGGGTTGGGAGGAAACGGCCCAACGGCTGCGTCGGGCGGGAGCCGAGGTGGTGGGAGTGGCCCCGGCGTTCGGGCCGAGTGCGTGTCCGACCCTGATCCGGCGCCTTTCCAGCGGCGGGGAAAATCTGCTCGCGGCGTATCCCGATGCCGGACAGCCGGAGTACTCTGAGGGGCGTTATCTCTACTCCAACTATCCGGAATATTTTGCCGAACGAATGGCCGAGCTGCCGCCGCTGGGCGTGAGTCTGCTGGGTGGAGGATCCGGGGTCAGTCCGGATCATGTCCGGGCGTTGAAGAAAAAAGCGGCCAAGCTTTCCTTGGACAAAGCTGTCCGGAAGGGAGTGGAACCGAGGCGGGAGGAGATCCGGATCTCCACGCCCGACGGGGACAAGGGGCATAAGAAAGAGGAGTCGATCCTGGACCGGCTCCAACGGGAGCGGGTTGCGATCGTGGAATTGGACAGTCCGCGGAGTCTGGATATGGGGCCGTTTCTCCGGGCGGCCGAGGAGTTGGTGAAGGCCGGGGCGACGGCGCTGACCTTGGCAGACAATTCGCTGGCCATTCTGCGGGTGGCGAACACCGCGGCGGCAACGCTGCTGCGGGAGCGCCTGGGGGTGACCAGTGTCATTCATCTGGCGTGCCGGGATAAAAACCTGATCGGGTTGCAGAGTGAGCTGATGGGTCTGGCGGCCCTGGGGCACCGGCACGTGCTGGCGTTGACGGGAGATCCCTCCAAGTTCGGCGACCATCCGGGTGCGACCTCGGTGTACGACGTAAACAGCCTCGGGCTGATCGACCTGATCCGGCAACTGAACGAAGGCCGGAATTCGGCCGGGCGCGAGGTGGGGAAGGGGGCGGAGTTTGTCATCGGCGTGGCTTTCAATCCGAATTCGAAAAACTTCGACGCGCAGGTGAAGAAGCTGGAGCGCAAAATGGAGCGGGGAGCGCACTTCGTCATGACCCAGCCGGTGTATGAAAAGGCGATGATCCGAAAGATGAAGGAGGCCCTGACCCCCCTGGGCATTCCCGTGTTGGTGGGGGTGATGCCGGTGGTCAGCGCGCGGAACGCGGAATTTCTGCATCACGAGGTGCCGGGCATCTCGATTCCCGATGAGGTGCGGGCGAAAATTCGGTCGCTCCCGGAGGGGCCCGCGCAAGCGGAGTACGGCCGGGAAGTGGCGGCGGAGTTGGCGCGGGAGGTCGCGCAGCATTTCCGTGGAATTTATCTGATCACGCCGATGGTGCGGTCCGGCATGACGGCGCCGATCGTAAAGGAGTTCCTCCAAACCCGATGAGCGAGATGGTCATCCAGGGAAGCCGGCCGCGCAACGTCGGTTGGCTCCGGGCCGCGGCCCTGCTTTACGGGGATTGGGGCACGAGCAAGGCCTACGTCATTGGTCTGGCAGTGCTCCTGGCCGGATATGCCGCACCCGCCTATCTGGCGGCCATCCTGGTGCTCACGTTTCTGGTGGGGTGCAACTATGTCTGGGTCTGTAAGTTTTTTCCGGAGGGCGGGGGTGTTTATCACTCGGCACGAATTCACAGTCCGCGGCTCGGAGTGATTGGGGCCTTGCTCCTCTTGGCGGGCTATGTGGTGACAGCGGCAATCAGTGGATATGAAGCGTACAACTACTTTGGCCTCAAGGAGGAGGCGTCCCGCTGGGCGATCCTGACGATTTTCGCCCTGGGGGTGGTCAACGCCTTTGGTCCGAGGTTGGCGGGAAGCTTGGCCGTTTACCTGGCTTTGCCGGCGGTGTTGGTGCTACTGGGCCTGGCGGCCTCTGGGGTTTTTTCCGGCCGCCTGGGGGTGACCGAGCTTCCGAGCCACGGGATGTGGGAGGGTTGGAAAATTTTCACGGGCATGATCCTGGCCCTCTCGGGAGTCGAAGCGATTGCCAACATGACCGGGACCATGAAGGCGGATCCGGACAGCGCCCCGGGTGCGCCCAGCGTTTCCCGTCAGGCCCGGCGAGCGATCGTTCTGGTGATGGCCGAGGTGGTGCTGATCACGGCGGTGTTGGGCGTGATGATTGCCGGGATGCCCTTGGGCTCGTTTGTGCAGCCGGAAAGCTTTCTGCGGACCATGGCGGATTTCTACATCTCCCCGCAGTACGGGTGGGTGGTGGGCGCGGTCGTCGGCCTCCTGCTGCTTTCGGCGGTGAACACGGCGATCGTGGCCTCGGTGGCCTTGCTTTACAGTCTGGCCCAGGACGGGGATCTCCCGCCGAATTTTAAATTATTGAACCGGCAGGGTGTGCCCTGGGTGCCCTTGATTGCGGCGGTGGTTCTGCCGGTGATTGTGCTGGAGTCCACCCGAGGACTTGAGGCGCTGGCCTCGCTCTATGCCATCGGGGTGGTGGGCGCGATCTGTCTGAATCTGGGAAGTTGCAGCCTGAACCGATCCCTGCCGATGAAAGCATGGCAACGAGGGGTGATGACCGGGACGGCCCTGTTGATGGCGGCGATTTGGCTGACCGTGGCGGTGACGAAGCCCCATGCCTTCCTCTTTGCGGTGGTGATGTGCGGTGCGGGACTACTTCTGCGGGAGATGACGCGGGTCAAGGGTCCGGCCGAATTGACCGTGGCGGCACGCGGCGAGACGGCTTCCCGGGTTCGGGAAGAACCGTTGGGTGCCGAGGAAGCGGCGGAGGAGACCGGCCGGATTTTGGTGGCGGCGCGGGGCCTGACCCCGGCGGCACGGTTTGCCTTGGACGAGGCGAAGATCAGGGGGGCCCGGTTGTATTTCCTTTTTGTGCGGGAGGTGCAAGTGGCGACGGAGGTCAGTGGAAAATTGGGAGATGATGCCGAGGCGCAAAGGGTTTTGGCCGAAGTGCGGCAGATCGCGGCGGCGGAGAAGATCCTAATCACCCCGGTTTATTGCGTTTCGAACAAGGCGTCGGACATGATTACCGAACTGGCGGCGACTTTGGGGGCGGATTTGGTGATTCTGGGAGGCTCGCGGCGCAAGGTGCTGGTGAATTTGTTGCGGGGAGACACGGT
>JBBAWG010000010.1:0-22499 GCA_040397305.1 Methylacidiphilales bacterium | reverse complement strand
TCCTGGTTATGGAGCAGGTAACTCGGATGGAAGGTGGGGCGGACGGGAACACCGTCGAGTTCCAACCAGTTGCCCCGAAGCCGGGAGATGGGCGTTTTCTGCGGTCCGAAGAGACCTTCCACGGCGGTGGATCCCAGGGCGATGATCACCTGTGGGGCGATGACGGAAACCTGGGTGCGGAGATAAGGAAGGCATGCGTCCATCTCATCCCGGGTGGGTTTGCGGTTGCCGCTGCCCTTGGAGGGCATGTCCGGGCGGCATTTCAGAACGTTGGCGATGTAAACTTTTTCGCGGGTGAGTTCCATCGCGGCGATCATCTTGGTGAGAAGCTGGCCGGCCCGACCGACGAACGGCTCGCCCTGTTCGTCCTCATCGGCTCCGGGAGCCTCGCCCACAAACATGAGCTTGGCCTCCGGGTCGCCCACGCCGAAGACCACCTGAGTGCGGGACTTGGCCAGATGAGGGCAGATGGTGCAGGCGGAGGTCTGTTTTTTGAGGGCGGCAAGGCGTTCGGCTTTGGTGCCGGCAGGTAGCTGAATCGGATTGGCGATAGAGCGTGGGGCTGGGGGGGCGGGAGGGTTAGGTGATGGCCTGGCTTCGCTCCTCACCTCGCTGACTCGGGAGGAGCTTCGCAGGGTTTGGGTTTGGATGGACGCAGGGGCCTGCGCTCCACCAGGCAGTCGACGGGCGAGACCAGCAGGAAGCCAGGCGTCCTTTTTGCCCGAGCGGCGGAGAAGCTGGACGTAGCGGGCGGCTTGGGAGCGGAGTTCAGAGTCCATCGAGATAGGACTGGAATGCCGCAAAATCTGCGGGAGGGGGAGCTTCAAACGAAAGGTATTCACCACTGCGCGGGTGGGTGAAGGAGAGCCGGTGGGCGTGGAGCAGCTGGCGTTTCACGCCGGCCGCGCGGGTGAGGGCGTTGGTACCGCCGTAGACGGAATCGCCGGCGACCGGGCAGCCGGCGGCCGAGGCGTGGACCCGGATCTGGTGGGTGCGGCCGGTAAGAAGTTTCAGTTCCAGCAACGAGCCACCGGGCCAGGAGCCGACGACCTTCCAGTCGGTCCGCGAGGGGCGGCCCCGGGTCCGCACCGCCATTTTTTGACGATGCACGGGGTGGCGACCGATGGCTCCTTCCCAGGAGCCGACTTGTCCCCTGGGTCGGCCCAGCACAAAGGCGAGGTAGGACTTTTGGGTTTCGCGATCCTTGAACTGGCGGCT
Source organism: Methylacidiphilales bacterium (assembly GCA_040397305.1). Classification (GTDB taxonomy): domain Bacteria; phylum Verrucomicrobiota; class Verrucomicrobiia; order Methylacidiphilales; family Verrucolacustridaceae; genus Verrucolacustris. The sequence goes on along the minus strand of JBBAWG010000010.1, from coordinate 21,281 downwards.
GAGTTCGCGATGAGCGGCATCCGTCTTGGCGGCGACGAGCAGGCCGGAAGTTTCGAGGTCGAGGCGATGAACAATGCCGGGCCGCTCGGGGCCGCCGCCGGGGGCGAGTTGTCCGGAGCAGTGGTGCAGCAGGGCGGCGGCGAGGGAACCGGTGGGCCTGCCGGCACCGGGATGGACGGCCAAGCCGGGAGGTTTGTGGAGGACGATGAGGTCGGCGTCCTCGTGGATGATGTCGAGAGGAATGGGTTCCGGCTCCACATGGCGCGGGGCGGGCGTGGGAATCCGGATGGTGATGGAGGTGCCGGCAGGAAGAAGATCGCGCGCTTGGACAGCTTTGCCGGCGGCTTCGACCCGTCCGTCTTTCATCCATTGCTGGATTTTGCTCCGGGACTCCCCGCTGAGGCGGGCGAGAACGAGATCGGCACGTTCGACCGAGTCGGCCGGGCTGGTGGAGCCGCTCCAGATCCTTTCTTGGGTAGAAGGGGTTTTTCGGCGAGGTTGCTGGGGATGACGGGGCATGCCTATCTGATCCTGCCTTTTTTTGCCTCGCTGGTCTATGCGGTCGGTGCGCTCTTTTTGAAGCGGTCCATGGAGGGGGGCCAAGACCCGAGCCGGGTTTTGGTGAGTTGCAACCTGGCCATGGGGGCCTGTTTCCTGCCGCTTTTGCTTTGGGTGGAGAAACCACCGGAAGGGCTGGGGTGGGAGATCTGGCTGACTCCCAGCCTTTGCTCCGTTCTGTTTTTTCTTGGGCAAATTGGAACCTTTCGGGCGCTGGCGGGCGGAGATGTTTCCGTGGCGACCCCGATCCTGGGAACCAAGGTGGTGATGACCGCCATGCTCGGGGCGTTTTTTTTGCCCGAAGGTGTTCCGGGCCGGCTTTGGCTTGGGGCCTTTCTGGGGACGGCCGGAATTGCCCTGGTGGGGTTGCAACCCGGGGCGAGGACCGGCAAGGCCTTGCGCGCGCTTGGCTGGGGTTTTTTTGCCGCCGCGGTTTTCTCCCTGACCGATGTGTTGGTCGCACGCACGGCCAAAGAGCTGGGCTTTTGCCTATTTGGCCCCTTGATGATGGCGGGCATGGCGGTTCTGTCCGTTTCCGTCATGCCTCCATGGCATTGGCCGCGGATTGTGGAAGGGCTTGGTGTCCGCTGGATGCTTGCGGGCGTGGCTTGCATTGGAATTCAAGGAGTCGGTCTTTACGCCACGATCGCCCTTTCCGGCGATCCAGTGGGGGTCAACATTGTGTATGCGGTGCGGGGGCTTTGGTCGGTCTTGTTGGTGGCATGGGTGGGGAAGTGGCTGGGCAACCGCGAGGCGGGTCTCCCAAGAATGGTTCTGTTTCTTAGGGGAGTGGGAGCCACCCTGCTTTTAGGGGCGGTTTGGGCGGTGCTGGGTTAGCGTTGGCGAAGAGAAAGCGGGCGGGTAGAAAGAAACGATGACGGCGGCTTCCTTGTTTTCCTCCCAGATCGGCCTGGAGACTTCCGACCCGCTTCAGGTTGTCATCATTTTGGTGGCTGGAATCCTTTTGCAGGTCTACGGAGCGAAGTTGCTCGTAGGCGGGGGGGCGGGACTGGCCAAGCGCCTGGGGGTGCATCCGCTCGTGATCGGGTCGACGGTGGTGGCATTTGGCACCTCGGCCCCGGAGTTTTTTATCAGCCTCTGGGCGGCCGGAAAAGGGCAGGGGGATATCGCCGTGGGCAATGCGGTGGGATCGGTGATCACGAATATCGGTCTCATTCTCGGGCTTTCGGCGGTGGCGCGTCCGGTCTGGTTCCGGCCCCAGCTGTTTCAGGCCGAGGCGCCCATCATGGTGGCCTCGGCGGCGTTGGTGGGATTCCTTTTAAGAAACAGTTGGATTGGACGCTTTGAGGCGATGCTCCTCGTTTTCGCACTGGTGGTGTATGCGGTCTTTGTCTGGTTTTCGGCTCAAATTGAGGCGGACAGCTCGGTGATTGCGCGGATGGAGAAAGATATCCCCAAGCCCGGCCCCTCCCGCTGGATCGAGTTGGCCCAAGTGGCAGGCGGAATCGTGCTTTTGGTCGCGGGATCGCGCTATCTGGTGAAGGCTTCGGTCACCGGGGCGGAGATGGTGGGAATGTCTCAATCGGCCTTGGCCTTGGCGGCGATTCCGCTTCTGGCCAGCACGCCCGAACTGTTTGTGCTGATTTCCGCTTTAGGCAAAAAAGAGAAGGAGCTGGCCGGGGGAATTGTGGTGGGAGCCTGTATTTTTAACTGTCTCGGGGTGTTGGGATTTGCCGCCCTGCTCCGGCCGTTGCTGGCGCCCAACGTCAACCAGATGGATTTGGGGGTGATGTTGATTGCGACCGTTGCGGTTCTCCCGTTATTGCAAGCGGGGACTCGTCGCCGACAGGCGATCGGGGCCGGTTTATTGGTGGGGTACGGGCTCTACCTGACGCAGCTTCTGGGGCGCCGAATTTCCGAAGGTTTGTGAGGCAGGTGCGCAAGGCTGTGCCCCCCGCGCGAAGAGGGGCCATCTCCCAAGTCGTGGAGAGGTTGGAGCGAAGGGTCAGCCATGAGCATGGACTGACCATCGATGAACTGATGCATGCTCTGGAGGGCAAGGGGCATGCCGCGATGATCACGGTGTTGGCCTTGCCGTTCAGCCAGCCGATCCAGATCCCTGGCCTTTCGATGCCTTTCGGGATCGTGCTTTTTTACAGCGGTCTCCGGGTGGCTTTTGCCCAGCAACCTTGGCTCCCGGGTTGGCTCCGGGTAAAAAAAATCCCGGCGGCCACCGCAATGGCGCTTTTGGAAGCTCTGCGCAAAGTGGCGGGGCTGGCCGAAAAGGTCCTGCATCCGCGCTGGACCCAACTGTGTCGAAACCCCTTTCTCCATCGAATCCATGGGATCCTGATCGCTTTTCTTTCCATCCTGCTGGCTCTGCCCCTGCCGATTCCCATGAGCAACATGCTGGCCGCGATTCCGATTGTCCTGATGGCTTTGGCTTTGTTGGAGGATGATGGTCTCTATCTCGTCGCGGGATATTTGGCGGCCATTCCTTGTGCGGTGTTCTTCGCGGTTCTTTTTCTTTTTGGCCCGAAGGCCGTGATGGTGCTGTGGGGCTGGTTGGTCGCCTTTTTCGTTTGATCGGGCGGGCTTTCCCGCCGACCAAAATTCCGTATCGTTACTTCTCCCGGCAGAGAAAAACTAATCAAAGAAATACTGTAAAATATTCATATGGAAGGGTTTATACTCAGCATTCTGATTCTGGCCAATGGCGTATTTGCCATGGCGGAACTGGCGGTGGTGTCCAGCCGGCGCAGCAAGTTGCGTCAGCGGGCGGAGAGCGGCGACGGCGGGGCCAAGGCGGCTTACGAACTAGCCAGCTCGCCCAGTGCGTTCCTTTCAACGGTCAGTGTGGTGATCACCCTGATCGCGATTCTTTCCGGGGCGATGGGAGGCGCCGTTCTGGCCCAACCGGTGGCGGAACGGCTGATGGCGATCCAGGTGCCCTCATTCATCGCCGAGCCTCTCTCCCTGGGTTTGGTGGTTTTGGTGATCACCGTGGCCTCGATTATTTTTGGGGAACTTTTGCCCAAACGGCTGGCGTTGGCGCACAGCGAGACCATCGCCTCGCGGCTTTCGCGGCCGATTCAAGCGGTGGCGGTGGGGCTGGGGCCGATTGTGCGGTTTTTGAGCTGGGTGACGGATACTTTGGCGGCTTTGTTCGGAGTTCGATCCACCGGAGAGACGGTTCCGGTCAGCGATGAGGAGTTACGGCATCTGTTGGAGCAGGGCAAGCGGGCCGGGGTGTTCAGCTCGACGGAGCAGGGGATGGTGGAGCGGGTGTTACGACTGGATGAAATGCGGGTGGAGGAGTTGATGACCCCGAGCGTGCGGATCGTCTGGATCAACGCGGAGGAGGCCCTCGAAGTGACGTGGCGTGCGCTGGTGGCGAGCGGACATTCCCATTTTCCCGTGTATCGGGGGAGCCGGGAAAACATTCTAGGGGTGGTCTCCGTCAAGGCGCTGTGGGCCAACATGGCGGTGGGACTGCCCTCCTCGCCGGCGGATCTGGCCACCCAGGCCCTGATTCTCCCGGAAACGATTCCGGCCCTCCGGGCTCTCGAGCAGCTGCAGAAGGCCCGGCAGCGCGTGGCCTTGGTGAGCGATGAATTTGGCAATATCACCGGAATTCTCAGCCTTCTGGATTTATTGGAGGCGATTGTGGGGGAACTGCCCTCGCAGGAAGATCGGCACAAGCTCCGGGCGATTCGCCGGGAGGACGGCTCCTGGCTGGTGGATGCCACGTTGCCGGTGGAGGAGTTTGCCCGGGATCTGGGCAAAGCGGCGGACTACTTCCAGATCAACGGGGATTTTCAGACGGTGGGGGGGTTCGTGGTGCACCGATTGGCACGGATTCCCAAAGAGGGAGACCATGTCGAATACCGGGGGCATCGGTATGAAGTGGTCGACATGGACCGGCACCGGCTCGACAAGATTTTGGTGTCGCCGGTCCAGGGTTGACCGTTTGACCCGATGGGAGGAAGAAGGAGAATATGAGGTTCAGTTTTAGGCGGGGTAGCCAAGTGGTAAGGCAGGGCTCTGCAAAAGCCCCATTTCGTCGGTTCGATTCCGACCCTCGCCTCGTTTTTTTTGCGGTCGCGGAAAGAAAGACCGCATCCTTTGGCGAAAATCCGGGTTTAATCCTTCATGGGGCTAAGCAACAAGGAGGCGTCTGATGGGCATCCAAAGAGTCCGGGTCAAATCATCCGCGGGGATCTATCCTGTCTACATTGGGGAAAAGCTTCTCCCCGTGGTTCTCTCGAAACACCTGCCGGCCAAGGTGCCGGTAGCCATGCTGGTGGACGAGGGCGTGGCGGCGTTGCCGCTGACGACCGACTTGTTCCACTGGCTGGAGCGTCGGGCGTCGCGGGTGATCCGGGTCCGGATTCCGGCGGGGGAGAGGTCGAAATCCGTGGACGAATACGGCCGGGTCCTTCGGCAACTGGCGGGGGCGGGCATGACGCGGGATGGCTGGATTCTGGCGGTGGGCGGAGGGGTGACGGGGGATCTGGCGGGTTTTGTGGCGGCGACCTACCTGCGGGGCCTGCCGCTCATCCAGATTCCCACCACGGTGGTGGCGATGGTGGACAGCAGTGTGGGCGGAAAAACCGGGGTGGATCTTCCGGAGGGGAAGAATCTGGTGGGGGCCTTTTATCCTCCCCAAGCGGTGCTGGCGGACCTGCGCTGGCTGCAGTTTCTGCCCCCGGTGGAGAAACGGTCGGGCATGGCCGAAGTGCTGAAGTGCGGGGCGATTGCGGATGCGAAGCTCTTTGCGTCGTTGGCGAAGGGGGCTCCGCGTTCGATGGCGAAGGTGGTGAAGCGCTGTGTGGAGATCAAGGCCAAGCTGGCGGGCGAAGACGAAAAGGATCTGAAAGGGAAACGGGCTCTGCTGAACTTTGGTCACACGGTGGCCCATGGGCTGGAGGGGATTCTGGGGTACCACGGCCTCCGGCACGGCGAGGCGGTGGCGATCGGGATGGCGGTGGCGGCGCACCTGTCGGTCAAGGCCCGGGGCTTCAAGAAAAAGACAGCCGAGAAGTTGAAGGCGGCGATTCGGGCTCAGGGGTTGCCGGTGACGCACCCGGAACTTCGGTGGGACCGCCTGGCCAACTGGATTTCGCGGGACAAGAAAGCCACCTCGGAGGGAATCCGCTGGGTGTTGCTGCGCAAGATCGGGCGGGCGGACCTGGTCTCCGGGGTCGCGGAGAAAAAGGTGATGGCGGCGTTGGAGGAGGTGCGGGAGGGCCGACCGGCCAAGGGATGACGCGGACCGAGGCCTACCTGGTCCTCAACTCTCTGCGTCTGGTGGGTCCGGTCCGGGTCCGAAAACTCCGGGAATTGTTCGGTGCCGTCGAGGGCCTTTTTGCGCAACCGACCCAACGCCTCGCGGGGGTGCAGGGAGTCGGGCAGGCGGTGGCGGAATCGATCCGAGGTTGGGAGAAAACCTTTGATCTGGGGGCGGAACTGGAAAAGATCCGCAAACTCGGGCTTCAGGTCGTCGACTGTGAAGACCCTGCTTATCCGCCTTTGCTGCGGGAGATTCATGATCCGCCCCTGGTGCTCTACTACCGGGGCCATTTGGATGCGGTGAAGGGGGCGTGCATCGCCGTGGTGGGGACGCGGGAGGCGACAGGTTATGGAATCGATCTGGCCAAGAAGCTTGGGTACCAGTTGGCCTTTGCGGGCATCGGCGTGGTGAGCGGCTTGGCCCGGGGCATTGACACCGCCGCCCATCAGGGTGCCCTTGCGGCCAAGGGGAGAACGGCGGCCGTGTTGGGCTGTTCCTTGGATCAGGTGTATCCGGCGGAGAACGAGGTTTTGGCGGAGAAGATGGCGGAGGCGGGTGGATGCGTGCTGAGCGAGTTTTGTCTGGGCACGCCTCCGGACCGGCAGACCTTCCCGATGCGCAACCGGATTGTCAGCGGACTCAGCAAGGGACTCTTGGTGATTGAGGCTGCGCGGGCCAGCGGGGCGATGATCACGGCGCGGCAGGCCTTGGAGCAAGGGCGGCAGGTGTTTGCCGTGCCGGGGCGGATCGACCATCCGCAGTCGGGCGGCTGCCACCAACTGATCAAAGATGGCGCGCGGCTGGTGGAATCGGTGGAGGATGTGCTGGCGGAGTTTGAGTTTTTGCTGCCGCGATCCGAAATGCCCGCTCCGGCCCCACCCCAAGGCAACTTGAACGAGGAAGAAAAGAGGATTCTGGAGGTGTTGGGCCGGGATGAACTCCAGGTCGATCTGGTCACGCGAAAATGCGGGTTGCCTTCCCGGGTCGTGTCCGCCACCCTCCTGAAGCTTGAGATGAAACACCGGGTGCGACAAATGCCCGGTAAAGTCTTTACACGCATAGATTAAGATATGGGCAAAAAACTAATCATCGCGGAGAAGCCGAGCGTGGCCAATGACTTGGCCAAGGCGCTCACGGGTTTTAAGAAGGAGGGTGAATACTGGGAGTCTGATCAGTTTGTGCTCAGCTCCGCGATCGGACATTTGGTCGAGTTGTGCAAGCCCAGCGAGTACGGAAAGGGGAAGGGGAAGTGGAGTTTTGAGAGTTTGCCCCTGATCCCGGGAGATTTTTTGCTGAAGGTGATTGAACGGACGGAACCCCGTTTTCAATTGCTGAAAAAACTGCTCAAACGCAAGGACGTGACCGGCGTGATCAATGCCTGCGACGCCGGTCGCGAGGGTGAGCTGATCTTTCGCTACGTGATGGAGGCTGCGGAGTCCAAGAAGCCGGTCCAGCGGTTGTGGCTGCAGTCGATGACCAAGGAGTCGATTCAGGACGGTTTCTCCCGCCTCCGCAAAGAGGAAGAGATGGTGCCGCTGCTGGAGGCAGCCAAGTCCCGTTCGGAGAGCGACTGGTTGGTGGGCATCAATACCACCCGGGCGCTGACGGCGTTGAATTCCAAAGGAGGCGGATTTTTTCTCACCACCGCCGGACGGGTTCAAACTCCCACGCTGAGTATTTTGGTGGACCGGGAGAAGCAGATCCGGGCCTTTGTGCCGAAAGATTTCTGGGAAATTCACGCCACCTTTGGAGCCAAGGCCGGCGAATACGAGGGACGGTGGTTTGACGAGAAGTTGGCCGACCAGAAGGCCTCGGAGCGCGGGGCGGATCAGAAGCCGGAGCGGCTTTGGGATAAGAAAACAGCCGAGGCGATTGCCGCGGAGTGCAGGGGCCAACCGGGCGAAGTGCATGACGAGAAGAAGCCCGCCCGCCAGCTTTCCCCGCTGCTGTACGATCTGACCAGTTTGCAGCGGGACGGGAACAGCCGCTTCGGTCTTTCGGCCCGCCGGACCCTGCAGATCGCCCAGGCCCTGTATGAGCGGCATAAAGCGATCACCTATCCGCGGACGGACTCCCGTTACCTGCCGGACGACTATCTTCCCACGGTCAAAAATACCCTGAAGAATCTAGAGGGGACCGAATTCGGTGAATTCTCCAAGACCGTCCTGAAGGAGGGATGGCTGAAGCCCACCAAACGCGTGTTCAACGGGGCCAAAGTGAGCGACCACTTTGCGATCATTCCCACCCTCCAGGTGCCGGATCTTGGGAAACTGGATGAGATCGAGCTCAAGGTGTACGCGGCGATCGCTCGCCGGTTCATCGCCGTCTTTTATCCCGAGGCGGTTTACGAGGTCACCACCCGCATCACCCGGGTCAAAAAGCACGCCTTTCGCACCGACGGGAAAATTCTCAAGGAGGCCGGCTGGCTCGCGGTTTACGGCAAAGAAGGCATTGAGGAGGGTGGTTCTGACGAAGGTAAACTGCTGGTGCCAGTCACCGACGGGGAGAAAGTTAAGACGGTGGCGGTGTTGGCCGATGGTCTACAGACGAAGCCGCCAGCCCGTTTTACGGAAGCGACCCTGCTCAGCGCGATGGAAGGGGCGGGGAAGCTGATTGACGATGAAACCCTGCGGGATGCGATGGGAGAGCGGGGTTTGGGTACGCCGGCTACCCGGGCGGCTACGATCGAGACCCTGATTTCCGAGGAGTATGTGAGGCGGATGGGACGGGAATTGGTTCCGACCGCCAAGGCCTTTGGCCTCTTTGAGACGCTGGATGCGCTTGGAATCGAGATTCTGCACTCACCGGAGCTGACCGGCGAGTGGGAGCACAAGCTCAAGGAAATCGAGCACGGCCGCCTGAAGCGGAGGGAGTTCATGACCGAGATCGAAAAGGTCACCAAGGACATCGTGGAAAAGATTCGGGCCTTCCAGGACAAGGACCACGTGCTGAGGAAACTCGATTTCAAGGATCCGGAGACTGGGCAGGAGTTTGAGGAGACCCTCCGGGAATACCGGACGGTGGACGGAAAGTATTCCGTCCGGAAAGTACTGGCGGGGCGCCGGATCGAGGCCTCGGAATTTCTGGAGCTTCTGCAAAAGGGAACCCTGGGCCTGGTGGAGGGCTTCCGCAGTCGGTTGGGTCGGCCTTTTTCGGCGGGGTTGAAGCTGGGCGAGGGAAGGAAGATTGAGTTGGTGGTCGGGGAGGAGGAGGGAACACTGGACTTTACCGGGCAAGAGCCTCTGGGCACGTGCCCGGCCTGTGGCGGGAGGATGTTTTCGAGCCTGTTGCGTTATGTCTGCGAACACAGCGTGGCCAAACCCGCGACCTGCACCTTTAAGGTCTCCAAAAAGATCCTGAGCCGCGACATTACCGAGACGGAGCTCCAAGCCTTGCTCAAGGACGGGAAGACCGGGTTGTTGGAAAAATTTGTCTCCCAGAAGACGCGGCGCCCCTTTTCGGCCTTCCTGATTTGGAAGGACGGGAAAGTTTCGTTTGATTTCCCGCCGCGGGAACCGCGCAAGCCCAAGTCGGCCAAGACCGCCAAAGCCCGGGCCGGCGCGGCCGCCTGAAAACCGAAGTACCCCCGGCCGCGGATCCTCTCGCGGCTGCGTTTCTCCGCCACTTGGGCGAGGAGCGAGGACTATCTGAAAATACCGTGAGAAACTACCAGCAGGTCCTGCTCGAATTCCAAAAGGATCGCGGCTGTGCTTGGAGCCAGGTGGCGGAAACGGACTGCCGGACTTACCTGCACGGTTTGGCGGGCCGCGGACGGCACCAACCGGCCTCCGTGCGGTTGCGCTTTTCGGCGCTGCGAACTTTTTTCAAGTGGATGCAATCCCGGGGAGACCGGCCGGACAACCCTGCCACGGGTCTCCGGTTGCCCCGGCCAAGGAAAGCCCTGCCGAGGTTTCTCAGTGAGGAGCAGATGGAGCATCTCTTGGGAGCCCCGTTGCGACTTCTCGAAAAGCGACCTGGCCGGCCAGCGGGAAGGAAGGAGCCGGTGTGGGCACGTTGGCGGGATGCGGCCCTGTTGGAGCTGCTCTACGGAACAGGGCTACGTCTCGGGGAGGCGTTGAGCTTGGCGCGGAAGGCATTTCACGAGGAGGGCCGTCGCACGCTGAAAGTCAAAGGGAAGGGGGGCAAGGAACGGTTGGTGGTCTTGGGGGAAGCGGTGCGGACGGCCATTCAGCGCTATGAGGACAAGTTGCCAGGCGGTTTGCGCAAAGAGCACGGGCCGGCATTTTTGGGTCCGCGTGGAGAGCGGCTCAGCCCCCGGGTATTCCAGCGCAACCTGAAGGAGTATCTGGCGGAAGCGGGCCTGGATGGCAGCCTCACCCCCCACAAGTTGCGTCATAGTTTTGCCACGCATCTCCTTGGGCGGGGTGCGGATCTTAGGGCGGTGCAGGAGTTGCTGGGTCATGCCCGCCTGACGAGCACGGAAATCTATACCCGGGTCACCCCGGAGCGCCTCCGCGGCGCCTATGTCAAAGCCCATCCAAGAGCATGACGCAGATTCCCGAGCCACTCCTGAAGATCGGCTACAACCTGCTGTTCACGGCGGGGTTTGCGCTGACCTGGCCCTATTTCACCTATCTCATCTGGCGGCGGCAGCCGTTCTGGGAGCGTCTGGGGGAGAGGCTCGGGCACTATCCCAGGGCCGTGAAGGACTGGTTGCAACGGCCGGACCGACCGGTCTGGATCCATGCGGTCAGTGTGGGGGAAGTTTTATTAGCCCGGGTTCTGGTGCGAGAACTGCGCCGCCATCGGCCCCATTTGCGGATTTTTCTGACCGTGGGAACACCCACCGGACGGCGTCTGGCGGAACCGCTCCTGGATGACAAAACCTGTTTGGTTTATGTGCCGACGGATTTTTATTATTCGATGATGCGCGCCTTCCGGCGCGTGAATCCCCGCGCCCTGATTCTGGTCGAGAACGAGATTTGGCCGAACATGCTTTGGCGGGCCAAAAAGATGGGGATTCCTATCTGCCTGGTGAATTCGCGGCTTTCGCGCCGGAATCGGCGCCTGTTCCGGGCGGCGAGGACTTTTGTCCGCCCCGTGGTTCAGCTCTTTGGCTGGGTTGGGGTCCAAAGCGAGGAGGACCTGGGACGTTTCGCCATCGCGGGGTTTCCGGAAAACTGTCTGCATCTCATGGGGAGCATGAAATACGATGTGGCCGACCTGGCTTCCGACAATCCGGGTAAGGGGAGAGAAATCCGTAAGTTGGCCGGCTGGGATCAGGGCCAGATCGTTTTGTTGGGGGGGAGCACCCATCCAGGCGAGGAAAAGGTACTGGCCGATCTGGTGCGGGAGCTGAAACCGAAACATCCCATGCTGCGGCTGATGCTTGTGCCGCGGCATGTGGAGCGCAAGGGGGAGATTTTGGCCCAACTGTCGGCCAGCGGGCTGAAAGTCGGGCTCCGGTCGCGGTTGGAAGCGGAGAGGGGATCCGATCCGGATATCCTACTGGTGGATTCGACCGGCGAGTTGCGCGATCTCTATCCGGCCTGCGAGCTGGTGTTTATCGGTAAAACGCTCACCGGAAAGGGCGGGCAAAACTTTCTTGAGGCGGCGCGCCACGGCCGGGCGATCGTGGCCGGACCCCATATGGACAATTTTCAGTCCCTCCGCCGGGAATTTTTGGCGGACCAGGCCATGGTCGTGAGCCGGGATTCCCAAGAATTGGGATCGCAACTGGATCGGCTGCTGGCATCCCCGAAAGAACGGGAAGAGTTGGGACAACGCGCGCTTGCCTGTTTTCGGGAACACCTCGGAGCCGGGGCAAGGCACGTCGAAGCACTGCTGAAGTATTTGAACGGAAAGGTGTAGAGAAACCACCTTCGGCAGGCCACTTGCGATGCAAGTGGCAGCCACTTTTATCAAAAGTGGCCTACCAAGCCTTTAGGTTACCACTCCAAAATGGCGCTGGCCCAGGTGAGGCCACCGCCAAAGGCGACGAGTAGGACCTTGTCACCCTTTTTGAGTTTCATCTCTGATTCGGCTTCATGGAGAGCGACCGGGATGCAGGCGGCCGACATATTGCCGTAGCGCTGGACGTTGGCGAAGCAACGCTCCCGAGGAAATTTCAGTTTCTCCACGAGAGCATCAATGATCCGGATGTTGGCTTGGTGGGAGATGACGCAGGCGATGTCTTCCAGCTTCAGGCCGGCCTTTTCCATGGTGCGCCGGGAGGAGTCCGCCATAGCCGTTACAGCCTGCTTGAAGATTTCCTTTCCGGCCATGACGATGCAGTCCGATTCCAAGGGCGCGGGGGGAGTGATCGCCTTGCCCCGGGCCATGGGATTTCTGAGGTGGAGGAGCTCGGCGGCAGCGCCATCGGCTCCCCAGTCGAACGCCAGGATGCCTTTTCGCCCGGGTTCGTTTCGGACCACCACGGCCCCGGCGCCGTCCCCGAAAAGGACGCAGGTGTTGCGGTCCCGCCAGTCCACCACGGAGGAAAGGCGCTCGGTGCCGATGAGGAGAATATTTTTGGCGGCCCCAGTTTTCAGGAACTGATCGGCGACGATCAGGCCGTAAAGAAAACCGGAGCAGGCGGCCTGAAGATCAAAAGCCGGGCAGCCGGCGGCGCCAATTTCTGCGGAAATCCGGCAGGAGGAGGAGGGAAACATAGAATCAGGCGTGACGGTGGCGGTGAGGATGAGGTCGAGTTCCGAGGCCGGGATTTTCGCGCTGGCCAGGGCCTGGCGGGCGGCGGCGACGCCCATGAAGGTGGAAGTTTCCTGCTCCGAGGCGATTCGACGCTCCTTGATGCCGGTGCGGGTCAGAATCCACTCGTCGCTGGTCTCGACGAGCTTCTCGAGTTCGTGGTTGGTGAGGATACGGGCGGGAAGATAAACGCCCGTCCCAGCCACCCGGAGGCCGGAATCAGGCTGCGACGGCATCGGCTTTGGATTCCTTGTGGGCTCCCGCAAGTTCGGCGGCGCGAATGATCCGGTTGTTGACCCCGTGATCGATGGCTTCGACGGCTTCGCGGATCGCGTTGCGGATGGCCTTCACCGTGGAGCTGCCGTGGGCGATGACAGTGACTCCGTTGACGCCCAGCAGGAGGGAGCCCCCGTATTCCTCGTAGTTGGTCTTTTTCTTGATGGCGCGAAACGCGTTCCGCGCCAGCCAGGCTCCAAGCATCCGGAACGGGGTCTTTTTGATTTCGTGGGCCAGCCAGTGAAAGATAGCGGCAGCGATACTTTCGCCGGTTTTCAGCACCACGTTTCCAACAAACCCCTCACAGACGACGACTTCCACCGGGCGTTCGAACAGGTCGCGACCCTCGATGTTGCCGACGAAATTGATGGGAGCACTGGAGAGGAGTTTGAAGGCGTCTTTAGTCAAAGTATTGCCCTTGGCATCCTCGGAGCCGATGGAGAGCAGGCCGACCCGTGGCTTCTTGTAGCCGAGGATCTCCTCCGAAAAGACAGAGCCCATCAGCGCGTAATCGAGGAGGTGTTCCGGGCGTGCGTCGATGTTGGCCCCGGCATCGATCAGAATGAAGAGATTGGTCTCCGTCGGCATGATGGTGGCGATCCCGGGCCGGCTGATGCCGGGGAGGGTGCGGAGCCGGATCGTCGCTGCGGCGACCATGGCCCCGGTGTGGCCGGCTGAGACGGCGGCATCGGCCTGCTCATCCCGGACGGACTCAATGCATCGGAGGATGGAGTTGTTTTTTTTGCGCCGGAGTGTCTCGACGGGGGGATCCCCCATCTCGATCACCGTCTCGCAATGATGGATTTCCAAGCGGGCATTCGGTTTTTCCTGGCCGAGTTTTTTCAGCTCCGCCCGGATTTCAGGTTCCTTGCCAAACAGAAGGATTTTTTCGATCTGGGGAAAGTGGGCGAGGGCCTCCACCGCCGCGGCGACGGGTCGTTCGGGGGCGAAATCACCCCCCATCGCATCGAGCGCTATTTTCATGAAAGGTTTCTCGCGGAACCGCGAGGGGCCCGGATCAGGCCGCCGGCGTCTCGATGGTCAGGACTTGGCGATCGCGGTAGCGGCCGGTGGCCGGATCCACCACGTGAGGGAGATGGGGTTGGCCGGCCTTGTCGCGACGGAGTTGGGGCAGGGAACGGCGGTGCGTGAATTTCCGCATCCGCATCCGCATCTTCGACGTTTTTCTTTTCGGAACACCCATGGTTTCAGTTCTCCGTTTTGAGCTGGTCCAGATCCCGCCAGACCGTAGCCCTTCTTTTTTCAGCGAAGTCGTCCTTGCTGGGGGCAAACACTCGCCCCGAGCGCGGACACCGACCACCGCTGTCCAACTCACAGCGGGCTGCGAGCGGGAGGGCTAGAATGATGTCCTCCCGGATCAGGGGAGTCAAGTCAGCCACAGCCTCCTCGGGAACGCTTAAAATCTGACAGAAGTCCTTGATTTCCAGCTTCCAAGGAATGGGGTCGAGGCAGCGGGCGCACTGGATCTGAAAGGATGCCCCCAAAGTGCCAGTGACGGTAATTTCCGGACCGGTCCGGATGGCGTGGAGGGTGTATTCGATGGTGTTCCACCCGGTGATGCCCTCGGCGGGAATTCCGTAGTCTGCCACCGGGAGGGATCCCTTGAGGTCGAGGCCACTCTCCGGGATTTGGCGGGGATCGATCTTCATTTTTTGACGAACTTTTTGCGCAAGGCCTGGACCACGGCCGGGGAAACAAACTCATCCAGCGGGGCTCCCAAGCGCGCCAGTTCGCGCACGAGGTTGGAGCTGAGGAAGGAGAGGGTTTCCCGGGGCATAAGAAAGACCGATTCCAATTCCGGGTGCAGCCGCCGGTTGGTCAGGGCGAGCTGAAATTCGTATTCGAAATCCGACACCGCCCGCAGCCCCCGGATCACCGCCACCGCCTTCTCCTTGCGGGCAAACTCCACCAGCAGCCCCTCAAAAGAAGCCACGCGAACCCGCTCCGCCCAAGGTTCTTGGCCAAGGCAGTCCTGGATGAGTTGAACACGTTCCGCCACGTTGAAGGCGGCGTCCTTGCCGCTGTCTTGCGCCACCGCGATCACCACCTCGTCGAAAATCCGCACGGCCCGGGCCAACACGTCAAGGTGACCCAGGGTGATCGGATCAAAAGTGCCGGGGTAGATTGCGCGTTTCATGGACGGGTGATTTTCGGGGAAAGAGGAGGGTGACGCAAAGGGCTTTTTCCTGGATCCATCAGATTCGGCGCGCCTCCACGATTCTTGGCCGGGAGGTTAGATCGGGGTGAACGGTGACGGTGGGGAAGCCGGCCTCTCGGGCCAGCGTCGCCGCCTGCTCCGCTTGGGCTGGGCCGCATTCCAAAAGAAGGTTTTGGGTCAGTTGCGCGGCCTGCGGAAGCAGCCGGCGGATCAGATCCAGCCCATCGGCCCCGCCTGCCAAGGCCAGACGAGGGTCGTGCCGCACTTCCGGCTCGGCGGATTCGATCTCCGCCGGGGTGAGGTAGGGCAGGTTGGCCGTGACGAGGCTAGCATGTTCGGAGATGCCAAGGAGCAGATCGCCCTTTTTCCATTCCACCTTGGTTCCTTCGGGCGGAGCGGAACCCGCAGCCGACGCGTTTTCCGCGGCCAGAGCAAGAGCCTCTTCGGAAACATCCAGCCCGAGATAACAATGGGATGGATGTTTGCGTGCCAAGGCCAGCGGGATCGCACCCGTGCCCGTGCCGACGTCGATCACCAAGCCAGGTTTGAGATCGGTCAGGATGCGGTTGGCGTGTTCGACCAATATCTCAGTCTCAGGCCGGGGGATGAGCGCGGCGGGGGTGCAACGGAGGTTTAGGCCGCAAAAACCGGCGGAGCCGGTGACATGCTGGAGGGGTTCTCGGGCGGCGCGGCGACGGACGAGATGGCGAAGGGATTCCAATTCCGCGGGGTTCAGCTCCCTCTCAAACTGCAGATAAAGGCCGAGACGCGGGAGTGAGAGGGCGTGGGCGAGCAGGAGTTCCGCCTGCAGGCGGGGGGCGGGGACGCCGTGTTTGGTGAAGTGGCCGGTCGTGGCTTCCAGAACGGAGAGGAGCTTCATGCCGCGGGGGCGTTTTCCTCGAGACGCCGCTTCAGATGGTCGGCGGCGAGGGCATCGACGAGGTCGCCGAGTTTTCCCTCCATGACCTGGGCGAGGTCGTGCGAGGTGAAGCCGATGCGGTGGTCGGTGAGGCGGTTCTGGGGGAAGTTGTAGGTACGGATCTTTTCGTTGCGTTCGCCGGTACCGACCTGCTGGCGGCGGGCGCTGTCCAGTTTGTTGCGCTCCTCCTCGCGCCGGCGTTCGAGCAGGCGTGCAGCCAGCACCTTCATGGCCTTCTCCCGGTTCTTGAGCTGGGAGCGGCCGTCTTGGCAGCGGACGATCAGGCCGGTCGGGATATGGAGGACCTGGACGGCGGAGTCGGTCGTATTGACGCCCTGGCCGCCTGGTCCGCCGGCGCGGCAGACCTCGACGCGGATCTCCTCGGGCTTGATCTGGACGTCGACCTCCTCGGCCTCCGGGAGGACGGCCACGGTGGCCGTGGAGGTGTGGATCCGGCCCTGGGCCTCGGTGGCCGGGACGCGCTGGACGCGGTGCACGCCACTTTCGTGGCGCATGGCGCCAAAAACGCTGGGGCCGCTCATTTCGAAAATGATTTCCTTCAGGCCACCGAGGTCGGAGGGGCTGGAGGCCATGGGCTCCAGTTTCCAGCCGCGGGCCTCGGCGTAGCGGCTGTACATCCGGAACAGGTCGCCGGCGAAGAGGGCGGCTTCGGTTCCTCCGGTGCCCGCGCGGATTTCCACGATGGTGTCTCGGTGTTCGTCGGGATCGGGGGGGAGGAGGGCCTGCATGACCTGGTCACGGGCGGTGACCTCCTCGCGGGCGAGTTCGGCGGCTTCCTCTTCGGCCATCTGCCGCATTTCCGCATCCGAGGTGGAAGCAAGCAGCTTGGCGTTTTCCGCCCGGCGCGGGATGAGAGAATGGAGGCGGCGGGCGGCTTCCGTGCCGGAGCGGATGCGGGCGTGTTCCCGGGCGAGGTCGCGGGCGCGAGCCGCTTGGCGATAGATGTTCGGGTCGGCCATTTCGCGGTCGAGTTCCGCGAGCCTTTTTTCGAGGCGGGCAAGCTGGTCGGCGGGATCCACGGGGGCATGGGCGGACGGCACGTCCCGCCGGTGCGCGGCGGAAGGCCGGATCCGCGGGGAAACCTAGGAGCGCTTCTTGGCCTTGACGGCCTTGGAGGGGGCGGAGGCGTCGGTAAAACGACGGCGAAACTTTTCCACCCGACCGGCGGTATCGACGAACTTTTGGGTGCCGGTAAAGAAAGGATGGCAGGAGGCGCAGATCCCGAGGCGGACCTGGGTCTTCGTGGAGCGGGTGGTATAGACGGCTCCGCAGGCGCAGGAGATGGTCGTTTCCTCGTACTTGGGGTGGATTTCGGCCTTCATTTAAGAGAGAAATTAAACCAGACGCCGGGCGATGAGGCAAGCATTGTGCCCCCCGAAGCCGAAGGAGTTATTCATGACGACATCGACCTTCTTTTCCCTGGGTTGGTGGGGGATGTAGTCCAGGTCGCACTCCGGGTCGGGTTCATCGAGGTTGATGGTGGGAGGGAGGATACCGGTTTCGAGGGCCTTAAGGCAGATGGCCATTTCGACCGAGCCGGCGGCTCCGAGCATGTGTCCGAGGCTGGACTTGGTGGAGCTGACCATGGCCTTTTTGGCGTGGTCGCCCAGGACGGCCTTGATGGCTTGGGTCTCGCAGATGTCCCCCTGCGGGGTCGAGGTGCCGTGGGCGTTGACGTAACCAACCTGGTCGGGCCGAAGCTGGGCGTGCTTGAGGGCAATCCGCATGGCCCGGGCGGCTCCGGCGCCTTCGGGGGCGGGGGCGGTGAGATGGTGGGCATCGGCGGTGGCGCCATACCCAACGATTTCCCCGTAGATTTTGGCACCGCGTTTTTTGGCGTGGTCCAGTTCCTCCAAGACGACGATGCTGGCGCCCTCGCTGAGGACGAAGCCGTCGCGGTTTTTGTCGAATGGGCGGGAGGCCTTGGTGGGCTCTTCGTTGCGGGTGGAGAGGGCCTTCATGGCGGCAAAGCCGCTGAGGCCGAGGCCGACCACCGCCGCCTCGCTGCCCCCAGCCACGATGATATCGGCCTCCTCCTCGCGGATGAGGCGCCAAGCCTCGCCGATGGAGTGGCTGGCGGTTGCGCAGGCCGAGACGATCGCGAAGTTGGGCCCCCGGAGGCCGTAGTGCATGGAGATGTGACCCGAGGCGATGTTGTTGATCATCATCGGAATCATGAACGGGGAAACCTTCTTGGGGCCGCGGTCACGGAGGATGGAGTGCTGTTCCTCGAGAGTGCGCAGGCCGCCGATGCCGGAGCCGACGAGGACACCTGCGCGGTCAGCGTCGAAGGAGCCTTCCTGCAGTCCGGAATCTTTCCAGGCCTCGGCGGCGGCGCCCATGGCGAGGTGGGTGTAGCGGTCGGTGCGGCGGACCTCTTTGGGATTCTTGAAGCCGCTAGCGGGGTCGAAGTTGCGGACCTCGCCGGCGATGCGGCAGTCGTAGCCGGTGCAGTCGAACGCGGTGATCGGGCCAATGCCGCTCTCCCCGCGGAGCAGGCGCTCCCAGGTGAGGGGGAAGTCGTTGGCAAGGGGCGTGAGGGCGCCCAGGCCGGTGACGACAACGCGACGGGTACTCATAAAGTGCGGACGGAAAAACGCCCGGCTGGGAGAAGCCTCCAAGCCGGGCGCGGGGTTGGCAAAACTATTTGGACTGCTTGTCTTCGATGTACTTCACGACATCGCCGACGGTGAGCAGCTTTTCGGCGTCCCCATCGGGAACTTCAATCCCGAACTCCTCTTCGAACGCCATGACGAGCTCGACGATGTCGAGGGAGTCCGCGCCGAGGTCCTCGATGAACTTGGCTTCGGGCGTGACTTGCTCGGCGTTGACGCTGAGTTGTTCCACGATGATGTCTTTGACTTTTTGGTCGACGGGTTTTTCGCTCATGTGCTTTGGGCTCCTAGGTTTGTGAGGTGCGCAGTAAGGATTCTCGGAGGCATTTAGGCAACAAGAAAATGAGGGGGGGTCCAAGATCGGGTCACATCGTCATCCCGCCATCGATGGCCCAAGCCTGGCCGGTGACATAACCGGCATCCGGACCGCAGAGAAAAGAGACCAGGCCGGCCACCTCTTCCGGCCTTCCAAATCTAGCTAAAGGTATGCCAGTCAGTACTTTAGATTTTAGATCATCTTTTAGAACGGAAGTCATATCCGTATCAAAGAAGCCCGGGCAGACGCAGTTGCAAGTGACCCCACGGGAGGCGAACTCGCGGGCGACCGACTGGGTGAGGCCGATCAGGCCGGCTTTGGCGGCGGCGTAGTTGGCCTGTCCGGCGTTGCCCACGAGGCCCACCACGGAGCCGATGTTGACGATCCGGCCGGTGCGCGCCTTGAGCATCCCGCGGGAGGCGGCGCGGATCCAGCGGAAGGCGCCGGTGAGATTGGTGTCGATCACGGCCGACCAGTCCGCATCGTCCATGCGCATGAGCAGGCCGTCCTTGGTGATGCCGGCGTTGTTGATGAGCGCGCCGAGCGGGCCGGACTCTTTTTCCACGGCGGCGATGACCTGGTCGGCGGATTTGGGGTCGGAAATATCGGCAGTGTGGACGCAGGCCTTGCCGCCGGCGGACTCGATGGCGGCGCGTACCTCGTTGAGCTTGTCAGCTTGGCGGGCGACGAGCTCGACGCGCCACCCGTCGCGGGCGAGCCGCTCGGCGATGGCGCGGCCGAGGCCGCGGCTGGCGCCGGTGACGAGGGCGGTACGGGGGTCAGAGCTCATGGATGACTTTTTCTAGTTCCGCCAGAGTTCCGGCGCTGGCGCAAGGAAGATCGGGAACAATTTTTTTGGCCAAGCCGGCGAGGACGGCCCCGGGACCAAGCTCGATCAACTTGGTAACTCCCTTTCCGGCGAGATCCTTGAGGCAGGCCTCCCAGCGAACCGTGCCGGTGACCTGGTCGAGCAGGCTGGAGCGGATCTCGGCTTCCGAGGAGGCCGGCCGGCCGAGGAAGTTGGAGAGGACGGGCACCGTGGGCATTTTTAAATTGGTTTTGGCGATGGCCTCGGCGAGGCCTTCCCTGGCGGGGAGCATGAGGGAGGAGTGGTAGGCGCCGGCGACCTTCAGCGGGATAGCGCGTTTGACACCGGCTTCCTTGGCGGCGGCTTGGGCGGCCTCAAGTTTTTCGGCGGGGCCGGAGAGAACGACTTGGCCGCCCCCGTTGAGGTTGGCGACTTCCCAGCCGGCGGCGGTGGCGACCTTGGCGGCAAGAGCCTCGTCCGCACCGAGCAAGGCGAGCATCGCGCCTTTGCGTTGGGCGCAGGCCTCGTCCATGAGGACACCTCGGCGGGCAACGAGACGGAGACCGTCCTCGATCGAGAAGGTTCCGCCGGCGGCGTGGGCGGTAAATTCGCCGAGGGAGAGACCGGCAGTAGCGGCAAAGGTGAAGTCCGGTTTCTTTTCCTTGAGGACGGCGAGGAGGGCGAGGCCGTGAAGGTACAGGGCCGGCTGGCAGTAGGTGGTGCGGGTCAGGGTTTCTTCCGGACCGGCCTGAAGGACAGTGGAGAAGTCGGGCAGCAGGATGCCAGAGCCGAGTTCCAGGATTTTGCGGGCGGCGGGGGAGGCTTCCTTGAGGTCCGTCCCCATGCCGACCCGCTGGGCCCCTTGACCGGAGAAGAGGAGAGCTATGCCTGGCATAGGTGGCTTTTATAGATCATTGAATGGCAGGCGGATAGATAAAATACATGGGGGGGGTTGAAAATATCCCGAAACGGGTAGTATAACCACATGATTAAATTTTATCTAAGTCTGTGCATGGCAACTTTGGCGTCAGTAAGATTGGACGCCGCCACTTTTCAACTCGTCAGCGATCTTGATAACAGTTTCATAGAAACGCCTGCATCGGGCACCCCAGGCCAACCAGGATATGTACCAGCGGTCTACTCCACCACGGTTTCAGCTCCCTCTGTTGGAACTTTGATATTGTCGTACGATGCCCCCAGCGCCCTGACCAATGGTAGTTATGCCTGGTCCTCTCTTTCCAACCTACAGCTTGATGTTTTTTTTCCCGCAGCGGTGGGTGGAAATGGAGTTTACTTCAACCAGACCCACCTGGATTTCGATTCTGCGTTTATTTATCTGCAGGTGATCGATGGGAACTTCTTTTTTACGAACTCGGGCAGCGGCGGCAGTGGAACGTCCTTGTCGGGCAATATGTGGGGTGGTGCCGCAAATTTTATTAATGGTAACTATCTCTTCACTACCCAACCCCTGGACAATGTGACCCGGATGGGTTTTGGCGGTTACGTTGTGGAATATAACGCCCTTTACCAGTTGGTGGATATCACGGGCATTACTCCTGGAAATAGTGGTACCCCAATTTATACGGGTAATTATGGGAATCCGACGGATAACTTGGCAGTACCCGAGCCCTCGGCGGTTTGTCTTTTCGCCATCGGTTTAGGCGGG
>JBBAWG010000009.1:43600-54913 GCA_040397305.1 Methylacidiphilales bacterium | reverse complement strand
GGCCCGAAAGCTTGAACTGCCGCCTGCCCTCCGAAGCCTGGGCGAAGGAGGGCCGGGATGTTGGTCCCCCGCAGACCTTCCCCCGACCTCTGCCAGATCCCCTCCGGGGATTTTGATTTGTGCGCTTCGCGCACGCGCAGTGCGCCCGGACCCCTTCCGTGCTTCGCACCCTATGAAGGGGCAGGTGGAAGGCAGAAGCTTTCGGCCAACTACCGTTTTTCGATCGGCGCGACCTTGCGGCCAACCGCCGGCCCCACGTATTCACTATCGGGCCGGAAGAGACGGTTATCCTGCCACTGCTCCAGCACCTGCGCCGTCCAACCCGCCATCCGTGAAATCGCGAAGATCGGCGTGAACAGGTCGGTGGGGATGCCCAGGCTGTAGTAGACCGTCGCCGAGTAAAAATCCACGTTCGCCTCCAGCTTCTTCTCCGTCCGCATGATCGTCGCAATCCGCTCACTCATCTCGATCCACTTCGTCTCCCCCAGCTCCTTCGTCAGCTTCTCCGCCATCCGCTTCAAATGCGGCGCCCGCGGATCCAGCACCTTATAAACCCGGTGGCCAATCCCCATGATCTTCTTCTTCGCCGCCAGTTGCTCTTTCACCCAGGCGTCCACCCGCTCCAGCGTCCCGATCCCCTGCAACATGTGGATCACCCCCTCGTTCGCCCCGCCGTGCAAAGGCCCCTTCAGCGTCCCGATCGCCGCACTGATTGCGGAATACATATCGGAAAGGGTGGAGGCACAGACCCGCGCCGCAAAAGTGGAGGCGTTCAGCCCGTGGTCGGCATGCAACACATAGGCCACATCCAGCGTGGCCACCGCCTCCGGCCCGGCCTCATGCCCATTCATCAGGTAAAGAAAATGCGCCGCCTCCCCCAGATCCCTTCGCACCGGCGGCAACGACTGCCCTCTCCTCGCCCGGTGGAAATAGGCCGCGATCACGCCGATCTTGGCCGTGAGGGAAAGCTGGCGCTGCCGGTTCAGCTCGACGTGCTCGCTGCCGATCGGACCGTAATCATAGAGGCCGAGCATGGAGACGCAGGTGCGCAGGATATCCATGGGACTGGCATCCTTCGGCGCCGCCAAAATGTAATCCACCACGCCTTTGGGAAGTTCTCGCTCGGCGGCGAGGCCCCTCTTCACCTGCTCCAGCTGCTTGCGGTTGGGCAGCTCCCCGGTCCAAAGCAGATGGCATACCTCCTCGAAAGACACCTTGTCGGCCAGCTCGTGGATGTCGTACCCGCGATAGATCAGCTGTCCTTCCAGCCCCCGCACGTCGGAAATCGCCGTGGCGGTGGCGACCACCCCCTCGAGCCCCTTGGCGATGACTTTGGCCGGAACGGAATCGCTCATCTTACTTTTTCAGGACTTTCGCCACTTCCTCGCCGATGTGGGCCAGGGTTTTGGCCACGCGCACGCCGGCCTTTTGCAGGGCCTCGATCTTGGCCTGGGCGGTGCCGTGCCCCCCGGAAATGATCGCCCCGGCGTGTCCCATCCTTCTTCCGGGCGGAGCCGTGGCCCCGGCAATGAATCCCACCACCGGTTTCTTCACCCGCGCCCGAATGTACTCGGCCGCCTCCTCCTCTTCCGATCCGCCGATCTCCCCGATCATCACGATGACGTGGGTGTCAGGGTCGGCGTGCAGAAACTCGACGGCCTGCTGCAGGGAAAGCCCGTGAATGGGATCACCGCCCACACCGATGCAGGTGCTTTGGCCCAGCCCCTGGCTGGTGATCTGCCAGACAGCTTCATAGGTGAGGGTCCCGCTGCGAGAGACGAGGCCGACGTGCCCGGGGCGATGGATGTAGCCGGGCATGATCCCGATCTTACAGGCGCCGGGCGTGATGATGCCGGGACAGTTCGGCCCGATCAGGATGGAGGGGGTGCCCTGCAGGGCGTGGCGGGCGCGCATCATATCGAGAACGGGGATGCCTTCGGTGATGGCGACGATCAGCTGGATGCCGGCATCGGCAGCCTCGAGGATCGCATCACCGGCAAATTCAGGCGGGACAAAGATCATGGAGGCGTTGGCGCCGGTGGCGGCGACCGCCTCGGCGACCGTATCAAAAATCGGAACGGTGTTTTCGAATTTCTCCCCACCCCGCGCCGGGGTGACCCCGGCGACCACGCGGGTGCCGTAGGCGCGGCAGGCGGAGGCGTGGAACGAGCCGGCCTTGCCGGTGATGCCCTGGACGAGGAGGCGGGTGTTGGCGTCGACGAGAACGGACATGGTTATTTCCCTTTCGCGGCCGCGACAGCCTTGTCGGCAGCCTCAGTCAGTCCCTCGGCGGCGGTCAGCTTGAGACCGGATTCCCGCAAAATTTTTCTCCCCTCCTCCACGTTGGTTCCCTGGAGGCGGACGATGACGGGGACGCGGGGCGCGGCGGTGCGGCAGGCGGCGACGATGCCTTGGGCAAGGACGTCACACTTGAGGATGCCGCCGAAGATGTTGATGAAGATGACGCGGACACGGGGATCACCCTGAAGGAGTTTAAAGGCGGCCGTGATCATCTGTTCCGAAGCGCCGCCCCCCACGTCGAGGAAGTTGGCCGGGCGACCGCCGGCGGCCTGCAGGAGATCCATCGTGGCCATGGCGAGCCCGGCGCCGTTGACCATGCAGCCGATATCGCCGTCCAGACCGATGTAGTTGAGGTGGTGCTCCGCGGCGGCGAGATCCCGCGGATCTTCCTGGGAGGCATCCCGCAGGGCCTCAATCTCCTTGTGACGGAAGAGGGCGTTGTCGTCGAAGTTCAGTTTCGCGTCGAGGGCCACCACGTCACCGCCCTTGGTCACGGCGAGCGGGTTGATCTCCACCTGGGAGCAGTCTTTTTCAAGGAAGAGGCGGTAGACCGCGTGAATCAGCCGGCAAGGCGCGCGGAGGCCGGTAGAGGGAAAGCCGAGGAATATGCTGGCTTTGCGGGCCTGGTAGGGCTGGAGGCCCAGGCCGGGGTGGATCTGTTCGCGGAGAATGGCGGAGGGATTTTTTTCAGCGACGGTTTCAATTTCCACGCCCCCCTCTTGGCTGGCGATGAGAACGGGGTAGCCGGAAGCGCGGTCGAGGGCGATGGCCAGATACAGCTCCCGGGCGATCTCGGTGGACTCCCCGACGAGGACGGCATGGACGGGCTTCCCTTCCGGACCGGTCTGATGAGTGATCAGCTGATTTCCCAGCATCCGGGCGGTGACATCGCGGACCTGCGCCGGGGTTTTGACGAGATGAACACCCGAAACGAATCCATCAGCGAACTTCCCCTTTCCCCGGCCCCCGGCGTGGACCTGGGCCTTCACCACAAAGCTGTTGCAGGGGAGAGACCGGGCGATGGACTCCGCCTCTTCCGGGGTGCGGGCCACGGCCCCGCGGGGAACGGCGACTCCGGCCGAGGAAAGAAGTTCACGGGCCTGGTATTCGTGGATGTTCATGAAGTAGAAAAACTAATGCCAGCCAGCGTCCTAGAAACGGGATGGGGAGTCAACCCCACGGGCATGCCCTCTTGGGAACAGATTTTATTCCTGGGTGGGAGGCTCGGGCAGCTCTTCGGGAGAAGAAAGGGGTAGTCCTGTTTGGCCGGAGCTTTTGGAACCGACTTTCATGCTGAGCGGGGAAAGTTCCTTGGAGGAAAACCCGGTCAGATCGCGCTCTGTTTTGCTGACCTCCCGCATCTCGAGGTTGTCCATCACAACCGAGGGCTGGATCATCACCACCAATTCCTCCCGCCGGGTGGTGTCCGTGGTGCTTTTGAACAACGTCCCCATCAAGGGAATGGTGGAAAGAAACGGAACCCCGCTGACGGTCTTGTCATCCTGTTGCGTGATCAGTCCGCCCAAAAGAATGGTGCCGCGGTCGGGCACAATCACCGTGGTGGTGAGCTCCTGGGTGGCGATTTCCGGAACCGTGACCCCTCCCCCGATGTTGGTGTTCGCCCCGGGGATTATATTGTCGTTCGTCTGGATGATCTGAAGGGTGATCTCCCGGGCGCTATTAATGAGCGGCACCACCTCGATCTTGAGAACCACGTCCTGATACTGAATGTTGGACTGCTGCGATCCCGTGGTGGTCACGGCACTTCCTCCCGCTCCCAGACTGGTCACGGTGCTGGTCGGCACGGCGATTTTCCGCCCGTTGAAAATGACGGCCTTCTTGTTGTTGGCGGTAAAAACAGAAGGCCGGGAGGCGATCCGGAAACGTGCCGTGATCGTGAGGGCTTGGATGTAAAGGTCGATGGATCCGGCGATAAAGGTGGCGATCTGCATGCCGGGAAGAGCGGTGGAGGCGACTTGGGCCATTTGCGCCAAAGTAGCCGCGGACGGACTGAGCGGCGTAACTCCATTGGTTCCTGCGGAGATAAGTGACCTGCCCCCGGACACGGAAGCGGCCCCGGTCTGCGGCCCCCCGATGTATTTTTGCAGGATGTTGACGGCAAACTGGTCGTCATTGAGGACGCGCAACTGACCAATGACGGTGGCCAGGTAAACCTGCATCGGCCGCTTATCCAGCTTGTCCAGAATGGCCTTTACCTTGTCGCGGGCCTCCGGCTGCCCGATCACCAGGATGGAGTTGGCCCGGTTGTCGGCGATCAGCCGGGTTTTCCCGACGATCACGGACTGGGCGGCCTGCTGCTCCCCGGGCTCCTCCAAAGATCCGAGTTCGCCCGATCCGGAAATACCTCCCGTGCTCGATCCCGTCCCCCCGGTCACACCCGTCCCGATTCCCCCGCTGGTAACCCGCGTGGGGGCCCCCGCTCCTCCCGTGTCTCCGGTCCCACCCTCCTGCCCTTCCTCCTGCAGCATGTCAGCCAAGATCGGCAGC
This sequence comes from Methylacidiphilales bacterium, assembly GCA_040397305.1. Classification (GTDB taxonomy): domain Bacteria; phylum Verrucomicrobiota; class Verrucomicrobiia; order Methylacidiphilales; family Verrucolacustridaceae; genus Verrucolacustris. The sequence goes on along the minus strand of JBBAWG010000009.1, from coordinate 50,104 downwards.
ATGTCGGCGGCGGCGACATAGTTCAGCGGCTGTTCGTAAGGATCGCTCAGATCCACCGCCACATCGAACTCCTCGATCAGTTTCTTGATGTAGTCCATGTTCATCGGGCGGGTGACAATGAGAATCCGGTTGGTGCGGGTATCGGCGATCAGCTGAATGTCGCCGGAGGATCCCGCGTTGATCGTGGCAGCCGTGGTGGCAGCGGCCGCTTGCGCCCCGGGAATCGCGGGCGCACCGGGCGGCTGGGTAGGCTGACCCGTGGCCGCACGCCCCGCCGTTCCACCCGCCCCTTCCTCCCGCTTTTCCAAAAGCTGGGTGATCAGCTCCACCACGCGGTCGGCATTCGCCTGTTCCAGCTGGACAAATTCCGAGCGGACTTCGGGCGCCGGCTGATCCACCAACGCCTTCACCTCAATCAACCGGCGAATCAAAGTGGAGTTCTCCGTGATGACAACCTGATTCGCCACCGGCACCGCCACCATGCTGCCGTACGGATGCAGGACGATGAACTGGTTAAAAATCTCCACCGCATCGGCGGCCGCCAAATGAGTGAGAGGCAGGACATACGAAGCGATGACCTCCCCTTCCGGCAACTCATCTTCGTTAGTAAAGACAAACACTCCCTCGCTCCGCGGATTTTTACCGCCGGCGGTGTTGATCACCTTCACGGTCTTTTTGTCCACCGCGATAAACGCGTACCCGTTCAGCAGGAGGGTGGATTCGATCAGGCGAATGGCCTCTTCCTTGGTGACCGGCTGGTTGAGCGTCAGGCTGAGATTGGGACCGCCGGCCGCCAGGCTGGCGTCCTTAATCAACGTGACCCCCTTCAGCCGCTCATACACCAATAGAAAATCCGAAACGGGATTGTTGGGAAACTGGATGGTATCGGGGGACACCATCTCCTCAGCAGGAGCCGCTCCCTGGGGAGCCGCCGCCTGGGGTACAGGTGCCTGCGCCATCAGCGGCCCGGCTAGGGCGAGGAAAACGAGAGCCCTTTGTGCAAAGTTCATCGCGTGGGTGAAGGAATGGGAATGACCCGCCGGCGGATGACCGGGGGATTTTGGGCGGGTTTTTGACCCGGAGCGCCCGGCAGCGCCTGCCCGACTTGGGGTTGTCCCGGAACCGGAGGCTGTCCGGGGACCGGTTGCCCGGGAGCGCTTGGGACGGCGCCGGGCTGACCGGGGGCGGCAACCGCACCCGGAGTGGCAGATTCATACTTGAGCATGGCGGTCTCGGTCCCTTTCCGGATCTGGGCCCGCAGCTTGGTGGGATCCCCGGAGGGATCCCGCTCCACCTTGAGAAGAATCATGCCCTGAGCGGCCGGGGAAGGCTTGGTTCCGACCATCACCCGATCCGGCCGGGTGCGGTTGGCAATCATGACAAAGTCCTGCCCGTCCATCCGGACGTAACCAGCCAGAAGCAGATCCTTGGCAAAATCAGCATTTTCTTCCGTGGTGGAGGCCAACGTGAAAGGGGATTTCCGGGTCAAGGGACCAAACCGCCCGGCGGCAAGGGAGGTCGGCAGGCCGGAGGCGGCCGGAGCGGCCACCCCCGCTGCTTTTACATCGGGCACAGGCGGAGTGAGGGTCATCTCCTCCGAGGCTAAGACCGAGGAGACAGAGGCCAGCAGCAGAGCCAAGGGGGGTGTGAAGAACTTGCTCATGGATTGTTGGGTCGGAAGAACTGCCCCACGACCGCCTCCCCGACCATCTTGGGGGGTTCCGCCCCGATTTTCAGGTTCAAGGCCGTCACGGCGATGCCCTGCTCCGGCCGATAGACCGCCACCAGCCAGTCCAGAAACTGGCTCAGGCTTCCGCTCATTTTCATCCGATTCGCATACTGCAGGAAGCGGGGGCCCGGCTTGGGAGCCGGGGGTTTCTGCTCCTCCACCTTGAGCCCGGCGGAAGCGGCGGCGGTTTGCAGCAATTTTTGCAGGGCCGGCGCCGGATTTTCTTCAGGCACCGGCTTGAAATTCTTTTCCAGCCACTCACTTTTGGCCCGCCAATCCTCCCGCTGGTCGATCCAGAAACGGGCCTCGGTCAGCTCCTCGTCCACCTGGGCCAGCTTGCGACGGTTGGAGCGATCCAGCTCCAAGGCCACCTTGAGGAGAATCAGGTGCACGCCCACCGCCAGTGCCCCCACCAGCAGGAAGGTTAATTTTTTCTCATGGCGCGTTAGCGTTCTCATCTTCCCCTCCTTCCTCCGCCTCAGCGGAAACTCCCGGCGGAATGCCCTCCGCCTGGAACTGGGCGTTGCCGTTGGGCAATAGCTTGGGTTGGGGGTTTTTCCAGGTGAACCCGGCCAAAGCGGCCTCATTTTTCAGCCATTGCAAATATTTTTCCACCAACTCCAGATCTTTTCCCTCTCCCTGCAGGAGCAGCCGCTTGGAGTTCAGGTCGAAAAGGGTCAGGCGCACGCCCTCAATTTGTGCAGGGTCCGACTCAATGAGCGGGCGGGAGACCTGCCAAAGAAGCTCGAGGGCGTTGCGTTTAGGCTCCAGCCAGGCCCCGGCCTCCCGCCATAACATCGCCGTGGTTTGGATCTTGTCCGCCTCCGGGCCGATTTTTCCCAATTCCGCCTGGGCCAGCTTCAGTCGAACCAATGGCCACGCCAGGAAAGCCATCGCGACGAAAACAACCGCCAGATATCCGGTCAAGCCGGCCCGGATCAGCTTTTTCCGTTTCGCCCCTTCGGCGCGTTCCGCCCGGAGTTCCGTCAGGGCGGGCGGGGGCAAATTCCACGGCTCCGCCGGTGAGCCCGGCGGAATCCGATCCTCGACCCGGATGGGACCACCCAAAACCTTGCGAAAATCCTCGGAAACCGTCGTCCCAGCCTCCCGGATGATCCAATCATCCAACCGGGGGAGAATTCCCTCTCCCTCCAGCTGCGCCAGGGTAGCCGCCAGTTCGACGGCCGCGGAGACATCCAGGGAAGTGGCCAGAAGCGCCTGGGTATGTAGCCATTTTCCCGAGAGATAAAAATCGGCGACCCATCGGCCCAGTTCCCGGCGCAATACCCCTGAGGCCCCGCCGCCCGGGGCCGCCATCATGCGCCCAGCCGGTTCGTACCGGGCCGCTTCCTCCACCAACCACTCCTCGTGAAATGGAACGGTCAGCACCGCAGTGGCCTCCAGCTGGCGGGTGACCGGCTCTTCCTCCCCCGTGGAAGGAAGCTGCTCTTTGCGAATACCTTCGAAATTCCAAATGGCGCCCTCGGGGTTGGCGCCAAGCAGGCCTTTCATCTCCAGTTTGATCTGGGTCTGCTCCCGGGCGGGACTGTCCTCGACCACCGGCACCCAAAGAGGCATGGAAAGAAACGAGCGGGAGGGAAGGCTCAGGATGCACCCGGTGGTAGGCCGGAGTTTGCGGGGCTGTTCGGCCGTCCCCGTGCAGACGGACTGCCCCCGGGGACCGCTCCATAGTTCCCATCCCTCCGGACCGGGAAAGAGAACCGCGCCCCCGGTAGCTGCCGGCGAGGCTTTCTGCTTTCGCGAAAGCCCGTTTTTTCCAAGGCCCTTGAACTTCACTCTGTCTCCTCCATCCAACGGGCCTTGATTTGGGGTGGATTACGGGAAATCAGCGCCACAACTTTTCTTTTAACCTCGCCCACATAGCCCGTCGAGGTCACCCGCCAAAGATCTTCATCTCCCGTGGTGATTCTAGCCTGAAGGTCCGGCGGAATAAGACCCAACAGCCCCGCATTCACCTGATCATCCAAGCTGCCGAAGACCTGGTCTATCCCCAGGCGGGCTTGGACGAAATTAGCGGCGCCTCCCTCGGTCAAACCGAGCCACACCTCAATGACATCCTGATCCGCACTTTTCAGAGAAAGTTTCCCGGAACCAAAAATGGTGAGTTTTTCCCTCCAATTTTTGACCGTGGACTCCTTCTTCACCTGCGCCCATCCGGGCACCTTCTCCAGTTCATCCAGATTCTCCAACGGGCCGTCTTTCGCCAAGGCCTCGGTCAGGTCATTGTTTCCGGTGGTCTGGTCGTCCGGATCCACATAATCGAAAAGGGCGTCAATGAAGGCCGAGGAGGTGGTCGGGTTCACATCCCAGACTCCCAAAAGATTGGTGAGAATCCGCCGGCAAAAATCCCGATCGCCCATCGCCAAGGCGTTCAGGTTGATTTTCCCCTCCTCCCCACGCAGATCCTCCGCCCCCACCTCAAAACTCACTTTCACCCCCCAGCCCGTCTGCAACTCCCCACTCAAAACCCGGGACGCCTCGGCCGCCATGGCTGGCTGAATCTGCTGGTTCAACGCCATCTGCAGCCCTGACTCCGCCACCAGGGTGGCCCGGGAATTTTGCAAAGCGGCCACCTCCTGCCCCAGTTGCCGCTGCAGAATCGCCGCCAATCCCAGCATCGCCGCAGAAATCAGCGCCACGGCCCATAACACCACAATCAGGGCTACCCCGGCGGGGCTTCGATCAATTCGAGTGCGCGTGTTCATCCCGGATGGCCTAGTTGGTCAAATTCATCGGGACCCGCGTAACCGGATCCACCGGCGGCATTCCGCTGGGGCTATAGCCCGTGGGGATCCAAAAGATCCCGGTGTTGGAAATACTTCGTCCCGCATCCCGCCGGACCAGGGTCATTCTGAGATAGGCGGGTTTGATCGGATCATTCCACTCCCGCAACTCGTCCGGATTCCGCGGATCCCCCGCCCGCCACTCCAGCGAGGTCACTTCCCGCATCAACTCAAAGCTGTTGGTTTTTGGGGGGGGTTGCCGGTTCATCTCGTTGGTGGCTTGAAAAATTTCATGAAGCACCAACACCCCGCCACCCCCCACCGGATCCTTTTGCAGGGCCAACCGGATGGATCGAGCCCCGCCTTTTTGCTCGGGCAGGATCACCAGCGGGGGGTTGGAAAGGAGCAGGTCAAACCCCGCCCCCGCCCGGGGCTCGAAACTCAGCTGGGCACGCACGGGAAGATCCAGACAAAGCTGCCGGATGAGGGCGAAAAGGCCGCTGACCTCCCGGCTCCGCTGGCTGTTTTTGGCGGCGGCATCCGCTCCCAGCATCGACATCTGCACCAACTGAAAAAGGACCCCAAAAATCAAAATCAGAATCGCCATGCCCAGGGTCACCTCAATCAGGGTGAAGCTCCGCCCCCCCCGGAATTCCCGGCCACTCATCGTTGCCCCCAGAGAATGAAGCTGATCCGGTCAACCACCTTCTCCCTTTCGTCCTGCGCATGCAGCTCCACCCGCCACCAGCCGCCCAAGGGCATGGTCACATTGTTGGGGCCCGGGACGTTGACCAAAACCGGCTGGACCCGCTGGGAAATTGTCCAGGTTTTTTCCGAGCCCCAACCCGGCACCGGCGTCCATCCGCTTTCCGCAAAGTTGTTGCTGCGGGCGAGAATCTGCGCCGCCACCGACTCGATGGCCTGCCTCCGCTGGGCCGTCCGGAGAATTTCCGAGTTCACGCCCAGCACGTCATTCAGGGCCACCCCAAACCCCACGACGGCGAAGGCAAAGATCGCCACCGCCAACATCACCTCGATGAGGGTGAAGCCTGTGGGAGTCTTCTTCACGGCTGACTCTGTCGCCGGGTGTTCGACTCTCCCGTCAGGGCGTTAAATTCAAACTCGTCCCGGTTCTCCCCGTGCCGGAGTCGCACCCGGATCGGCTCCACCAGGCCCCCACCCGTGATCAACCACTGGTACTTCTCCGGCTTCCCCCAGCCCCGCCGGCCACGGGCCAGATCTTCCGGGGTGATCAGATCCATCTCCACTTCCCCGGGAAACTCGTTTCCGGCCACGGCCCGGACATTCAGAAGGATCTGCTGCCGGATTCCGGTCCCCAACGCCTTTTCCCGCGCCGACCCCACCTCCTCCTCCAGCATCTTGCGGGACTGGATCAATTCCCGGTCACCGCCGGTGGTGGAAAGAAAGACCACGGCACCCCCCATGAAAATAACGCCGATACCAACGGCCAGAATAATTTCCAGCAACGTGAACCCCGCCGCCGACTTTGGGCGGAGTTTCATGAAAATTCCCGGCCGACCCCCTTATTTGGAGGTGACGTCGTCCCCGCCGCCGCTGTTGTCCTGCCGGTCCGGGCCCTTTGAATACACCTTAAAGCCCTTCGCCGAGGAAGAATCCACTTTGTACTGGTAATCCTCGCCCCAGGGATCCTTGGGGAGCTCTTCAAAACCTTTCCCCTTCCCGACCAAAGCCTGCAGTCCTTGGGACTGACTCAGCGGCACCCCGCCGCTTTTCATCTCAAACATCCGGACCTGGGTGACGATGGCGTTGATGTCCCCGCGGGCGCGCTGCTCTTTCGCAAACTCCAGATTCCCCGTGAGCATGAAAATGGCCGACCCCATCAGCACGGTGATGATTCCCACCACCAGCATGATTTCGATGAGCGTGAACCCCGCGCAAGTTGCCCGCTGCTGGGAACGTAGATTTTGGAAAGGTCTCATTCTGAACGTAATCCTACTCCGGCGGATCCCGAAGACAATCCAAGTCGCAGGCGGGGGACGGCCACCGCCG
>JBBAWG010000009.1:16940-43500 GCA_040397305.1 Methylacidiphilales bacterium | reverse complement strand
AGCCACCGGAGCCGGGGACACTGCGGGAGGCGCGGAGGGAGACATTCCCATCGAGTCATAACTTAACTGGAGACGCAACTGGCGGAGGGTCATGCCGGAGGATCCGGCCGGACACTGCCAGTCGATCTGGTTCTCCCCCGCCGAGAGCCAACCGGAAGGCACATGGGCGGCCACGGTCCGCCAACCCCCGTAGGCCAGTTGCGGTCCTCCAGCCAACCAGCGATAGCCAGCATCCTCCAGCCCGGGCAGTTCCACGGCCACCGCGGCAACCGGTCGCCCGTTGATCCAAAGAACCGGCTCCTCGGCCGGGCCTAACCCCGCCACCTGCGCCTCCAAGCGGGCATGGGCTGGGGTGGCGGCGATCGGCGCCAAAAAACGCACCGAGGCTTGCGGCTCAACCTTGACCGGACCGGCATCCAACACGGCGTCAATGATCCGCCCTTTTCGTTCGTCCTGGGGTGCGCGCCGTCCCTGCCCTTGCAGCTCATCCGCCGGAAAAATCTTGCCGGACGGGGAGAGATAAAGCCCGGGCGGAGTCCAGCCACTGGCCGCGAGCACGAGCGGCTCCACCCACGCGAGCTCCGCCCGCGCGAGCACGGGACGGGACCCGGTGGCCTCCACCACCAACTGGCCGGGACCGGCCAGAGTTTCCCGATCCAGGAGCAACGTCCGCGCATGCCAAGAAGCGGCGCCTTCGTACAGGTTGCCGCAAATCGTCACCGCACGGCTCGGCCCCTGCCAGATTAACCGCGCGAATCCTCCCTGCGTTTCCTCAAACAAAAGGGTGACGGCAAGTCGAGACTGCCCGGGGGGCGGCCGGATCGGCGCACGCCAAACCGTCATGTTCGCCCCGGCGGCCGTCTGGGCCGGCCCAAACCAGGACGGAGGCGTGAGGTTCACCGCCGCATCCCAGACCGCTGCGGGAATTTCCCCGCCGGGCGGGGCCTCCGCCGGCAGAAGGGAAACGATCCAGAAAAAGGAGGCCACGGGGGTCAGCCGGCGCCAAAACGGTTTTCTCCTTTTCATGCCAACAGCTTGGCAGGGGTCCGGCCAAGACCGTTGGGGAAGCCGCCGCCTTGCTCACCCGTCGCGTGAACAACCGCCCAAACGGCGGGAACAACTTATTAGAGGTTTTTTCGCATTCCGGACATCGCGTCGAAGATGCTGGTGATGATCGAATAGACCACCGCCCCGACCACCAGGGCGATCACCACAATGATCACGGGTTGGATCAGGGCGGTGATCCGCTGAATCCGCCGATCCATCTCCTTCTCATACCGGGCTCCCGCCTTGTCCAAGGACTTGGCCAGTTCCCCGGTTTGTTCCCCGACCGCCACGAGATCCAGGAAGGTGTCGGAAAATCCGCCCACCTGCCTCAGGCCCCGGCTCAGGGAATATCCCTCGGAGATCTGCTCCGACGCCTTTTCCAACCGCACCCGGTAATAGGTGTTGGGAGTGGCGCGGGAAACCAGCTGCATCGCCTGCAATAATGTGACGCCGTTGCCGAGCAGGTTGGCGAGGGTCTGGCTGAATTGGGCGTAAAACGCCGCCTCCAGAACCGGCCCGGCAATGGGAATCTTCACCCGCGCCTGGTCCCACCACAGCCGACCCGCCGGCTTCTGAATCGCCTGCCAAAATCCGATGCCCCCCAGGGCCACCATCACCAGCACCATCCAGCCCCACTGGACCAAAAAGCGGCTGGTGCCGAGCAGCAGCTGGGTGATCAGCGGCGGCTTTTGGGTTTTGAAAAGCATCTCCAGCTGAGGCACCAGAACCACGACAAACAACCCCATCAACAGGATGCCGGCCCCGGTCACAAACATCGGATAGATCAGGGCCTGCACCACCCGTCCTTTCAGGTCGCTGAGCTTTTTCAAGTAAAGCACCTGCCGTTGAAGAATCGGACCCAGGGCGCCGCTCACCTCCCCCGCCGCCACCAGGTTGCAATAGAGGTCGGAAAAACTGGAAGAGGCAGTCTTCAGGGCGCGGGACAGACTCACTCCTTCCCGCACCTGGGTTCGTAAACTTTCCGCCACCGCTTTCAGCGAAGAGGCCTCGGAGCGCTGCTCCATCATCTTCAGGGCCCCTTCCAGTTGCAGGCCGGCGTCCAACAAATCCCCCAACTCCTCCGTGAAGGAAATGATCTGCCCCTCATTCATCTGCCGCTCGGCCGGCGCGGTGGCTCCCGGCCCGGATGTCTTGGCGGCCGGGCCCGCCGCCCCCTCCTGCTGAAGCCGAATGGGTTGAAGCCGTTGCCGACTCAGTTGGACCAGGGCCTCCTGCCGGCTTTTCGCCTCCAGCGTTCCCCGGGTCCGCCCACCGCCCGGAACCAAGGCCTCATACGTGAATGCCGGCATATCAGGCGTTTGTTTTTGCGGCCTCGGTCGCGGTGACCCGGACCACTTCCTCAATCGTCGTGGTCCCCTCCGCCACCTTGTCCCATCCGTCCTCCCGCAGACTTTTCATGCCTTGGGATCGCGCCAACTCCTTCAGGGCCGCGTTGGACTCCCGACGCGTGATCATTTCCTGCATCTGCGGCGACACGAGACAGATCTCATAAATCGCCCGCCGCCCCTGATAACCGGTCTGCCGACAACGGTCGCACCCCACCGCCCGGTGGGCCGTGGCTGCCTTTTCCGGAGGAATCCCGATTTCCCGGATATACTCGTCGGAGTAGGAACCTTTCTCGCAACACCATGGGCACAGCACCCGGACCAGTCGTTGCGCCAAAAACGCCCGCACCGAGGATCCCACGAGAAACGGCTCGATCCCCATATCCACCAAGCGGGTGATGCCCCCGATGGCGTCATTGGTGTGCAAAGTGGAAAAGACCAAGTGCCCGGTCAGGGCGGCGCGGATCGCGATCTCGGTCGTCTCCACATCCCGCATCTCACCCACCATCACCACATTCGGGTCGCCCCGCAAAATGCTGCGCAATCCCGCGGCGAAGGTCAGATTGATTTCCGGCTTCACCGCAATCTGCACCACCCCGGCGATCTTGTTCTCCACCGGATCCTCAATCGTCACAATCCGCCGGTCCTTGGAGTTCAGGGAGGCAAGGAAAGTATAGAGGGTGGTGGATTTTCCGGACCCCGTCGGGCCGGTGATGAGCACAATCCCGTTCGGCAGCGCCAGCAGACTGCGGACTTTCTGCTCGTTGACCGGACTCAGCCCCAGCTGGGCGAAGTCAAAACGCTGTTGGCCGAGCAAACGCAGGCTGATCGATTCACCGGTCACGGAGGGAATCGTGGCCACGCGGACGTCAATCGGGCGCCCCTCAAACTCCAGGTTGATCCGGCCGTCCTGCGGCAAACGCCGCTCGGCGATGTCCAGATGCGCCATGATCTTGATGCGGGAAATCAGGGACGCCTGGAACAGCTTGATCCGCGGCGGCACGGGAATGTTCCGCAACACGCCGTCGATCCGGTACCGCACCTGGAGATCATCCTCCAGCGGCTCGATATGAATATCCGTCGCCCGCTCCTGCAGCGCCTCGCGGATGATCTGGTTGACGAACTTGATGACGGAGGCCTCGGAATCATCCGCATCCAGGATCGTCGTCTCCTGTTCCAGATCGCTGGGCGGCGGCAGATCCCCGCGGCCCTCCAAAATCTCGTCGAAGGTTTCCGCCCCCACGCCGTACCCGCCCCGCAAGCCGTCCAACACCGCCCGGCGGGGAGCCAGCATCCAGCGGGTCTGTCCCTCCCAAAATCCCGCCAAGGCCTGACGGCCCAGATGATCAAAAGGATCAAAACCCAGGACCGGCAGGGGTTCGCCCTCCCCCGGCGTGATCGGGAGGAGCCGGTGCCGGAGTGCAATCCGGGCCGGAAACTTTTCCCGGAGCGGGGCGGGAATGGGAGGGATATCCCCCGACCAAACCGGCAGCCCCAGGGACTCTCCAAGTTTTTGGGCAAAGACCTTTTCGTCCACCTGGCCGGTGTCCAGCAACGCGTTGATCATGGACCGTTGGTCCGCCGCCGCCGCCACCACCGCCTGTTCGCAGGCGGGCAGATCCTTGGCGCCGGACTGCTCCGCCAGCTGCACCAGGGTCTGCCGCAGGTTCATAGGGGCAACACCCGCGCCAGCCGTTCCGGATTCAGGCCGGCCAGTTCCCGGGTCACAAATCGGCCATCCTCGCGGACCAGCTTGCCGTCAAAAAAGATCCGTCCCCCGCCGTGCGTCCGGTCCTGGAGGCAGACCAGATCCCAGTGAACTTGCGAGCGGTTTCCGTTGTCCGCCTCCTCGTACGCCTGCCCCGGGGTGAAGTGGAAGGAGCCGGCAATCTTTTCATCGAAAAGGATATCGCGGATGGGTTGGTGCAGATAAGGATTTAGTCCCAGCGAAAACTCCCCGACATAACGCGCGCCCGCGTCGCTGTCGAAAATCTGCTCCAGTTGGCGGCTCTTGTCTCCCGCCCGCGCCTCCACGATCTTCCCCTTGGAGAATTTCAGCTGGACGTTGTCGAAAGGAATCCCGCGGTACACCGCGGGAGCATTGAATGTCACCTGTCCCTCCACGCTGTCCTTCACGGGAGCCGTGAACACCTCCCCGTCGGGGATATTCCGCTCCCCCACACAGGGGATGATCCCGATTCCCTTGATGGAAAACCGAAGGTCGGTGCCCGGACCGGTGATGTGCACCCGATTCGTCCGGCGCATCCGCTGCACCAGGGGCTTCACCGCCTGAGCCAGCTTTCGGTAGTCGAGGGTGCAAACCCGGAAGAAAAGATCCTCGAAGGCCTCGGTGCTCATTCCCGCGGCCTGGGCCATGGCCGGCGTGGGCCAACGCAGCACCACCCACCGGGTGTGGTTGATTCGGCGATCGGAGATGGGACGCAGAATTTTCCCGGCCAACTGCTGCTTCTCCGCCGGCACATCGCTGGACTCAAAAGCGTTCTGGGAACCCCGCAGCGCAATATAGGCCTGCATCTCCTTCATCCTTTTCAGGTCATGCCGCAAGCTGAACCGCAGCGCCTTCTCCGTCACCCCGCGGCCCAGCTCCCGAGAAACCTTGCCCATATGCAAATGGACAAAAGGGTCCGCCCCCCGGGCGCGGACGGAACGGATCAGCTCCACCACAAAATCCTCGGGAATTTCGGAGGCATCGATCCAAACCCGGTCCCCCCGGCGCAGGCAGGTGGAGTAGCCGGTCAACAGATCGGCCAGTTTCCGGTAACGGGGCTCGTTCACAGGCCCCTTCCCCCCACCCCGCCCTTGCGGTAAATAGATAGCTGATGGCGCATCATCTCCTTAAGTTTCAGCCAGTCGGGAGGTTTGGCAAGCTGGCCGCCGCGCTCCTCCTTTTTTCCTGCCAACTACCGGCGCAGGAACCCTCCGGGGCCACCGTGGCCGGCCGGGCCACCATTCAACTCCGCAACGCTTCCTATCGTTCGGATCTGGGCGGGATGGATATTGTCCTGGCTCCCACCAACCTCATTCCGGAAATCCGCCGGCTCCGGATGGAGACCTGGCGCACCGACGGCCTGGCCGTCACCCGCAGCCCCGACGGCGAGGAAAACCCGGTAGGGGTGCGCATCGATTTTTCCGACGGCTACAAAAACCTCGATCTCAAGGCCCTTGGCCAGGCCGCCGCCAACGCCGCCACCCTCCGGACCCGGACGTCCACCAACGGGGAGTTTATCTTCAGCAACGTGCCCCCCGGAAAACACGCCCTCTATGCCCAGTACAAAAGCCGCTACGCCGTGGCCTATTGGCTTCTGGAACTGGAAGCGGGCAAAAAACAGACCCACCGGATCGAACTCACCGAGACCAACGCGGCCGAAGTCCACAACCGCTTCGAGAAACAAACCCCCTAGCTGTTGGCCGATTGCCACAGACGCCAGTAGGCGCCTTTCCGCGCGAGAAGCTCTTCGCCCTTCCCCTCTTCCACCAGCCTTCCTTTTTCCAGCACCAGAATCCGGTCGGCCCGATGGGCGGCATGGAGCCGGTGCGTCACCAACAGTGTCGTTGGCCGGCTCATCAGTTTTCCCAGAACCCCCAACAACTCCTTTTCCGTGACGGCATCCAACGCACTGGTCGGCTCATCCAGAAGCAGAATCGGTGCGTCCCGTAAAAAGGCCCGCGCGATCCCGATCCGCTGCCGCTGGCCCCCGCTCAACATCACTCCCCGCTCTCCGACCGGTGTGTCGTACCCCTGCGGGAGTTGCCGGATAAACTCGTCCGCCTGCGCGTCTTCCGCCGCCTTCTGAATTTCCCGTGACGAGGCCCCCGGTCGCCCATACGCGATATTTTCCCGCACGGTTCCGTTCAGCAAAACCGTCTCCTGAAGAACCAACGCCTGACGGGACCGCAGCTCTTTTTTGGCCAAGCGGCGCAGATCGATACCGTGAAAGTGAATCGAGCCCTCGGTGGGATCGTAAAACCTGGGTAACAAGGAAAGCAGGGTCGTCTTCCCGGCGCCCGTTCCCCCCACCACCGCGACCGACTCTCCCGGCGCCACCGTGAAGCTCAGCCCGTGGAGGACCTCGTCCCCCCGGGCATACCGAAAACCCACGCCACGAAACTCGAGCGCTCCGGCCCCGGCCGGAAGTTTTTCCGGCTTGGCCGGATCGGGCACCTCATCGGGCGTGTCGAGGACTTCAAACACCCTCTGCGCCGCCCCCGCGGCCCCCTCCATCGACCAAGCCGTATAACTCAACTGCTCCAGCGGCGAGTACAACATCGCGAGGTAGGCCAGAAACACGAGGAGATCCCCCAACGTCATCTTCCCCGCCGCGACCTCCCCCGCCCCGGCCCACAACAGGGCCGCCGTCCCCGCCGCCAAAAGCGTCCCCACCACCAACGTGCTCGCCACGTTGGTCATCGAAAGCCGCAGATTCGCCTCCAGCGACTCCCTCGCCTCCCGACGGAAAAGATCCACCTCATGGGATTCCCGCCCGAAGGCATGCACCACCCGGATGCTGGAAAGACCCTCGTTCGCCCGCGCCAGCACATCACTCTCCTGCGCCTGGAGAGCCGCCGTCTCCCGCCGGATCCGGCCGGCAAATCGGGCGATCGCCATCATCAGAAACGGCACCACCGCCAGGGAGAGAAACGCCAGCAACGGGCTCATCCGGAACATCACCACAAACGTCCCAACCAAAGTGAGGGCCGAGCCAAGAATCGTGGCGAATCCCCGGTTAAAATAGGTTTGAATGGCCTGCGCGTCGTAGGCCACGCGGAAACTGGAGTCGGTGCTGCGCCGGGCGTCGTGAAACCGCAAAGGCAGGGATTGCAGGTAGGCGTACAACTCCGTCCGGACACGCAACAGGGCCTTGAGGCCGATTTCGATCAGGGCGTATGTCTGCGCCAGATTCACGGCCCCCCACAAAAGATGGATCCCGATCAAGGCGCCGCAGGTCAGCGCCAAGGCGGAGGCGAAGGACCAGGTCCCGGGCAGAAACGGCACCGCGATGGATCCCTGCGGAGAGGCGAGCACGCCATCGACCACGAATTTCAGCGGCCACGGCTTGAGCAGGTTCAGACCCGTGGCCACCCCCAGCAAGAGAAACGCCCCAAGAATCCTTCCGGCAAAGGGCCGGTAGTATCCGAGGATCCGGAACACCAACTTCACGCCGGCGGGCTCCTTCCCGAGACCGGCATCAACTGCGCTCGCCGGGCCGCCACCCGCACCAGGTCCGCTACCCGCCGGCGCAACTGCCATCCGGTCCAGAGCCAACCCAGCCCGGCGAGGGCGAGGATCCCCAGGAAAAACGGAAGCGCGGCCGGATAGGCCAACCAAACCAACACATCGGCCGTCAGGGCGGTGATGGCAAAAAGCACGCTGAAGGTGCTGGGAACCATGCCTTGATGCACGCGGGTCAGCCGCCGGCCATGGGGATAAATTTCCGTGAGGGTACGCAGGCGGATGTGCCACCAGCGGTTGGCAAAAATCTGCACATCCCAAGGGTTCCAGCCGGTATCGAGCGAGTACTTCCATCCCTCTTCCTCCATGCTCTTCACCACTTCCTCGAGAAGCTGGGACCGGTCCCGCCCTTGTTCGCTCCAGAAGGAAAGCATCCGGGATTGGATCAGCGGAATCTTCGGTCCCGCGTCCTTTTCCGGAACCATCGCCACGGAGTCCGGCGTCCGCTTCCCTTTCAGCCAGGTAAAATATCGCGCCCAGTCGCGCACCAGGGGTTGGGTCAGGGCCAGATAAAAGACCGTCAAACGGGCGAGAATCGTATCGTGCTTGGGTTCAATCCGGGCCACCACCATGAACGAAAGTGCGGGGACCAGCGTCGCCGCCAACATCAATAGGGGCAGGATGCGGAGAGGCTCGATCTGGATGGAGACCAGGAAGATAAAAAGCGTCAGGGCGTTCCACTCGAGGCCGCTGACCAGCTGGGCCCAGGGGGAAGCCGGTTTGGGATACAGGCACTGGAAAAGCCCGGTTCCGAAAACCCCGTGATAAATGATCGGCCGGTGAAACACGCGCTCAAACCGCGGCAGGCCATAGATCACCCCCTTCCAGCGGGCGGAACCCTGCGGATCAAAATACTGCATGTGCTTGAACCGAAGCATCGCCTCCGCCTCGCCGTACCCCTTCTGCTGGCGGAAGTACGCCTGCATCGTGAACCGCCGGTGGTGCCAGACCATCGCACTCGGACTAAAACCGATCCGGTGGCCGGCCTGCATCAACCTCCAGCAAAGGTCCACGTCATCCCCGGCCGTACGAAAGTCCGCGTCGAATCCCCCCACCTCCTCCAGCGCCCAGCGCCAATAGCCCATGTTACAGCCGGGAATGTGCTCAGCCTCCGTGTCACTCAACAGCACATGCGTTGGCGCTCCGGCACTCGCCGCGACGGCGGCGGGGATCGGTCCGCGGGCCGGCGGGTTGAGGTTGGGCCCGCCCACCGCGACGTAGTGGCTGTGCAACAGGGTGGACACGAGAAAATAGAGCCAGTCCGGGTCCGGCATGCAGTCGGAGTCCGTGTAGGCAATCACCTCCCCCGTGGCGGCCTGCCAACCCACGTTGCGCGCCACCGAAAGCCCGCGGTTCGGCTGCAGGATATTTTTCACCCCGGGAAATTCCGCCACGATGGACTGGGTGTCGTCCTTGGAGCCGTCATCCACCAGGATGACTTCGTAGTCCGGATAATTCAGCTTTTGCAGGGCGTCGAGACAGCCGCGAAGGGTGGCCGCCCCATTATAACTGCAGACGACCACGGAAACCTTCGGCGTACGCGGGAGCGGGAACTTGTCGACCAAGGTCGTCCGCGGCTCGAGCGTCTTGGGAGCCAACCGCCGGTACGAGACTTTCGGTGTCCGGTCTTTCCGGACCAGCCCAAAGGCCCAGTCCTCCACATCGATCCCATCGGTGAACCACTCGTCGGTCCAGGAGAAGAGAATCGTCCCCGCCAATCCGCCACGGAACACCTCGTCCCAATGGAGCTCCAGAAGATCTGCCTGCTCCTCTTCGGCGTGCCGAATCGTATCCATCCCGAACTCCCCCAAAACCAAAGGCCGCTCCTCGGCCAGATTCTGCAGGCGGGACAGGTAGGCCCGCAGGTCGGGACCGCGGTGCAGGTAAACATTATAGGAAAGAAAATCCGTCTCCTTGGGCAGGAGATACTCCGTCGGGGGAAAATTGGCATAGGCCGCCAAGGCACCCGCATCCTCGTCCTTCACAATCCGCGCCAGCGAATCAAGGAAGGTTTCGACGCGCTGGGGACCGTACCAACGGACCAGATCCGGCGGGATCTCGTTATCCACATAATAACCAAGGATGGCGGGATGACCGGCATGCGCTTTGGCGGCGCGCCGGACACTCGCGCGGATCTCCTTCCGCACGGCCCCATCGTCCAGGAAGAGCACCCGCCGCTGCCAGGGAACCGTCACCATGACGCGGAGGCCGTGCTCGGCGGCCTGATCCAAAAACCAGCGGGGAGGCGGGTGATACACCCGCACGGTGTTGAACCCCGCCGCCGCCATCAGCCGAAAGTCCCGCGCGGCTTTGGCAGGATTTCCGAGATGGTCGTCGCCGTCCCGAAACGGTCCGTAGGTCACTCCCTGCAGAAAAAATTTTGTGTCCCCGGAAAAAAGGAATTTTCCCCGGGCGGCCACCCGGGGCCCGCTCAAGCCGCTCGGGCGGGCCTTGCCCTCCGGGGAAGGCAGATCCGGAAACAGGGGAATGGGGGCGGAACTCACTCCCGCAGCTGACCGTGACCGGTCACCACGTATTTGTACGAGGTCAGCTCCTCCAGTCCCATCGGGCCCCGGGCGTGGATCTTGTCCGTGCTGATGCCGATCTCCGCCCCGAAACCGAACTCGCCGCCATCGGTGAAGCGCGTGGAAGCGTTCCAGTAGACTGCGGCGGAATCCGCCTCCCGAAGGAAACGCTCCGCCACCGCCCGGTCCTCCGTGACAATCGCATCGGAGTGGTGGCTGCCATGGCGGGCCAGATGGTCCAACGCCCCATCGACTCCATCGACCACCCGGATGGCCATGGTGAGATCGAGGTACTCCGTCTCCCAGTTGGCCGGCGGGGAGAACTTTTCCCCCGCAGCCCGGGCCGCCGCTTCGTCCCCGAACAACTTCACTCCCTTGGCCTTCAGGGCTTGGACCAACCGGGGAAGGATTTTTTCCGCCCCGTCCCGATCCACCAGCAGGGTCTCCGCCGCGTTGCACGTGGCGGGCCGCTGGCACTTGGAGTTGACCACAATGGCTTCCGCCATCGCCGGATCGGCCGCCCGATGGACGAATACATGGCAGACCCCGTGGAAATGTTTGATCACGGGCACCCGGGCGTGCTCCAGCACGGTCTCAATCAGTCCATGTCCTCCCCGGGGAATCAGCAGATCGAGGACGCCGTCGAGACGGCACATCTCGGGAATGCTTTCCCGGCTTTCATCCTCCACCAGAGAGACGACCTCGGCCGGCAGCTTCTTTTTCCGGGCTGCCTCCCCCAGGGCCAACGCCAGGGCCCGGTTGCTGTGACGTGCCTCGCGTCCCCCGCGCAGGAGGACTGCATTGCCGGTTTTTAGACAAAGCACCGCGCTGTCCACAGTCACGTTCGGACGGGACTCATAAATGATTCCGATCAGGCCGATCGGGACGCGGATCTTGGCGATCTCCAGACCATTCGGACGTTTCCACTTCCGCACGACCTCCCCCACGGGATCCGGCAACCGGGCCACCTGCCGCACCCCCTCCGTCATTTCCGCAAAACGTTTCTCTGTCAGCTCCAATCGATCCAGCAACGCGCCAGTCAATCCGGCGGCCCGGCCCGCCTCCACATCCCGCCGGTTAGCCTCCAAAATCTCTTTTTGGCGCGTCCCCAACTCGTCCGCCATTGCCAACAGCAAAGCGTTCTTCTCATCCGTGGAAAGGACGGCCAGACGACGCGCCGCCTCCTTGGCCCGAAGGGCCAGTTCCCTCACCGCACTCACCGGGCGATCCAAGTCCCAGGAGCGGAGGACTTCACAGACTCGAGCAGAACCTGCTTCCGACGACCGTCCGCGATCAGCACCGGCACTCCGCGGGACAGGGTGATCCGGGCAGCCTCCAGTTTCGAGCGCATGCCACCGACGGAGCCGACGCTGCCGGCACCGCCGGCACAGGCCAACACCCGGTCGTCAATTTTACGGACCCTCCGGATCAGCTGGCCACCGCCATCGGGACGGCTCATCAGGCCGGGAGCGTCCGTCAGGATCACGAGCCGATCCGCCCGGGCCAGAATCGCCACATGGGCGGAAAGGCGGTCGTTGTCCCCGAAGGCGTTGAGCAACGCGATCTCCTCGAAAGACAACGCGTCGTTCTCGTTGAACACCGGCACGGCCCGCTTTTGCCGGAGCAGGGTCTGGAGGGTTGAGCGGGTGTTGTCGTAGATGCGCCGGCTGTCGAGATCCCAGGAGGTCAAAAGAATCTGGGCGGCGAGCAGCCGATGCGGGGCCAAGGCATCCGCGTAGGCACGCATCAAAAGGGGCTGGCCGATGGTCGCGCAGGCCTGAAGCTCCGGCCGGGACGAGGGACGTTTCTTCATCTTCAAGGCCTGCATGCCCGCACGAATGGCCCCGGAGCTGACCAGAATGACTTCATGACCGGAACGGCGCAGCCGCGCCATCTGCCCGGCCCAACCGCGCAACCGCGCCACGGCCAAACCTCCGGCCGGAGAGGCCAACAGGCTGCTGCCGATTTTGACGACGATTCTCACGGGATTCTTTTCGTCGGTTTAGGAGCGGCGGCCTTCCACAGCCCGAAGAATCAGGTGGAGGAGCTTGGAGCCGGCAAAAAGTTTTCCGGCCCAGCGCCCCACGCCGCTTTTGCCGGCTTGGGCCCCGGAAAAGAGCTGCACGGCGGCCAGGCCCAGACCCGCCCATTGGCTGCTGAATCGGAGCACCTTTTCTCCCTCGTCGATCCAGCGCCCGACATCGGACAACTGCCCGACGGCACGGCGGAACTCCCAGCCAGCCCGGCGGGCGGAGGCAGCACAGGCCAGACGCGCTTCCCGCGCCTGCCTCAGCGCTTGGAGCTCAACCATTCCCGGTCCCTCTGAAATTCGGCGACGGTGTCGGCGAACGGCATGCCTTCCCCGAGGGTGCGCTTGCGCATGCGGAGAAAGGCAAAGAGGGCGCCGGCGCCGTAAAGAATCGCCAGGCCGACCAAGGCGAGGAGCCGCGCCTGCGGATCCGGCCACACGGAAAGCACCACGGCCAGCGAGGCCACCAAAAGGGCAAGGGCTCCGAGCACGAGGGCAATCGCCAGCCAAAGCACGGCTTCCACCGCCCGCCACTTTTCTTCCTGCAGCTCCGCCCCCAGCAGACGCAGCCGTTCCTCCACCAATTTGACGGAGGTCAGGGCGAGGTCGCGCAGGGCAGCAATCATCCCAATCCCTTAGCGGCGGTTCAGCAGTGCGCCGAGGATCAGGCCGGCGACAAGGGCGGCCCCCACAGACTCATAAGGATGCTTGCGGATCACCTGATCAACTTCCTTCAAACCCTCCTCCGCCGCCTCTTTCACATCCTCGAGATTCTGAAACCTTTCCTTTGCGGCCTCGATTTTACGGGTCAGCTCCTTGCGGACCTCTTTGGCTTTCTCCCCAAGTTCCCCGGCGGTGGCATGGAGGAGCTGCTCGGCATCCGCAAGCACCCCCCGGACGTCTCGTTGGATGGAGGAGGAAGAAGAACGATTGCGCGAAGATTTGCGGGCTTTGGTTTTGGCCATCGGGTCATTGTGCCCAAGGGCACCTGAAGGGGCAAGCTTGCGCCCCCCAAAAATGAGTGGGATTAAATCCCTAAGTCGTTGGAGGCCAATCGCTTTTCGAGAAGATTGCGGGCGGCATGACGGGCGCGCAGACGGGGATCAAACCAGACTTCCCCAAACATCTGGCCTAGGACGGTAAAGATTCCCAGCAAAGGCAACGCCAGAAGCAGGCCGTAAACTCCACCGAGCATCCCACCAGCGAAAATCATCATCACCGTCACCAACGGATGAACCTGCAGGGCCCGACCCACCGTCATCGGCGTGTAGACAAACTCGTCCAACAACCGGACCCCCAAAAAGAGCAGCACCACGCCCATCAGGAGCTGGGGCGAATGGGGGGCGTGCAGCGCGCAGACACAGACCGCGATGACGCCACCGACTGCCGTGCCCACATAGGGCACCCAGGCAAACACCGCACAGATCAGCCCGAGCAACATGGCGTGCTGAAAAGTGAAAATTCCCTGTCCCAACCCCAGCAACCACAAGCCCATGCCCAGGCTGATCGTGTCCAGCACGGTCAACCAGAACATGCCCCGAAAGTAGGCGCGCATCTGCCGATCCATCCGGTCAAACAGCAAAAGGGTTTTTTCAAAGAAGGCGTTCGGCACTGCCCGCATCACCAAACGATGAAAGGCCGTTCCGTCCCGCAGGAAAAAGAAGGTCAGGAAAGGCACGAGCAGGAGGCTCGGCAGCCATTTGAAGGCGAAGAGCGCCGCGTCGCCGGCAAACTGGGTGCCTTTGCCCTGGGCAAAAAAGTCGATCCGCGCCTCCAGACCAGCCGCCAAGCCGGCCCGCTTGGCCAGGGGCAGCCGGGTTTCCAGGGCCTTGAGCGATTCGGAGGCGATTTGGGTCAGCCGCTGCATCGTTTCCGGCAACTGGGTTTGGAACTGGGCCACAGAGTTCAACATCGCCGGAAGAGCGGTCAGAGCGGCGATCCCACAGACGATGGAGGCCAAAAACAGGAAAATGACGAGGGACTGGTTGGGCGCCACGCCCCAGTGCTGCAGCTGGATGAGGAACGGCTGCACAAGATAGTACAGCACCACCGCCAGAATCAGCGGCAGGGCCAGCCAGGCGATATGATTGAGCAGAACAATCGAACCCAGCGTGGC
Source organism: Methylacidiphilales bacterium (assembly GCA_040397305.1). Lineage (GTDB taxonomy): Bacteria > Verrucomicrobiota > Verrucomicrobiia > Methylacidiphilales > Verrucolacustridaceae > Verrucolacustris. The sequence continues at coordinate 29,186 of JBBAWG010000009.1, read as the reverse complement.
GGCGATTACACCGACCCAGATGACCGGGTGTTCCAGGCTACGCTGACTGGGAAGGCGGATTTCCTCGCTCAAGGCTTACGAAAGAAATTGTGGCTCAGACGTCCCCTCCACCAACCGCCGGAGGCGACTGGAGATCAGCCGGGCCACCTGCTCGGCCACCTTGAATCCCAACCGGGGCCGGGCTTCGGCCAACCGCTGGAGTTCCGGCCGAAACATCGCCAGGACCACGGACGACTCCTCCGCCACCACGGTCGCCAAACGCGGGGTCGCCTCCAGAAGGGCGATTTCTCCGAAGCACTCGCCGGGAAGAATCTCCCCAAGTTTCTTCTTCTTGAGCAGGCCCTTGCGGCTGGCGGTGAATTTTCCGGAAATCACGATATACACGCCCTCCCCCTCTTCTCCTTCGTCGAACACGATCTCCCCCGCCAAATAGTGCCGCTCGTGCAGGTAAAGCTTCAGGACTTCCAGCTCCTTGCGGGTGCAGTCCCGGAAAATGGCGGTCGATCCGACCACTTTCAACTTCGGGTCCAGGGGCACGGGGCGGAAAAAATTCCAGAGGTTCACCAGGTTCCACAATCCACCCAATTCATCCCCACGACCAGCGGAAAAGTCCCTCTTTCCTCTTGGGCAAACCGATCTGTTCCTTTTAGGATTCATCTCGCATGGAGATTGTGGAAAAAAATGAAAAGGAGGTGCTGATTCTGGCCGTGAAGGGGGAGATCGACCTTCATGTCTCTCCCGCTTTGCGCACGGTGCTCAAGGCCAAGGCCCAGGCCAAAACCCCCCGCCTGCTCCTGAATTTCGCCGAGGTCGCCTACATCGACTCCTCCGGTCTCGCCACCCTGATTGAATATTACCAGTCGGCCCGCTCTTATCAGGGCAAGTTCGGCCTCTGCTCCCTCAACCTTTCCGTCCGCAGCTCCATCGAGCTTGTCCGGTTGACTGAAGTTTTTTCCATCTTCCCCAACGAAGCCGACGCCCTCAAGACTCTCGCCTCCCCTTGAAATTCATCGTCAACGCTCTGCGGCGCGTCGAGGGACAGGGATATCTCACCTTAAACGCGCGCATCTACAGCTACCTGATCTGGGGATTTACCAATCCCCGTGTCCTCTCCCCCGGGCTCACCCTCCGGCAGATGGTCCGAATCGGGGTCGAGGCCCTGCCGATGGCCAGCCTCGTCGCCCTCAGCGTCGGCTTCATCCTCGCCATGCAGTCCTCCACCGAACTCGGCAAACTCGGCGCCAACGCCTTTATCCCCGACCTGGTTTCCCTCAGTCTGCTCCGCGAGCTGGGTCCCCTCCTGATTGCCATCATCGTGGTCGGGCGGAGCGGTTCGGCGGTGGCCGCCGAGCTCGGGACCATGAAGGTCAATGAGGAGATCGAGGCTCTCAAGGTCATGGCCATTTCTCCAATCCGGTTTCTCGTCGTGCCCCGCTACCTCGCTCTCATGATCATGCTGCCCATCCTCACGGTCTTCGGGAACTGCATCGGTCTCGCCGGCGGTTGGGCCGTCTGTGTCGGCACCCTCGACATGACGTCGTCCTTTTACATCACCCATGCCGTGCAGCGGCCGGAAATTTGGGATCTTTACTCCGGCCTCGTCAAAAGCGCCGTCTTTGCCCACCTCATCATCACCATCTCCTGCTATCAGGGGCTCGGCGTGTCTGGCGGGGCCGAAGGCGTGGGCCGGGCCACCACCGCCTCCGTCGTTTACTCCATCCTCTGGATCATCATCTCGGACGCCGTCCTGACCGGACTCTTTTTCTTCGTGCTATGAGCCCCGCTCCGAAAAAAACCGGCGTCGGCCCGAAAAAAGTCTTCCCGCCCGGGGAGGTGATCCTCGAGGTCCGCGATTTGGTCATGGTGTTCGGCGACCGCCGGGTCCTGGACAACATCAGCTTTCAGGTCCGGGCCGGGGAAACCTTCGTGATCATGGGGGGCAGCGGTTGCGGCAAGACCACCCTCCTCCGCTGCCTCATCGGCGCCCAGAAACCAACCTCCGGCTCCATCCACCTGTTCGGCCAGGATATCACCCGGATGGATCCCATCCAAATGGACCAAATCCGTCTCCGCTTTGGCATGAACTTTCAGTTCGGCGCCCTCTTTCAGTCCATGACCGTCGGCGAAAACATCGCGTTGCCCCTGCAGGAACACAGCGAGATCGATCCATCCCTGATTGAAATGATCGTGAAAATGAAACTGGAGCTGGTGGGTCTGACCGGCTTCGAAAAGTTCATGCCATCCGAGCTGAGCGGCGGCATGCGCAAACGCGTGGGCCTGGCCCGGGCCATGGCCCTCGACCCTGAGATTCTTTTCAGCGATGAGCCCACCTCCGGGCTGGACCCGGTCATGACGGCCGTCGTGGATCAGTTGACCCTCGATGGCACCCGCAAGATCGGCGCCACCGCCGTGGTGGTGAGCCATGACATGACCAGCGTCTTCCGTATCGCCACCCGCATTCTAATGCTGGGCAACGGACCGCGGCAGGGGCAGGTCGTGGCCGAGGGCACGCCCGAGGAGATCCGTAAAAATCCTGATCCCTTCCTCCAGCAGTTTGTTCGCGGCGAGGCCGACGGCCCCATTCCGCTGCGCATGGCCCAAGATGAATACTTGAAACACCTCCTCGGAGACGGCTGAATCTATCCCTCCCATGAAGGCTTTCCGTGCTGATTTTCTTGTGGCCGCCCTGGTCATCCTCTGCAGCGTCGTCATGCTCGTCGCCCTCACCCTGGCGATCTCCGGCACCCACCTCACTTCCCCCAAAGCCACCCTCACCATCGACCTTCCCTCGGCCGTCGGCTTGGACAAACAGGCGGAGGTCCGTTATGCCGGCGCCAACGTGGGCCGCATCCGCACCGTCCGCCCGCTCAGTGACGAGGAACGCGCGCAGGTCTCCCCGCATTGCGCCATCCGCGTGGTCGCTGATATCCATCACGCCTTGCCCAAACTTCGTGTGGGCACCACCGCCTCCATCACCGCCGATACCGTCCTGGGCGAAAAATATCTCAACCTCGAACCCGGCCCGGTCGCAAATCCCGGTCTCGCCCCCGGCACGATTCTTTATGCCAAACGCTCGGCTTCCCTGGATGAGGTCATGACGGCTGGCAAAGAGCTCCTCGACAAGGCCAACGATCTCATCGCCGAGAACCAGGACGCCCTCAACAAAGTGATCAAGGACCTGAAGGTGGTTTTGGATAATTTCAAGGTGATCTCCACCTACGGCAAAACCTTCATGGCCACGGTGGCTCGCAAACCCCATCGCCTCATCTTCGGCGGTCCGGTCCCGCGTCTCCCGTCGGAAGACAAGATCCTCAGCAGCGATAAGCCGGTTCCCGCCCCCGTCCCCAACGACTGACCCGCGTGGACCCGGCTTCCCCCGCCCTCGAAGCCGTGCTCGAGATCGAGCTCGCCCCACCCCGCCTCCACGGCCTGCGGGCCCTCGCTGAAAAATGGGCTCTCCATGCCGGTTTCAGCCAACCCGAGGCGACCCGGATGCTGGCCGGGGTCGACGAAGCCCTCGCCAACATCCACCTCCACGCGTACTCCGGCCGACCAGGCTGGGTCCGCATTGAGATCGAGCACGGCCCCGCCGAGTTGGCGTTCCGCTTAATCGACCGGGGCCACGCCTACGATCCCGCGCACGCTCCGGCCCGCCAGCCCGGCGAGCTGGGAACCGGGGGATGGGGCAGCCTCATCATCCAGGAAGGCTTCCCGCGCGTGGAAAGAAAACGGGCCGGCGGAAAAAATATCCTGCTTCTCGCGCGGCCCCTTCCGAGGGAAAAAGGAAAGGCATGAAGTTCACTTTCTGGGGCACCCGCGGCAGCATTCCGACACCCTCCAATCCCCAAACGCCCACTGATGAATATGGCGGGGACACCACCTGCGTCAGCGTTGCCTGGGGCCAGGACGGCCTTCTCATTATCGATGCCGGCACGGGGATTCGACGCGCCGGCTTCCAGTGGCTCCGGGCTGGCCGAAAAAACTACACGATCCTTTTCACCCACGCCCACTGGGATCACCTCCAGGGCTTTCCCTTCTTCGCCCCCGCCTACATGGAAGGCATCACCATCGAGGTTCTTTCTCCCCGGCTCCCAAACAGTCCGTCCGGCAATATCATCCAGAAAGCGCTGCACGCCCAACAGGAGGAGCCTTACTTCCCCGCAGGATTTCCGGAACTGAAGGCCAAGATTTCCTTCCGGGAAGTCCAGCCGGGCGAGCAGATGAAATTTGCCTCCGGTCAGGACGTCCTGCGGGTGCAAAGCGCGCTGACCCGTCACCCGGGCGGATGCTTCGCCTACCGGTTGGACGGTCCCGGAACGGGCGGAGAACGATCCCTCGTCTTTGCCACAGACAATGAACCCCCCATCGACCCTGCCAGCCCGCTCCTCAAAATCACCCGGGGAGCCGACCTTCTCATCTGTGACGGTCAGTACACCGATGAGGAACATGAAAAGCGGCGCGGCTGGGGGCATGGCACCCCCTCCCTCTGCCTGCAGGAAGCCTCCATCGCCAAGGCCAAGCGTCTCCTGGTCACCCATTTCGACCCCGGCCATGCGGATTCCCATTTGGAGCAGATGGAAGACGAGCTCATCGCCGCCGGACAAAAACAGGGAATCCATGCCGCTTTTGCGCGGCAGAACCAGGAAATCGAACTCTAGACCCGGCTCAGGGCCCGGCGGCGGTGGGGACATCCCCAACCAGCCGGTGCTCCGCAAAATTTCCCTGCAAATCCACAAAACCGGATTTGCCGGAGAAGAGCGTCACCCGGGACCAGCCGGAACGAAAAGCGTCGACCGCCAAATAGCGGGGTTCCACACAAACTTTCCCTTGCAGGTCCAGAAATCCCCAGGCTGTGCCTGCCCGGAAGGGAATCCGGCCCTCCCCCGCCTCACGAATTTCATCATAGGCCGGGTCAGTCACAAAACTTCCCTGCAGGTTGACCAAACCCCATTTTCCGCCGGACGCCGCCGGAGCCATCCGATCACCAAGCGGGGGCGCGAGATCCAAACCCACCAGCCCATCAAAACAGCTGGTCTTATCCACGACGGCATACTTTCCTCCCACCTGCACCGCGGCCACCCCGCTCCGAAAAGGACGGGCATCGGAAAAGTAGGGTTCGATCTTCCAGTTTCCGTCCCGGCCCACATAACCCCACTTCTTGCCCAACCGGGCGGGAGCCACCCCTTCACAAAAGGGCCCGACCCAGTCATACCTTCCCGTCCCCACGCGATTTCCCGACTCATCCACCAAAAACCAGTCTCGGCCTTGCCGTACCCCCGCCCTGCCCTCGGTCAAGGGCCAGGCCCAATCGAAATCGGCGGGGAGCACCAACTTCCCCTCCGCATTGACGAATCCGAACTTCTTGCCCAGCCGGACCGGATGAAGACCCGCCCCGTCCCCCGCCATCGCAGGAAACACCAAGGCCAACATCAGAACGAAAAAGCCGAGAATCTTCACCGGGTAATCATTTGGCCCCAGACCTCCTTTTGACGACTCCCGACCACCCCCCCGGGGAATGTCTGGGGAATAACTTGAGGGCAACCGGCTCCCTTGTCCCGCCCCTTCAAACGTCTATGATTTTTCCGATGCTTTCAAAGGAAGCCCGAAAAAAGTTGGCTGAAGAGAGATCCGGCCGTTCCTGGATTTGGCGCTCTGTCTATGCTCTGGGATCCCTCGATCTCGCCATTCTCCTTCTCCTGAGCCTTGCCGGGGTGTGCGCGGTGGCCACCTTCCTGGAGTCCGGCTTCAGCGCCCGGGTGGCCCGCGCCTACGTCTACAACGCCCCTTGGTTCAACGTTTGGCTCCTCCTCCTGGCGCTGAACCTCACCTGCTCGGCGGCGACCCGCTGGCCTTGGGAACGTCGCCACGCGGGTTTTGTCATCACCCATGCCGGGATCCTCGTGCTTTTGGCCGGAGCCCTGCTCGGACGCTCAAAAGGATTTGAAGGTTCGGTGGATCTTCTGAAAGGGGCGCCGCCCATTCGCGAAATTCTGCTCGACCGCCCCCGCCTCACCGTCGAAAGCCCCGCGACCGGACAACTCTTTTCCACCCCGTTCGATCCCGAGATCCGCCCCCCCCAGCCGGATCGGCCTCGTCTTCTTCCCCTGCCGGGATCGGAAGTCCGCCTCGTGGTGGACGGTTTCACCCGGCGCTCGCATGAAAAAGCCGTGCTCACGCCGGATTCCGCCGCCGGCCAACCAGGCCTCACCTTGGAACTTACCGGCCCCTTCGGCCCGGATCCGATCCCTGCCTCTCTGACTTTGGGCAGCTTCCCCCGCCTCGATCTGGGCAACCTTGCGGTCTTGGAATTTAAAAACACCCTCATCGAGGAAACGGAAAAGCGCCCCGCCTATCGCGAAACCCAGATGGTTCTGGCTCAAGACCCTTCCCATCCCATCGTCCACAACACCGCCGGCACCTCCAGCGGCTACCGCTTTTTTGTCGGCTCCCGCAGCCCGCAAGGCCCGATCGAGCTGGAAATTCTCCGCCCCGACGGCTCGGGCGAGGTCTACCGTTTGTCTGAAATCCTGGAGCGGACTCTCGTCGATCCCGACGGCACTCAGGTTCTCGCCGCCCGCTACTGGCCCAACCTGGTGCTCCGGGATGGCCAACCCGCCACGGATGGCGATCGCCCTGATAACCCCGCCGTCCTTGTCATGCTGGAGGGCTCCATCGCCGACCCGACCGCCCCCGCCAAGCTACTCCTCGCTCCCGGCTCCGCGCCCGGCACCATGCGGTTTCGGGGACAGTCCGGGAATGAAAAGCCGGTCACGGGTGAGGTTCGGGTCGGGGAGAAGTTTTCGCCCGGTTGGCGGGGATGGTCGGCCCGGCTCGTCGCTTGGGAGCCGTCCGCCCGCGTCGAAACCGTCACCTCCCCCCTGCCGCTCTCCGATCCCCGCCCCGGCCGTCCTGCTATCCATGTCCGCCTTCGCACTCCTTCGGGGCAGGAGGGGCCGCCTCGCTGGATTGCCTCCGGCACCTCGGCGATTCTCCAGACGGAAGGGGCCGCCTCCCGGATCGGGTTCGGGCTCGAACTCCAGCCCCTCCCTTTCACTGTTCGCCTGGATTCGTTTGAAGTCCCGCGCGATCCAGGCACCGACGAACCGGCCAACTTCCTGGCATCCGTCACCTTCGCCGAGGAGAAAAAAAATCTCGAAGCGCCCGCCCAGCTGCAAATGAACCAACCCGCCACCTTCCCCCCGGGAATTTGGCCGCAGATCACCGGCCTCTCCTATAAATTTTCCCAGGCCGGCTGGGACCCCCAAAACCTCAACCGCACGACCCTGCAGGTTCTTTACGACCCCGGCTGGATGCTGAAATGGTCTGGCTCCCTCCTTGTCGTCGCCGGGATCTTCTCCATGTTCTACCTCCGCAACCAAAACTCCACCGGTACATGAAACGCCATTTTCTTCTCCTCGCCCTCGGGGCGTGCCTCTCGCCTCTTCTCAGCCAGGCCGGCGTCACCCTGGCGGAAAATGATCCGGCCTACGACTCACTGGCTATTCAACACCGGGGCCGGGTGAAGCCTTTCTTCGGCTTCACCCAGGAAATGACCGCCTCTCTCACCGGGCGGACCACCGTTTCTGTCCCGGACCACGGCCGGCTTGGTTCCCGCCAATTTCTCCTCTCTCTTTGGCAACATCCGGCGGGTTGGGAGGATCAACCCGTCATCCTGCTCGACGATGCGGCGTTACGAAAAGAGATCGGCCTCGCCGGAGCCGGCCGCTTTTACAGCTTCCAGCAACTCAACGCTTTGCCTCGGCTGTCCCAACTGGCCGGCGAAGCCGACGCCGCTCGGGCTTCCGGCACCACCACCCCCGTGCCCCCCTTGGCCTCCGCCGCTCAAACAGTCCGCATGCGGCTGGCCATTTTTTCTTCTCTCCGCTCCGGCGAAGCTTTCCGCATGATGCCGCCCCCCGAGGGATCCCGGCCCGGGGTCGCCTGGGCCCCTGTTCCCTTCCAGCCAGCTGACTCCATCCGCCAACTCCAGTCCCGCGGCGATTTCTCCCTCACCAAACTCCAAGCCGAGTCCTTTTATTTCAACTTCCACCCGTTTCGTTGGGCCTGGGTGGCCTGGCTCCTTGCCGCCGTTTGCCTGCTGGCCACAGGGAAAACCGTTTCCGGCCTGGGCCTGAAGCTCGGCTGGCTGATGGCGCTGGCTGGATTTTTTCTGATGGTGGGGGGCATCGCCCTGCGCGTCTGGCTCGCCGGACGGCCCCCAGTCACCAACATGTACGAGAGCATTCTCTGGGTGGCCTTTGGCACCGCTCTTTTCGCCCTGATCTTCTCCTTTCGGCATCGTTCCCAAACTTATCTACTGGCCGCTTCCCCGGTGGTGATCCTCTCCCTGATTGCCTCGGACCTGCAGCCCGCCGTCCTGGATCCGGCCATGAATCCGCTCGTGCCGGTCTTGCGGAGCAACTTTTGGCTCACCACCCATGTGCTCACGGTGACCTTGAGCTATGGGGCCTTCGCCCTTGCCGCGGCGCTGGGACATTTTCTGGTGGTGGGGGCGATCCGCAAGAACTCCGCGCTGTCCAACGACGATCCCGGGGTGCTGCATCTTTACCGCTCTCTCCAACTGGGAATTCTTCTTCTCGCCGTCGGCGTGATCCTCGGCGGCGTTTGGGCCAACTACTCTTGGGGGCGGTTCTGGGACTGGGATCCCAAGGAAACCTGGTCCCTTGTCGCGTTTCTATCCTACGTGATCCTTCTGCACGGCCGGTTGGCCGGTTGGTGGACAGGCTACGGCCTTGCGGTTGGCTCCATCGCCGCTTTCCTCACCATCCTCATGGCCTGGTATGGCGTGAACTTCGTCTTGGGCAAGGGCCTCCACAGCTACGGCTTCGGCTCCGGCGGTCAGTCCTATGTCGCCGGCTTCGCCCTCCTGGAAATCGCCTTCATCGCTTTCGCCCTTTTCCGCCGCCCCCGAGCCTCAGCCTCACCTTCTTCTTAATTCCCTTGTGGCCTCCACCCTCTCCCTCGTCGACCTGAAGCTCTCCTGCCACTTGGGCGTGCCCGCTGCCGAGCGGCGCAAACCCCAGCAGGTTCTCTGCACGGTTGTCTTTCCTGTTCCCTCTCTCGCCAAGGCAGCCGCCACCGATGACCTGCGGAAAACGACCGATTACCACGCTCTCAGCAAGATCCTGCAGGCCGAAGCCCGGCGAGTCCCCCGCAAGCTCCTCGAAAGACTTGCTTGCGATCTGGCCCGATCCGCCTGCCGGGCGTGCCGGCTTCCCTGGATCGAACTGGAGCTGAAAAAGTTTATCCTGCCCGAAACCCGCCATATTTCCCTCCGGGCCCGCTTCACCGCCCGGTCCCTTCGATAGACGTCCGATTCGACTTCCCCGCCTCGGGGGTTTTTTTATATTTTTACGATGGTTCGTTTTCTTTTCCTTTTTCTATTTTCGATCTCTTGCGCCCGGGCCGTTCTGCCGGTGGAGCTTGTCTCCGGACCGGGACCGGATTCGGTCACCCTCCGCTTCGGCAAACTGACCGAATCTGCCAAGCCCTTGTTAATTGTCGCCTTATCATCCGGACCAGACGGCGCCGGGATGGTCCCCTTTGGGCAGAATAAAACTGGCTCCACCCTCTTTCTTCCTTTCCAAGCCGACCACATTCTTCTCGTTCGACCCTCGGGCGAACCCAAGGTCTCCCTCCGCAAGTTCAACGGGTTTGGCCTCGCCCCCGAAGCCAAAGATCCGGCCGGGGTAAAACTCTCGAGCGGTTCAAACGGCTCCTTGGAACTGCAGATTCCCCGCGCCTGGGCCGGCCGCCAAGGAACCCTGGGCGTAGCCGCGGCTCTCAAGGACATCTCCGCCAACGGAGGCTGGGGCCGCGTCATCGAATCGACCGATCCGTATCTTTTCCCGGGAGAGAATGACCGTTATATTTCGCATTATCTTTCTTTTCCCCTTCCGGTTGCCGGGGCGAAAGACCCTGCCGTCTCCACGCTCGTTCCCCGTGGGGCCGGGAAACTGCGGATCTACCAGATGTTTCCCCGCCTCTTTGGCAACACCAACACCAACCGGATCCCCAACGGCACCTACGACCAGAATGGTTGCGGAAAATTTGCCGACCTCAACGATCCCGCCCTCGCTTCGCTCAAGCAGCTCGGCTTCGACGCCGTCTGGGTGACCGGCGTCCTCCGCCAGGCCACCACCCGCGACTACTCCTCCCTCGGACTGCCCCCCGACGATCCCGACCTCTTGAAAGGGATCGCCGGCAGCCCGTACGCGATCCGTGATTATTTCGACGTCTGTCCCGACTACGCCGTGGATCCCGCCAAGCGCATCGAGGAGTTCAAGGCGCTCCTCGCCCGCGCCAAAAAGCACAACCTGAAAATCTTCATGGATTTCGTGCCGAACCACGTGGCCCGGAGCCACACCTCGGTGGTCCACCCAGAGCGTGACTTCGGCAAGGACGACAAGGGAACGGAGTTCTTTTCTTCGGATGATTTTTACTACCTGAAAAGCAGCTCCGAAGGTCCGCCCCTGCGCTTGGCCACCTTTGACCCCAAGAAAAAGGAGCCTCTTACCCCCACCACGAAGGTGATCTGGGAGGATCAGAACAACCGTTTCCCTGGTCTCAAAGAAAAAATCGACGGTCTCTTTCCGCCTGAGACCAAACGCGCCCGTGTGACCGGGGACAACCAGAACACCTGGCTGCCCAGCCAAGATTGCTGGTATGAAACGATCAAATTTAACTACGGCTACGATTTCACCCAGGGTGCCAAAGGGAAGCGCCAGCACCCCACCGTCCAGCAACCGGATATCCCCGTCCCTAACCTTTGGAAAAAAATGGATGCCGTCCTCGCGTATTGGCAGGAAATGGGCGTCGACGGCTTCCGCTGCGACGTCGCCCACATTGTACCCTCGGAGTTCTGGCACTGGGCCTTGGCGCGCGCCCGCGAGAGGAACCCCAAAACGTTTTTCTACGCGGAATGCTACGAAGGTGACGTCCGGTTGGAAGTGCCCGATGCCAACCCCGAACTCGCTCCCTTCCAATCCAACCCCACCAGCCTGCTCGAAGCCGGTTTTGACGCTGTGTACGGCCACGATGCCTACAAGCGGTTGATGGAGATTTATCAGGAGAAGGCGTGGGCCAACGACCTCGACAGCGCCGGTCGGGCCGGTTTTGTCGGAGACAACTCGGTCCGCTACGCCGAAAACCATGACGAGGTTCGCGTGGCCTCACCCCAGGTCTCCCCCAAACACTGGGGCGGTCACGGGGCACTCGTCGGCCGCCCTGTTTCCGGAATCCTCTTTGGTCTCTCCCGGGGCCCCGTCATGGTTTACTACGGCCAGGAAGTGGGCGAACCCGCCGATGTCGGCGCCGCCGGCTTTGAACTGGACAAGGGCCGCACCACCTTTTTCGACTATTGGTCGGTTCCCACGTTGATCCAATGGATGAACAACGGGAAATACGACGGGGGTGCCTTGCCGGATCTCAACCGGGAACTCCGGGCTTTCTACGGCCGCCTGCTCAACAGCCTCACTCATCCGGCTTTGGCGCAGGGGAATTTCATCCCCCTGAATCCGGCCAACGGCGGCAATCCCACCTACGATGTGACGGACGGCAAGAAAGAGCCCGGCCGCTGGCTCTACTCTTTCCTTCGCTACGATCCCGTCTCCCAACGGCCCCTCCTGGTCGTCGCCAACCTGAACCCCAACAAGGAAGCGCCGAACGTTCGCCTAAAATTCTCCGAAGAGGCCACCCGGTTGCTCCGGCTCTCCCCGGAAGTCACCTTAACGGGATCGGATCTGCTTTCCGCCAAACCCTCTTCGATTTCCGCCAAGGCGAAGGATCTGGTCACGGCTGGTATTTCCCTCCCCAAACTACCGCCCCTCTCCGTCGCTTACTTCGATCTCACGACGAAGTAAACCGCTTGGCCGCGCGCTTTTTGGCTCCCTCAAACCTTCCCTCGAACGTGAGGACACCACGCCTCGGTAGGGACGCCTCGCCGAGGCATCCGCTGAGATTGTCAGTCATTCGAAAAATGACGTCCAAACCGGACGCGTGGGCCACGCGTCCCTACCCAATTGGCAATTTTGGGCCACAAGCTTCGGTAGGAACACGGTCGCCTGGATGGACGGAGGCAGGTCTGAGGAGGCCAGTTGCCGACCCGTCCGAAGCCCGGCACGTCATTAATTTCTTAATCCACGCCTCGGTAGGGACGCCTCGCCGAGGCGTCCGCTGAGATTGTCAGTCATTCGAAAAATGACGTCCAAACCGGACGCGTGGGCC
>JBBAWG010000009.1:0-16840 GCA_040397305.1 Methylacidiphilales bacterium | reverse complement strand
TCCGCTGAGATTGTCAGTCATTCGAAAAATGACGTCCAAACCGGACGCGTGGGCCACGCGTCCCTACCCCATTGGCAATTTTGGGCCACAAGCTTCGGTAGGAACGGGTTCGGTGCCTTTGGAGTTTTGTTGTTTCCTAAGCCGTTTCCTCCACGAGCTTCGGCACACTCCTTCCACTCAGCTTTCTCCACCAGACCCGGGCACAGGCTCCTAACACGAGGATCACTAAGACCAGGAAAAATGCCGTCACACCTGCATTGATGGCCTGGGCGGCCGCCAGCTTGGTCTGGCCTGCCTCGCTAGCCCGCTCCATCCCCGACAAAAATCCCAGCCGCGGATCGGGACTGAAAATTTTCATCCAACCGGCGGAGAAGGTCACGATCACCAACCAGGCCAGCGGCACCATCGTCACCCAAGCCAACCGGGCCCGGTCCATTTTGATTAACACGGTGGTCGCCAGACCCAAGGCCATCACGGCCAGAAGCTGGTTGGCCACGCCGAAAATCGGCCAAAGGCTGTTGATTCCTCCTTCCGGATCGACCACGCCTTGATAGAGAAACCAGCCCCAACCCGCGACAAACAGCACACTGCCCAACCCATTCCCCACGGAAGACTGGACCCGCCCCCACGGCCGATACAGCCAGCCGAGAACCTCCTGGACGAGAAATCGTCCGATGCGCGTGCCCGCGTCGATCGTCGTGAGGATGAAGAGGGCCTCAAACATGATGGCAAAGTGGTACCAGAAGGCCATGCCCGCCTGACCCAACCCACCGAAGGAGCGGGCGAAGATCTGGGCCATGCCGACGGCAAAGGTGGGCGCACCGCCCGTCCGTCCGATCATCGAATGCTCCCCCACCGAGCGGGCCAGATCCTCCATCTGCTTTTCCGTCACCGGAAAACCCAGTTCTGTCACCCGCTGCACCACCGCCGCCGGTTCTCCGCGCAGGTTGATGGCAAAATATTCCCCGGGAGGCATCGCACAGGCGGCAATCAGGGCAAGCACCCCCACACACATCTCCGTGATCATCGCCCCATATCCCACCAAGCGGATGTCCGCCTCGCTCGCCAGCAGTTTGGGGGTGGTTCCGGAAGCCACCAGACAGTGGAAACCGCTGATGGCCCCACAGGCGATGGTGATGAAACAGAACGGAAACACCGGTCCGGCGAAGATCGGGCCGGTTCCATCAATAAATCGTGTCAACGCCGGCATCTCCAACTGCGGAGCCAGGAAGGCCACCACCACGCCCAAAGCCGCCACCGTGCCAATCTTCAGAAAAGAACTTAAATAATCACGGGGCGCCAATAACAACCAGACCGGCAGAACGCTAGCGCTCAGGCCATACCCCATGATGGCCCAAGCCAGCGTGGTGGAAGGCCAAGTGAACATTTTGGCAAGGAACGGGGTCGCCGCCGCCCAACTTCCCGCCCACACACAGCCGATCAAACCAAGGACACCGAGAATCGTCACCACGAGGGTTCTTTGGCTGCCCGCACCCCGCATCCCCAAGCCCATCGCCAACGCCAGCGGCATGGTGAGCACGATCGTGAACAACCCCCAAGGGCTCTCGGCCAAAGCCTTCACCACCACCAGGGCCAGCACCGCCATCAGCATCGTGATGATCCCCAGCAGGCCCACCACCGCCAACGTGCCCGCCACCGGGCCCACCTCGTCCCGCAACATCTGCCCGACCGACTTTCCCCTCCTCCGCAGGCTCAGCCAAAGAATGATGCTGTCATGCACGGCCCCACCCAGCACCGCCCCAATCAGGATCCAGAGCAAGCCGGGCAGATAACCAAACTGGGCCGCTAACACCGGCCCAACGAGCGGGCCCGGGCCGGCAATGGCTGCAAAATGGTGCCCAAACACCACCCAGCGGTTCGTCTTCACGAAGTCCTGCCCGTCCGCGTGCCGCTCCGCCGGGGTTTTCCGGGAGGGATCCACCGTCAACACCGTTGCCATCAGCCAGGCACTGTGAAATCGGTAGCCGATGGCATACACACACCCAGTGGCCACAATCAGCCAAAGGGCATTGACCGGCTCCCCCCTCGCAAATGCCACCACGCCCAGGGATGCCGCCCCCATCAAGGCCACCGCCAGCCAGCCCAGCTTGGCGATTCCGGAAAGCTTTTTCACCATGGTAAAATCCTAGGAGCTGGGAAAAACTTCGTCCATCCGCCTTGTCTTCTGATTCGTTCCGGTTAATACCACGGAATGCAAAACATCCTTCTCCGTCTCCCGGTGATCCTTGCCGTCGTAGCCGCATTCAACCTGCCGGACGCTCTCGCCCAAGATTCTTCGGGAAGAGACCTGGGGAAACGCAAAAAAACAGCCACCTCGGATGAGGACGGCCCGAGCGCACCCTGGAGAAAGATGCCTCTGCTTCTGGATCGCCCGGAGAAGCCCTACGAAGTCATTGGACTGGTTAGCGCCCCGCAAATCTTTCTTTGGGACGATGAGGAGTCGATGAAAGAATCCATGCAGAAGCAGGCCTGGAAGATGAAGGCGGATGCGGTGATTCTCGACCGAGTGGATACCAGTTTTCGCTTCACCGGGCCCGCCGGCGGCGCCAACGGCCGCGCCATTCGCTACAAAGAGTAGATCGATCGCTTCCCTTCACTTTCGGAAGAGCCCCGCTCTTCGAGCCTCGACGCCTTGGCAGAGATAGCGGCTGGGGACGGCGGATAGGCTAGGTTGAAAATGTCCTACGCCACCAGGCTGGCCTGGGGAATATCGATCAGCTCGTAGCTGTTATTTCTTTGCCGGGGTTCGTAACCGGCTTCCCGGATGAGTCGCCGCATCTCTTCCAGGGTTAAGCGGAAGCTCGTTCCCGCGCTGGAAACAACGTTTTCCTCCATCATCAGGCTGCCGAAATCGTTTGCGCCGAACTTAAGCGCCACCTGCCCCAGCGCCGGTCCCTGGGTTACCCAGCTCGACTGCACATTGGGAATGTTGTCCAAAAAGATCCGGGCCAAGGCCTGCATGCGAAGATACTCGTGGGAGCCGGTTTTTTCGGCCTTCAACACGGTATGTTCGGGCTGGAAGGTCCAACAAATGAATGCCGTGAAACCTCTCGTCCGGTCCTGCAACTGACGCAGACGTTCCAGGTGCTCGATCCGCTCCTCCACCGTTTCCACGTGGCCAAACATCATCGTGGCACTCGACCGTAACCCCAGACCATGCCCGATCTCCATGACCCGCAGCCACGCCTCGGTGTCGCATTTACGCGGAGCGATTCGTTGCCTGACCCGGTCCACCAGAATCTCGGCACCCCCGCCGGGAATACTACCCAGACCCGCCTCCTGAAATTTCCCGATGACTTTCTCCAGCGGCATCCGGAAAACCTGGGCGAAATGGTTGAACTCCGGCGGCGAGAAACCATGAATGTTCACCTGGGGATATTTCGCATGCAGATGACGGATCAGGTCGAGATACCACTCCAAACCCAGTTTCGGATGGTGTCCACCCTGCAGCAGAATCTGGTTACCCCCGACCGCGACCAACTCATCGATCTTTCGATCGATCTGCTCATGACTCAGGACGTAGTGATCGGGATCGGTTTCGGTCCGGTAAAACGCACAGAATTTGCAATAAACGTCACATACGTTCGTATAATTGATATTCCGGTCAACGATGTAGGTGACCACTTCCTCACCTCGACCGTCGTAGTCTGACCGCTTGGCCAAATTTCTTCGCGTATTCGCCAGCTCCCCCACCAAGGACAACGGCCACTCATACACCGCCCTCGCCTCGTCCCGGCTAATCCTCCCCCCTTCCCGGATCTTTCCCTCCAACGCCCGCGGGTTCATTTCGGAGACTCCTCCGCTTCTGCTCGGAGGGGGTTTGTTTTGTGCATTGGATTTACCGCCGTTGGCGTTTTTAACGTGGGGCAAAAAGGCTACCGCGAGATATCGCCTTGCCCCAACAGGCGGAAGCCGCCCCGGCTGAGGACTTGGGCACCGAGCTCGTTGTCATCCAAGTTCAGGCAAAGCGCGGTTCGCCCCTCCGGACGCACCAAAAAGCCGTAAGCTGTTAAAATATTGATCTCCGCCTCCAGCAAGGAACTCAAAACCTTGGGCAGTTCGGTGCCCGCTTCCAGCTCCACCGCCACAACAGGCGTCTCCGTGTGAGCCACCGCCTGTTCATGAAAAATGGCCCGGGCGGTGTCCGGATCATCCACCACCATCCGCACAATCGCACTGTCAGTCGTGTCGAGGATGGTCAGGGCCACCACATGCACATGGCGGCTGTGTAAAATCCGGATCAATTCCAGGAGTCGGCCTGCCTGATTGGCCAAAAAGATGGAAAATTGCCGGATCGGATCCGCCTGCTTTTTTCGGACGGGCGCGGAAGTCGCCATAAAGAAAGCCTAGCCCGAGCCTCTACCCGCGCCAACCCAGGATCACCTTGGCCGTGTTCCGCCCGCTGGCCCCAAAAACCCCTCCTCCCGGGTGAGTGCTCGCCCCCGTCAGATACAGGTTCTTCATGGGCGCCCGATAACAGGAAATCTCCGGCAGAGGCCGAAACATAAACATCTGGTCGAGACTCATCTCAAAATGCATCACATTCCCCCGCAGCAAACCGAGGTCCCGCTCCAGGTCCAGGGGAGTTTGGATATAACGCCCCATCATCTTCCCGCGCATGTTGGGCGCATACTGGCAGACGAGGTCATACAGTTTGTCCGCTTCCCTCTCCCGGATGGCATCCCAATGCTCCCCGTTGCGTAGCTCATAACTGTGGTACTGCGCCCACGTGAAAAGGGTGTGCTTCCCGGCAGGGGCCAAAGTCGGGTCGATGGAGGAAAACGTCATCGCCACCACGCTGGGTTGCGCCGGGGCGCGGCCGGCCAGGTAGTCGTGATAACTGCTGTCCAGCATCGCCGCATCCCGGCAAAGCAACTGCATGGCCGAGTGGTACTCCCTTGGTTTTTTGCCGTCTTGCGATTGTCTTCCGTAGACCGGCAACTCCTCCACCGCATGACGCACGACCATGCCAAAGCCATTTCCGATCCGCGCTTTTCCGATTCTCTCCTTCAAATCCTCCGGCCCCCCTTCGAGCATCTCTCCAAAAAATGTTTTCAAATGGCAGGCGGCCACGACTTTTTCCGCCTCGAACGATCGCTCCCCCGCCTCGACCCGCCACCCGGTGCCGTGCCGGAAAACCTTGCGGACGGGGTGCCCGAGAAAAATCTCTCCCCCATGGCGCTGCAGACATTTCACCAAGGCCGTGCTGAGAGCGCCGCTTCCCCCCTTGGCTCGCTTGGCCCCACTGCGGTGGATCATTGCGTTCCAGCCGAACATATCACCGCTGGCCACCTCGGCCGGAGCCGGACCGCTCTGGGCCGAGAGCCAGAGCATCGCCGTGCGCAGATGTTCGTTTTCGAACGTTTCCCGAATGACCTCCCCATAGGGCGCCATCAGTTGGCGCGCGGTGTCGAGGCTCGACCACAGGCGGCGCGATTTGGGCCGGAACAGGTTCCGTTTCACGATCGTGCCAAAAAGCCGTCCGGGGGAAGGGGGGGCCAAAAATGTCTCAAACACCCCCTCATTCAGCTCCGCCCAACGCTCCACATAGCGCCGGTACGCCTCGGCATCCTTACGGCTGAAGCGGGCGATGCTCGCACAGGTCCGCTCCACATCGCGGTAAAAGGAGATCCCCTCCTCCGTGCCATCGACCGGATAGTAGGCCCAGGGATCCATCTCGAGGTACTCCAACCCTTCCCGCGCTAACTCCAACTCCCCCACCACCGGGGTGAGATGAATCATGATATGAACGGAGGATCCAACATCGAAACGGAATCCGGGAACCAGATCGTCCCTGGTGCAAACCGCGCCCCCGGGCAGGTCCCGCTTTTCCACCACCGCCACCTTCAGTCCGGCTTTGGCCAGATAGCAGGCACAGATCAGGCCGTTGTGGCCCGCCCCGACGATCAGTGCGTCGTAGCGCAAAAGGAAGCTACCTCGTGGCCGACACCGGCTCGGCGCCCGCTTGGGTTTTCTGGCGGGTGGTGAAACGTTGGATCCGTTCAGCCGCCGCCTCCAGACGGTCCAAGGAGGTGGCATAGCTGCACCGGACAAAGCCCTCGCCACTTGGCCCGAAAGCCTCTCCCGGGACCACCGCCACCCTTTCCTCTTCCAGTAAACGCATCGCAAAATTCCTCGCGGACAGCCCGGTGCCACGCACATCGACGAAAAGGTAAAAGGCCCCGTCCGGCTGGATGGAAGGGAGGCCGGCTTCCTGCAACCGGCGCCGCAGAAAATCCCGGCGAAGACGGTAGGTATTTCGCGCGTCCTCCGTGATGACCTCCGCTTCCTTCAGGGCTTCCGTGGCCGCTTCCTGGCTGGGGGTGGGCGCACACAGAATCGCATACTGGTGGATCTTCATCATGGCCTCGATCAACGGCGCCGGGGCGCACGCGTAGCCGATCCGGAACCCGGTCATGGCAAACGCCTTGCTCAGGCCGTGCAACAGGATCGTCCTCTCCCGCATGCCGGGCCGTGAGACGATCGACTCATGCCGCCCTTCGTAGGTGAGTTCCGCATAAATTTCGTCGCTGATCACCAAGAGGTCCTTTTCCACGCAGACCCGGGCCAAAGCATCCAGGTCCCGACCCGCCAGGACGGCCCCGGTGGGATTCGTCGGAAAATTCAACAACAGGACCTTGGCCCCTTCGGCAGCACGGGCCACCTCTGCCGGATCCAACCGGAAGCCGTTCTCCGGACGGGTGTGAATGGCCCGACCCTTCGCATGAGCCAAGGCAATCGAGGGGGCGTAGGAAACATAACAGGGCTCGTGATAGATCACCGTCTCCCCCGGATTTAAAACCGCGCGCAGGGCGAGATCGATTGCCTCGCTCACCCCCACGGAAACCAAAACTTCGGTTTCCGGATCATAGGCCGGTCCGAAGATTTTCTCCACATACCGGGCAATCTCCCGACGGAGCTTGAGGCTGCCCAGATTGGAGGTGTAGCCGGTGCGCCCATGCTCCAGGGCATAGATCGCTGCCTCCCGCACCCCCCAGGGAGCGGAGGAGTCCGGCTCCCCGATACCGAGAGAGATCACGTCTCCACGCTTCTGTACCAGCTCGAAGAAATCTCGGATCCCGGACCGCGGCACGGCCCGGACATGGTCCGCCAGAAAATCACCCGGTTTTCTCACGGGGAGACCGCCAATCTTTCCGTCCGCTCATCCTCGAGAAACATCACTCCGGCCTCCTTATAGGTTTTCAGCTGGAAATGGGTCGCCGTGGAGATCACTCCCTGAATGGTGGAAAGTTTTTCCGCCACGAAAGTCGCCACCTGTTTCAGGTCCGGCCCCTCCACCGTGATGAGCAGGTCGTAACCCCCGCTCATCAGTTGGCAGGAGACAACCTCAGGATAGCGGGCCACCCGGGCGGCAATCCGGTCAAAGCCCCCCTCCCGCTCGGGGGTGATTCGCACCTCAATGACCGCACGCACCCCACCATGGCCGACGCGGTCGGGATCCAAGACCGCCCGATAACCCAGAATGACCCGGTCGGTTTCGTATTTTTTCAGGGCCGCCTCGACTTCTTTTGCGGTCTTGCCGGTCAGGCGACCCAACTCCTCCACGGAGGCACGACCCTTTTCCTTGAGAATCTGGAGCAGGGCGTCCATGGCCGGCGAAAAGCGAACAGGTCTGGAGAAACTTACGGAACGAGGAAGATCTTGCCCGTGTAAGGGCACTTCACTTCTGTCCCGGGAGCAAAACCCTTCACATCCACGAGTCCCGCGTAAGGGGCATAAGGGCTGCGCACCATGCCTGCCTTGCCTGAGACTTTTTCGCCTTTGGGATAGCTGGCCTTGGCCGGAGCCGATTTTTCGGTGCTGTCAGGCGGCGTCCAGGGCCGCTTTTCCTCAGTCGAGGCGGTGGAAGGCTTGCTCTCGTCGGCCGGCTTGCTCTCTGCGGAGGAGGAGGCCGTCGTGTCTCCATAGGTGGTGGTCACATCCGTGGCGTCATCCGGCACGGTACAGGCGGACAAAAGCCCGGCCGCCGACAAAACCATCAACTTTGACCAGGGGAATTTCATGAAAAGAAACGATAACTGAAAACGGGAAAAACTGCAATCCCAGCCTAAGCCCTGGCGAACGACAGCTTGATCCGGAATTCCGCCTTCTCCTTGGGCTTCAGGTCGAGGTGCTGGCCCAACAGAATCGCGTTTCCTTGCCGGATCGGCCCCTCGGGACCCACCTCCACATCGAGCAGCGGATACCCCCAGGCCATCGGAAGATTTTCCGTCATCATCCGGACCTCCATCTTGTCCACTCCACGGGCAGACAGCCCCTGGATTCCCGTGACCTGCCAGCTTTCCCGGTCGGTTTTCTGCATATCTCCGGCCTTGATGGTGCCCCGCCCGCCTTGATCCGGTCCCAGATTCAGGTTCAGCTCGGTCGCAAAAACCGCCTCCAGCGGCAGATTCCCAGTATTCGTCAGTTGGTAGGACACTTCCACCACCCCGCTGGCCGCGTCGATGGCATAGACCTTGTCGAGCTGACAAGGTTGCCTCAGACCCATCCGGTAAAGTCCTCCGTCCCGGTACAACTCAATCGTCACCCGGCTGCCGGTCTGCCGCATCTGGCGGAGTTGAAAGGGCTGAAGAATAAAGTCTCCTAACTCCGGGTAGGTGCCGTGGGAAAGCTGCTCCACGGTCGTTCCCCGCGCGAAGAAATGTTCCTGAAAGATTTTCCTTTCGTACCAGTCCGTGACCGGGGGCGGGGCCGAGTTTGTCCCCTCGTCCCGCCGCGTGAGCACGTTGCCCAGATTGCGCCCCAGACTGGGAAATCCCAACTCCAGACAGCATCCTCCCTGATGCGGCGCCACCAACATGGTGAGGGCCGGATGGGCCGCTGAAATCTCCAGCTGGCCATCCGCATCAAAATCCTCCCGCAGAAGTTCCGTTTCCGACTGGCCTTCCCGCAGATCCGCTTCGGCCTGCAGCAACTCTTTCCAGATGGCTTCCCGCAGGTGGGGCAGATGCAGGCCGCCGCGCGTGCCATGCCACATCGCGGTCGAGCACTGGGCCCGCCAAAGTTTCTCCTGGATCGATCTGGTTTTCGGAGACTTCGGCTTCGCCCGGAGCCGCCGCCCCAGGGAAAGGTTCTTTCGGTAAAACATGTTCACTTCGCTGTATCGGACACGGAAAGAGGCCCAGGAGCCGCCCCGGAAAAAAGGCAGCACTTTCGCCGCATCGTAGCGCTGGCTCAGTTGGGCCCGTTCGCGGAAAAATTCCCTTCGGGCCGCGCCCGGCAGGGACCAACCCCCAAGTTCCGCCGGCGTTCCGGGCGGCAGGGCCACCCGCCCCTTCGGCGCTTGCCGCTTGATCTGGGCCTGGCCGGTGAGCGTGTGAATCCAGCTGGCGGACTCTTCGAGCTTGGTAAAAAGCGTGTCGAGGTAGGCGGCCGGTCCCACCGGCGTCGTCGGCCAGGTTTCCAGATTCGCCGCCAGTGTCAGGGTGATGTCCTCTCCCCGGTTGGCAATCCGGCGCAGGTGGCCAAACAAATCTTCCCAGGTGGCATAAGGGATCAGGCGGGCCAAATCGGGGCAGGTCGGAAATACGGTGAGCAGATCCCCGGCCTGGTCCGTGACGTAATGCCCGTTCAGCTTGGCCGCAGAAACGCCGGTCTTGAGAAAAAAGGAGCCCTCGACCGGTGCATACTGGATTCCGGCCCGATGGAATGCGCCGCAGAGAGACGGCCCCCAAACTCCTTCCGGCAGCCACGCTCCGGCCGGCTCGGCCCCCAACCGCTGCTTCAACCACGCTGTCATCATGGCAAGCTGCCCATCCCGGTCCTCCTCGGCCCACTCGACCAGGACCGGCTCGTAAAAACCCCCGGAAAGCATCTCGACCCGGCCGGTTGCCACCAAATCCCGCAATTTGACAATCAGATCCTGGTGCCGCTCGGCCAACATCTCCAGAAGCACCCCACTGCAGTGCAGATTGACCGCCACCCCGGGGTGTTTTTGCAAAACTTCCAGCACCGGCCGGTAGGTTTCCTGCACGATCCGATCCACCACCTCAGGCAAATTGCCCAACGGTTGGTGCATATGCAGACAAAGGACCAGGTTGACGTTTTTCATGCCGGGATCAGATGAACCAGTTCTTCATGTCATGGGTGCGATTCGGCCCCGCAAATTCGATCAAACCGCGCTCGGGATACCTCTCTGCCTCCCCGCCGCTCCTTAGGATCCGCACAAGGTAGCTTACTTCTGCCCCGTCGTTGCGCCATCCCAACGACGCAAACGGTACCCGCAGCTGTAGGCCCCGCTCCCCATGCACTTCCGCTTCGGCCGGGACCGGCTCAAAAGACACCCCATCCTTCGTGCGGCTAATTTCCACGGTCCATTGGTTTTGGCGATGGGCGGCACGAAGCCTCACGGGGGCCGGTTGGTTGAAATCCACGCACACCTCGTCGCCCACCGGGCTCTTTCCATCAAGGCGAAAATAAAAGTCCTTCTCTCCAAACCCGTACTGGATGGCACGGACCCGCCGGTCTCCCTGGGCCATCGCCCCTTGATCCCGCCAGGCCTCGTACTTACCGGCTCCCGACCATTCCAGGTAACTCGGCCGTGGCCCCAGTTTCGGCTCAATCGAGCGAACCGGCGGATGACCCAGCCGCATCTCCGCCGCACAGATCGGCACACTGAGACCCGGCGGAGGCGTCGCCCCTAACCGCCGATACACATTCTGCAGCCGTGCGCGGAAAAGAGCGTCGAAAATCAGATCGCTGTCTGTCTGGAAATCCGGCCCATACCACCAGAACCAGTCGCTGCCCTCGGCCGCATAGAGATCCTCCCAAGCGGCCTTTTTGGTTTCCTCCGGCAGAGGATTCCGGTTTTCCGCCTGCTTGAGAAAATCCCGCGTCCGCTTGATCCAGTCCCAGGCCCGGTTCTCCTCGGGATCGCCGATCCAGATGTCGAAGTTCCCTCCGATCCAGGAGCCGGAATGGATCCGCCCCGCCGGCGCCCCCTCCGTGCCGTCAAGATAACCCCCCAGGGTTTTTGTTTGAAACCTCGGCGACCCTTCCAGCCGGCTGTAAAATTCGTGCAGGAACTGCTCCCCGCTGTCGGAAAACGCTTCCCAGGCGTTCTCACCGTCCAACGCCAGGGTGATGACCCCGTCTTTCGGCATTACGTGGGCAATGTGCTCCAAGTGAACCTTCAAATAGTCGGCCGCGGCTTTCGCCTCGGACCGGGCCGCGGTGAAACCAATGTAGTCGGAGAGCGGCCGCTCCCGGAACAGCGCCTTCAGCCTCGTGCCCTGCTCCTCGACTCGCCACGCCTGGAACAGCTCCACGTGATCCACTTTCCGGCCCTGTTCCTCGAGCCCGCGAAACAACACCGCTTCATCCGTGCAAAAATATTCGAATCCAGCCTTGGCCATCAGAGGAATGACTTCCGGGCTGACCGAACCCTCGGAGGGCCAGAGTCCTCTCGCCTTGCGACCAAAGACGCGGGTGTGGGACTCCTGCGCCCGTTGTAAGTGGGCCAGGGCGTCCTCGGGCGCCTGCATCCGGTCCGGCAACCGCGCCCACGGCATCGCCCTCTTCGCCACCTCGGTGTCCGCCAGGAGCGGGAGGATCGGATGATAAAAGGGCGTGGTGGTCAGCTCGGCCTGCCCGCTTTCCGCCAGGGCCCGATACTCACCCAAAATCCCCTGCAACATTTCCCGGTGGATCTGCAGGACGCTGCCTTTCTCCTCCTCCGTGAAGTCCCGCCCCTTTTGCATCAACTTGCCCAGCACCGGATATCGTTTCCGCGCCGCAAAACCGCACCAGCCGAGGTTGAACCAGACCTGAAGATCGCGCAGGTCGGCCTCCTTGAATCGCTTCAGATTGTGGGAAGAGCCTGCCCGCCGTCCGCGGAGATCCAACAGCTGCCGGTACCGCGGATGCGGGTCGATGCAGGTGTGCCAGTTGATCTTGAAAAAATGCTCCAGGATTTCCGCCCGCTCCTTCTCGTTCAACTCCTTCACCGGCTTGGCCGAAAGGTCGCCCCAATGATCCTTCACCTTCCCCTCCGCCATCTGCTCGATCTGCTGCACCAACACCGGGGTCAGGTTGAAATTGAGCTTCACCGTGGGGTGCCGCCGGGCCATTTCCGCCATGTCCGCGTACCCGCGGACCGTGTGCAGACGGACCCACGGCATCAAGACCTCCCCGGTCGCCGCCTCCACGTACGAAGGCTGGTGGAAGTGCCAAAGCAGGACGACGCTAGCCATGCACGATCGCTTCGCGGAGGACGTTGGCCGACTCCTCGGGCAAAGTCGGATTAATATAGAAGCCCGTGCCGAACTCAAAGCCCGCCACCCCGGTCAGCCGGGGAAGGACTTCAATGTGCCAGCGGAAGTCGGCGTCGATCGTCGTCCAGGAATCCGGGCGCCGGCTCCGCCGGAACGGGGCCGTGTGCAGGATGAGGTTGTAGTCGGGATGATTCAGGGCGGTGGCATAGGCAGACAGGGTCTTCTGCAGCGCCTCGGCCAGATGAACCAGATCGGCATCGCTCGATGCGTGGAAGTCCGCCTGCTGCCGGCGCGGCATGAGGCAGGTTTCGAAGGGAAAACGGCTGGCAAAGGGGCAGAAAACGGTGAACCCGTCATTCTCAAACACCACCCGGTCGCCCGCTTTTCGTTCCGCCTTAAGAATGTCCTCAAACAGGTTGCGGTCCTTCTCCAGATAGTAGGCCCTTGCCGCCGTCAGCTTTTCCTTCACCACGATCGGCGTCACCGGCAGGGCAATGAGCTGGGTATGAGCGTGGGGCATCGTGGCCCCCGCGCGCGCCCCCTGATTTTTGAAGATAAGAATGTAATGCATCCGGATGTCTTTGGAGAGGTCGAGAATGCGGGAGCGGCAGGCCTCCAACACCCGGGTGACGCCTTGCAGGCTCTGCTTCTCCAACGGCAGCTTTGGATGCGGGGTTTCCACAATGACCTCGTGGGCACCGATCCCGTTCATCCGGTCGTAAAAACCAATGGCCTCTTTCTCCAGATCTCCCTCCACCCGCAACGCCGGGAACCGGTTGGGGACCACGCGCACCTGCCAGCCCGGGCCGTTGGCTGCTCCGCCGTTCGGGCGGATCGCATACAGCTCGGGCGGCGTGTAGGTCTCGTGGCCTTCCAGGAAGGGGTCGTCTTCCGGACGCGTCGGCGGCATTTCCTCGCAACGGTAGCGCTCTGGACGGATCTGCCGCTCCGGGCTGAACACGATCCAGCGTCCCACCACAGGGTCTTTTCTCAGTTCCGGCATGTGAGGTGTCCTTTCATCATTTCTTCCCGGAGGAAAAAAGCCCGCCGGAGGAGCGATAGACGGTTTCGTAGGCCGGCACCGCCGCGCCCCATCCCCAATCTCGCTTCATCCCGTTTTGACGGACCGTCTTCATCATTGCGGGTTCGTCCCAGATCGCCAAGGCCTGATCCAGCCCTTTTTCCAGCCCGGCCTCGGAATCCGCGGAAAACCGGATGCCGCAGCCTGTCTTCTTCTCGCTGCTCCAAGGCTCCACGCTGTCGTGCAGGCCTCCGGTGTCCGCCACCACCGGAATCGCCCCATAGCGCATGGCGTACATTTGCGTCAGGCCGCAAGGCTCGGTTCGCGAAGGCATGAGAAAAAAATCCGCCCCGCCGAAAATTCTCCGGGCCAGCTCCTCGTGATGCTCAAGGCGCACCGCCACTTTTCCCGGCAAGCTTTGGGCCAAGGCCCGGGCAGCTTCCTCCAATCCAGGCTCCCCCGTCCCGAGAATCGCCAACCGGCCGCCCTTTTTCGCCAAACGGCGCGCCGCCCCCAGAACCAGATCCAACCCCTTGTCGGCCGTCAACCGGCTGACCATCCCGAAAATCGGCCGTCCGTTCGCCGGCTCCAGCCCCAGTTCTTTCTCCAGGGCCGCCCGGCACTCCTCCCGCCCCTGGATCGAGGCGGCCCGGAAATTCTTTTGCAAAGCCGCATCGGTCGCGGGATCCCAGGAATCCTCATCGATACCGTTGAGAATCCCGCTTAGGTTGCGGGCCCGTCCCTGCAGGACCTCATGCAGGCCGTGGCCAAACTTCTCGGTCTGGATCTCTTTGGCATAACTTGGGCTGACGGTGGTGACCTCGTGCGCCAGCAGAATGGCCCCCTTGAGCAGGTTTACCTTGCCGTAAAACTCCAGCGTCTCCGGACGGAACATCTCCGCCGGCAGGCCCAACCGCGGAAAATCGGCGGCCGGAAACTCGCCCTGGTACCGGAGGTTGTGGATCGTGAACACCGTCCGCATCGGCAAATGCACTCCCGCGGCCAACGCCGGGATCAATGCGGTGTGCCAGTCGTTCGCGTGCAGCACTTCCGGCACCGGCTCAACGTGCCGAGCCAACTCCAGGGCCGCCCGGGAAAAGAAGACAAACCGATCCAACGAATCCGGATAGTCCCGCCCACCTTCCCCATAGGGATGGGCCCGGTCGAAGTACTCGTCCCGCTCAATGCCGAACAGGGCCACGTTCCCCCGGCGACCTTGCCAGACCCGCGTGGCCCAAACTCCGGTCGCCATAGGCACCGGCAACTCCAGGTTCGTTCGCCGGAACTCGCCCGATTTTTTTAGGCCGCGGTGGAACGGCACGGCGACGCTGACGGAATGACCCGCTGCCGCCAGCGCCTGGGGAAGCGCCGCCGCCACGTCTGCCAACCCACCCACTTTGGCATGGGGAGCCAGCTCAGCCGCCACAAATAGGATGTTCATGCGGGGAAACTTCCATTATGCCCTAACTTGCATGCCTGCCGCCAGCCGCTTGCCGGAACGGATTCTTTCGCTTCTTCAGGGGAAAAAGGCGGCTCCCCTCGATGTCCCCGGCCTCGCCCGCCGGCTCCGTGCCCCGCCCGGGGCCATCAGCCGCACCTTGACCACCTTGGAAAAGCATGGACGGGTCGCCCGCGTCCGGCACGACCACTGGATCTCCTCGGACTCCGCCGACCTCGTCACCGGGACCATCCAGTTTCATCTCAAAGGCTTTGCCTTTGTCACGCCGGCGGAGGGAGACGCCCCCGATCTCCGGATTGACGCCGAGAACACTGGCACCGCCTTGCACGGCGATCTGGTGGTGGCCCGGATCCAGCGCCCCTCCTTTTCCGGCCGCGGCCGGGGCGCCGAGCCGGACCGCCCCCGCGGACGTGTCATCCGTATCCTGGAACGACGCAACGCGAACATCGTCGGCACCCTCCAGAAAACCACCCGCTTTTTCATTGTGATTCCGGACGACCCACGTCTGCAGCACAACCTCTACGTTCCCGAGCCCGGCACCGGAGGATCCCCCGCGGCCACACCCGGCGACAAGGTCGTCGCCCGGCTAACGGAGTGGAAAGACCGCCACACCAATCCCGAGGGCCTCATCGTGGAGCGTCTCGGCCGGCGCGAGGATCCCGGCATCGATATCCTTTCCATCGTCCGGAAGTTTGACCTGCCCACGGAATTTCCCCACCAGGCCCTCGCCGAGGCCTCCTCTTTCCCTGCGGTGGAACTGCCTGACCAACCCGCCGATCGCGAGGACCTCCGCGGGGAATTCGTCATCACCATCGATCCCGACACCGCTCGCGACTTTGACGATGCCATCTCGCTGCGCGAACTACCCGGCGGCCATGCCGAGATCGGCATCCATATCGCCGATGTCTCCCACTATGTTCGTCCGGGCTCTGCCCTCGACGAGGAGGCCCGGCGCCGCGCCAACAGCGTCTACCTCGTCAACGGCGTCATTCCCATGCTCCCGCCCCGTCTTTCCGACGACCTCTGCTCCCTGCGCCCGCGCGAACAGCGTCTCACTTACTCCGCCTTTGTCCGCCTCAGTCCGGACGGACGCATCGGCACGGCCCGCTTCACCCGCACGGTCATTTTTTCCCGCCACCGCCTCACGTATCAGGAGGCTCTGGCCCGTCTGCAACGCCCACCCACCGACGACCTGGATCGTTTTCTCCAAAAGGCCTGGACCTTTGCCTCCGCCCTCCGCCGGCAGCGCTTCGCCTCCGGGGCCCTCGACCTGGATTTCCCAGAATTACGGGTGCTGCTGGACTCAAAAGGCCGGCCCAACCGGATTGAGAAGGAGTCTTCCGACGAGTCCCATCAGCTCATCGAGGAGTTCATGCTTCTCGCCAATGAAGCGGTGGCCCGCCATCTCAACCGGGAACATCGCCCCTCTCTGTACCGAATCCACGAGGTGCCCGAAGAGTCCCGCCTGCAGGAGTACCGCCAGCTCCTGATCGCCCACGGGATCAAGGCCGGGGATCTCACCCAGCGAGGGGAAATTCAGAAAATCCTCAAAATTCTGCCGGGCCGTCCCGATGGCTACGCTCTCAAGATCGCCCTTCTTCGCTCTCTCAAGCGGGCTGTCTACTCCCCCAAAAGCCTCGGTCACTACGGCCTGGCAAAATCCCACTACACCCACTTTACGTCCCCCATCCGGCGTTATGCGGATCTGCTCGTCCACCGCTCCCTCGCCCACACCCGGGGGGCTCCGCGCGCCGAAAGTGAAGCCCTCAACAAACTGGCCCAGCATCTGTCCCGGCAGGAGCGGACCGCCGCGGAGGCAGAGCAGGAGTCAAAAAAGCTGAAGTTGCTTGAATATCTGGAGGCTCAAGCCGGTCCGAAGGCCACCCAAACCTTTGAAGCGGTGGTAACCGAAGCAACCAATTTTGGCCTTCTGGTCGAGCTGCCCGACTTTTTAATTTCCGGTCTCATCCACGTCTCCTCCCTCACCGAGGATTTCTTCTCTTTCGATCCTGCCCGCCGACAGCTCCGGGGTCGCCGCACCGGCAAAACCTACAAGGCCGGCGCTCACCTCCGCGTGGTGGTTCTCCGCATCGACTTCCCCAAACG
>JBBAWG010000008.1:21999-56614 GCA_040397305.1 Methylacidiphilales bacterium | reverse complement strand
GGAAAGGTGCTTACGACTACGTGACCAAGCCGCTGGATCTGGAGCGGGTCCACATGCTGCTGCGCCGTGCCGTGCGCACGGCCAAAGTGGAGGAGGAAAATGTCCAATTAAGGCAGGAGTTGGGCCGCGCCTACGAGCTGGAGCGAATTTTGGGAACCTCGCCGGTGATGCAAGAGGTTCTTGGTAAGGTCCGGCAAGTAGCCGACTCGCGGGCCAACATTTTGGTTGAGGGGGAGAGTGGTACAGGAAAGGAGTTGGTGGCTCGCGCGATTCACGGGCTAAGTGCCCGCCGTCAGGGGCCTTTTGTGGCGGTGCACTGTGCGGCCCTTTCCCCGCAATTATTGGAAAGCGAGCTGTTCGGTCATGAGAAGGGTGCCTTTACGGGGGCCGTGGAACGGCGGATCGGGCGTTTTGAGCAAGCCCAGGGAGGCACGTTGTTTTTGGACGAGATTGGAGAAATTGATGCGGCCACCCAAGTCAAGCTCCTGCGAGTCCTGGGGGAACGCACCCTTGAGCGAGTCGGGGGCAACAAGCCCATTGAGGTGGATGTGCGCTTGGTGGCGGCGACCCACCGCAACTTGGAGGTGATGGTGCGCGAGGGAAAATTCCGGGAAGATCTGTTTTTCCGGATTCGTGTGGTCCAGATCGCTTTGCCCCCGCTCCGAGACCGACCGGAGGATATACCTATCTTGGCAGACCATTTTCGCCGTGAATACGCTAAGGAGAATGGAAAAGGGGATTTAAGATTTTCGTCCGGATCCATGCAAATGCTGCGTGGCTACCGCTGGCCCGGGAATGTCCGGGAACTGCGCACGGCGGTGGAGCACGGGGTGGTGTTAGCGCGAGGGCCGGAGATTGAAGCCAAGGATCTGCCGGAGTCGGTTCGGGCAGGTGGGCGACTGGGGGAGGGAAACCATCTGAAGGCCGGGGCGGTCAGGCTGGAAGATCTGGAGCAACAAGCCATTGCGGCGGCACTGCAAAAGACCGGTGACAATATTACGGAAGCCGCCAAACTTCTAGGGATTAGCCGCCGAACACTCCATCGCAAGTTGGCAGGTTCAAAAAAATAAAATTATGAGCAGCCTGCAGGAATGGGTTTATAACGTGGAAGCCGGGCCGATTCGGGCTTGGCTGGTTCGGATTGCCCTTTTTCTTTTGATTGTCGGGTTAGCTGGGTGGATGGGGATTCGCGAATTTAATGGCCTACGAACTTCTGAGGCCATGGATGTGGCCCAGCAGGCACGTCAAATTGCCGAGGGGAAAGGTTTTACCACACTTCTCATCCGGCCTTTGGCGCTGTGGCAGGTGCGAGCCAACCTGGGAAATGAAGCTCCGCCGGTCACTGCCTTTCCAGAAACCCTAACACCTCCTTTGTATCCGGCAGTTCTGGCGGCCTGCTTTAAGGCGGGAGTAACCGCCAAGGTGATCAGCTTTGACTTATCTGCGGA
This sequence comes from Methylacidiphilales bacterium, assembly GCA_040397305.1. Lineage (GTDB taxonomy): Bacteria > Verrucomicrobiota > Verrucomicrobiia > Methylacidiphilales > Verrucolacustridaceae > Verrucolacustris. The sequence goes on along the minus strand of JBBAWG010000008.1, from coordinate 55,166 downwards.
AGCCCTGAAAGGGTTTCGTGTTTTCCCGCCAGACATGGTGGTCCTGGTGCTCCAACTCGCCTTGGTCGTTGCGTCTGCCTTTGTTGTCTATGGCTGGGCCCAGCGGCAATTTGATGTTGGGACCGGAGTTTTGGCGGTCGCGTTCTTTTTAGGGAGTTCCCCCGTTTGGACCCAAGCCGTCTCTGGCGGAGTGACCCTCCTGGTTGTTTTCTTGTATGCCATGGCCGGCTGGTTTTTTTGTTTGGGATCGTCCACCCCGGACGAAGGAGATGAGCCTGAGGAACGTCCAAATGCCTGGATCTGGCTTCTGGGAGCAGGGCTCTTTTTGGGAGCCACAGCCTTGATTCAGTTTGTGCAGGTTTGGGCGGTCTTGGCGGCACTCATCCTCGCTGCAGTTGGATTGCGGCAGGGCAAGTGGGCCATGTTCCTCGGGCTTTTTTTGGCTCTGGGGATTTTTTTGGGGTGGTTGGTGCGGCTTTGGCTGGTGACCAAAAATCCGGTTGGCCTGAATTGGGCATTTTTACTGGCGGATTCACCGCGGTTTCCCGGTGACATGATTTGGCGGACTTACTCCTTTGATATGGCGAAGACCGATCTTTGGCGGAGGGTGGGGGGATCCATCCTGCGGGGCTTCTCGGATTTGGTCGCTCAAGGCCCGGCCTTGGTGGGGAATGCGGTTGCGGGAACCCTGGCCTTGGTTGCTTGCATGCACTCTTTTCGGCGCCCTTCGGCAGTCGCTGGTAAAAATCTTTGGGGTGGGGTGGCTTTGGCTCTAATGGTGACGACGGCCTTCGTTCAAAGGCCCAATGAATCGGAAGGGCACGGAATTCTTTTGGCGCTGCTGCCTGCAGCTTGCGTTTATGGAGCCGCGTATTTGTGGATTCTTATCGAACGATGGAAAATTCATCTCGAACTTGTCGGCAGGTTAGTGGCTGTCGTAGTTGCGGGTTTGGCTTGTTGGCCGACAATGGCGCGATTAGCCCTTCCGGAGCCTCCGCCGTTTTCCTATCCGCCGACCTATCCGCCGATCTTTCTTTTTATGCGCTCTTGGTTTGAGCCCGGGGAGTTGCAGGCGTCGGATCTTCCCGCGGCCATGGCATGGTATGCGAATCAACCCACGATTTGGCTTCCCTCTACCCGGGAAGACTTTTTGAAAATTCATGACCGGGTTTCACCGGTATTTAGCATCCTACTCACCCCAGCCAGTTCTGACGCTAGGATGTATAGTCAGATGTTGGCGGAAAATTCCGAGTGGAACGAGTGGGCGGACTTGATTCGCCGCCAAAAACCCCCGGATCTTCCCCAGGCGTTCGCGACTTCGCTGCCCCCCAATAATGACTATTTACTTTTATCAATTCAAAAAAGGTGGAACTAGTTGATAGGTAATATTAAGTGAAAAATTTTTCACTTTGGAGCTACCACTTATTGGATAGATGTTGAATTAGCATATCAACATATAGTGTGTTTGGGTTGATCTGAATGCCCATCGATTAAAGTCGGTGGAATGGGAGAAATCCTCCGCCTACGAGGGGTCCACAGGCATGCGTGTCTTTGGTTGCTCATGTTAATTGGGGGAGTTTTTAGCGCAAAAACCTTCGGACAAATTCAGGGGTCGGCAGGGCAAACCGATACAAAACCGTTCACGGCTTCTGTGGCTCTTCGCGAGGGTTATGACAGTAATCCTCTGACCCAGTCGTATCAAAGCACGCAGGACATTCAGTCCTCCACCTACACCTCCATTCAGCCTTCCTTGGGTTATAACTATCTTGGTCTGCAGGCGGATATGGCGTTGCGGTATGACTTTTCGGGCACTTATTACCCCAGCATCAATCAGCAATACGACATCCAATACGCCCAGACTTTTACTGGGCGATATACATATGCGATTGATCCGCGAACTTCCGTCACCTTGGCCAACAATTTCGTTTACACCGAGCAGCCTTTGGTGGCCCAGTTTGTTCAGGCAGGTATCTCGCCCACCTTCAACACCAGTACCATTAACAACCTGGCCACGGTTCAGGCCGACTACCGCGTGACAGATCGTCTGTCGATGATTACCCGATGGAACAACACCCTCGTCTACTTGGGGGGCAGTTCTGCGAACAATAACTACATGAACAATGGGGCTTTCCAGCAGTTTCGCCTAGATTTCACGCCGGAGACGGTTGGAACTTTCAGCTTTGACTACCAACTTTACGATTACGACCTCGATAATACTTATCGGGACAACCAACAGGTTGCCTTCAGCCTAGGGGCAGATCATACCTTTTTGCCCACGCTTTTCTTTAGTGGCAGGGCGGGACTTCAGTTGAACGACAATTTCGGACTTGCGGACAACGACTTCATTGTGGGTAACGGGGGATTGGGCAGCGGGGAGCAGGAAATCGGTGCCTTCCCCTTTGCCTCCATCACCGGGACGTGGAATTACGAGCAAAGAAGCTTTCTCTCGGCTGGTTTTTCCACACAGATCCAGCAGTCCAATCAGGCCAATGCCTCGGATTCCGAGGCTTACACCCTGAACTTCAACTGGGATCATTACTTCACGGATAAGTTTTCGGTTATCCAGAGCTTTTTCATCAACGTGGCCACTTTCACCCCGCAATTGACTCAGGAACAGGCCACGGCAGCCGGGCTCAGCTACCAGGGAAGTGGCACACAAACCACGGTGAGCTACCAATGCAAATTCGCCTACGAGTTCTTGCCTTATCTCTCCGCAGAATTGGGTTGGTCCTACACTAGTTATGGCTCGTATTTCGATTTAAATAACGGGATTGGAGGAAGTTATACTCGAAACCAGGCGTATGTAGGAGTCCGCGGAACCTACTGATTGCGAAAACAGGCTTGGGGACTACACTTTTCGGAATGAGTGATGCCAAGCCCTCTCCGCCTAGCTATGGTTACGGCTACGGTTACGGGGCGGCTTCATCAGGCGAGGCTTCGTTCCATGTCAACGACTTATGGCGGGTCATCAAAAACAGGTGGCCTACTTCCGTTACCATCCTCGTTCTCGTGATGGGGACAGGATTTGTTGTTACCAAGCTCCAACCCAAAATTTACGAATCCTCCGCTGTTTTGCGCGTGGAGAAGGACAATAAAGATCTGCAGGTGTTTCAGGCAAGCTTCGAGGGGTTTGACCCGGTTTTCTTCCAGACGGAATTTGAGATGATCCAAAGCAAAAAAGTGCTCTATCCGGTGATTGAGAGACTAGGAATCGCGGCCCGCCTTTGTAATGAAATGGAGCTTCCTGAAGGATCCATCACGGACGACCAAGCGTTCCAAATTTTCCGCAAAAGCAAGCTGCAGGTGCAACCTTTCCGAAATACCAAGCTCATCGAGGTTGTCTGCCAAAGCACCAAGCCGGACGAAGCGGCCTTGTTTGCCAACACCATCGCGGATTCCTACGAGGAAGTCCGCCGGGCCGAGATCACCGGACGAAGCGACGCCGGATTGAAGGCTCTCTCCACCGAGGTGGACCGCCAGAAGGAAATTGTATCTGCTGCAGCCGCGCAAGTGGAAAAGCTCCGCAAAGACCTGAAGATTGACGAACTGCCGGGCTCCACGGCCCAGGTTCAGTCCACCACCTTGGGGGACCAAGAAATTCAAAGAAAAGAGTCTCAACTGAGCGAACTTCGAGCGGATATGATCTCCCGGAAGGTTCGCCTCGAGAAGGTGGCTGACCTGAGCATCGAGCAGCTCGAATCCACTCTGCCGGCCCTGAATCTGGAGGACCCGACCACGGCCTCCACGAAGCAACAGTATTTGCAAGCCCTCCAAAACGTGGCCCAGATGCAGAAACAGGGATACGGGAAAAAACATCCGGAAATGCAGGGAGCTATCAAAGTGGTTGCTGAGAGACGTGATCAGCTTAATAAGCTGGTGGCCGGAATCCGGCGCGCCCTGGAAATCGACCTGAAGGTTTCTCAGGCCAAGGTGGAAGCCTTAGAGAAAGAGGTTCAGGATTTAAGGGAAAAACTTCGAGAGGATCGGACGGATCGCTTGGCCCCCTATAATGAGGCGCGACGGGACTTGGAGACCCAAAGCCAGTTGTTGGATGTGTTGACCTCCCGCTATCGCCAGCAGGCCGTGGAATCAAAGATTGAGACACGGCCCGTACAGATTGTGAACCGGGCGGAGCCTTCCGTTCGACCGGTCAAACCCAACCTCAAGCTCAATTTGGCTCTCAGCATGGTGGTGGGGCTCGTGCTGGGGCTGAGCTTGGCCTTCTTTATTGAATATCTCGATACCAGCATCAAGACGATGGACGACGTGGAGCGTTACTTGGGTCTAAGTGTGCTCGCCGTCATCCCGAAAGGGGCCAAGTTCCTCACCTTGGATGAGCCGAACTCACGGTTTGCCGAGGGGTACCGGATCTTGTGCGCAAAACTCAATTTGACTGGGGCGCGGGAATCGGCCCGTTCGATCACGGTCTTGAGCGGGGGCCCTGGAGAGGGGAAGTCGACCACGGCCTTCAATTTGGCCTGGGTATGTGCCCAGAGCGGGATGAAGGTTCTTATGATTGATGCAGATATTCGGCGGCCATCCGCCCACACCGCGGCCGGCGTGGAGAACACTTTGGGGCTTGGTGAATTTCTTGCCGGGCAGGCTTCTCTCGACGAGCTGATCCAGAGCAGCGGCACACCGAATATGGAAATTCTGACCGCGGGGAGTCTTGGGCCTGAGGATTTGGGAGGATTTAGTCGGGCCCGCTTTGGCTCTCTTCTGGAAATCTGCCGCCCTAACTATGATGTGATCGTGGTGGATTCCCCACCGGTTCTCGGCATCAGCGATGCTTCTGTCATCAGTCAAGAGGTGGACGTAACTCTCCTTCTGATCCAGCATCGCCGCTATCCTCGAAATGTTTCCCAGCGCGCAAAACGGGTGATCGATGAGGTGGGCGGCAAGCTATTCGGGGTGATCCTGAATAACGTGAATATCAAAACCGACGACAATTATTATTACTACGCGGGCTACTCCAGTTCCTACTACGGCTACCGCAAACGGACTCCTCGCGCGCGGACCTCCAAAAATGGCGCTGGAGCACAACCGGCGTCGCCGGACGTCAGCTCGGGGCTTTCGGTTGAAGAGTCGCAGGATGCTGGGGCAGAGGAAACATCTGCTCCAGAGGCGGCCACTTATCGGAAGCCTCCACCGAGTCATTCCGACGACCGCTTTTAGTATGCCCTTAAGTTTTCGGCTTTTTTTACTTTGGACCGGCCTTTTTTTTCTTGGCGGCCCGCTTCAGGCTCAAAGTCTAAACTTGGGTAGCGGAAGCGATTCCGCTTTTAGATCCTCTCAAGGCTCCGAGGCGGCACCGGACCCCATGAGCGGTAGTTCCGCTGCCGGCGGAGCCGCGGCCAACCTCGGAGCCATTGATATCAGTGATCTTTTAAGAGGAGGGGATACCCTGATCATCCGGCTGACCGGCGTCCCTCAGGCAGATCAGGGCATTTTTGAGGTCAAGGTGGATGAAAGCGGGAAGGTTTCCATGCCTTACATCGGAAACGTGACCGCGGCGAACCTAACGACGGTCCAGCTAAAAAAGGCGATCGAGGATAATTATATCCAGCAGGAAATCTTCACGAATCCGAACGTCACCGTGGATCTCAAAGAGCAGCGTTTTGTGGATGTCACGGGGGAGGTTCGCATGCCCCAACGAGTCCCCTACACAAAGGATTTAACGGCCTTGGGAGCGGTCGCCGCCTGTGGCGGCTTTACTGATTTCGCCAACCGGCGGAAGGTGAAATTAACCCAGAGCGGGGTGACCCGAGAATTTAACGCCAAGGAAATCCAGGTCGACCCGAGCCGGGATATCCGGCTTCTCCCGAACGATAAGATTCACGTGGACAGGAGTATTTTCTGACCCTGCGGATCGGTCTTTTTGGGGGATCCTTCGACCCTTTTCACCTCGGTCATTTCCTGATCGCGCGCTCGGCCCGAGAGCGATTCAAGCTGGATGAAGTCCATTTCATTCCCTGCAGTCATTCTCCTTTGAAAAATCGACGGCCGATAGCAGGAGATCAGGCCAGGCTCAGGATGCTGCGAAGGGGATTACGGGGGAACGCTTGGGCTAAGGTTTCCGACTGGGAGATACGCAGAAAAAAAATCTCTTACACAGCGGATACCGTCAAGATCTGGATTCGGCGGTATCCAAGGGCCGTTTTCTTCTGGATTATGGGATCTGACCAGTGGGAGGCTTTGTCTTCTTGGAAGGAGCCCCAAGAACTTCGAAAAATGCTGCGTTTCCTTGTCTTTCCCCGCCCAGAAAACCCCCGACCTCGCCAGGGGTTTTGGATGCGAGAGATCCCCGTACGGATCGACATTTCAGCGACCGAGGTCCGAACGCGACTGCTCCAGAAACTCTCCATCCAGGGCCTGGTTTTGCCGGCAGTGGAGCAGTCCATCCGCCACCAAAGGTGGTATCGATGAAGCCTGAGGGAGAGGAACTGGCAAGGCGCTGCCGAGTTTTAGCGGACAACAAGAAGGCGGTGGATCCTGTCTTGCTCGATTTGCAGAAGGTGGGGGGACCAAGCGATTATTTTCTGATTGTATCAGGGGAGAGCGAGCCCCATCTCAAGGCCATCGCCGGAGAGGTGGAGCGGGGCATTCGTGAAGAGACGGGACGAAAACCCTTCCGAGTTTCCGGCAATTCGCCCAGCCAGTGGATGATTCTGGATTATGGGGACGTACTGGTGCACATCATGCATACCCAGAAGCGAAAGTTTTACCGGCTGGAAGATCTTTGGGGCGACGCGGTCCGTTTGGGTCTTTAAAGAATCACATCTCCTCGAGTGTCGGTATCCCGAGGAGGGAAAGCCCCTCTTTTAATACATCACCCGTCAGGCCTACCAGAGTAAGGCGTGAGTCCCTCAGGGCGGGCAGTTGAAGAACCGGACAGACTTCAAAAAAACGGTGGTACTGCGCAGCCAATTCATAGAGGTAGCCGCAGAGGTGATGTGGCTTGCGATCCATCGCCGCCAATGCCACTGCATCGCCAAAACGCAGTAATAACCGAGCCAAAACTTCTTCTTCAGGCTGAGACAGTTTGACGGGTGAATTGGGTTGTTGAGTCAGACCTGCCTTTCGCAGAATGGAACGTGTGCGCACATAGGCATTTAAAATATAGGGGGCGGTATTGCCGTCAAAGGCGAGAAGCTTTTCCCAAGTAAAAACATAGTCGAGATTGCGGTTAGGAAGTTGGTCGGCGTACTTCAGGCTGGCGATGCCGAGAAGTTCGGCTTTGGAATCCAGATCGGCCGGGTTCAGGTCGGGCCGTTTGTTTTTTAAAATTGTCGCCGCCCTTTCCCGGGCCTCGTTCAGGAGATCGATCAGCTTGAGGGGGGTTCCATCACGGCTTTTGAGGGGTTTCCGGTCTGGGCCCAAAATGGTGCCAAACCAAACATGCTCCAAGCGGGCCTGGCATCCGGCCCGTTCGGCGGTATCGAACAACCAGCGGAAGTGGAGTTGTTGCCGGGAATCGGTGACATAGAGGATTCGATCCGCCTTAAGTTCCTTGGTGCGGTACTGGATGGCGGCCAAATCGGTGGTGGCATAAAGGAAGGCGCCGTCCGATTTTCGAATGAGATAGGGCTCTTCAGAAATAGCGGGATTTCGAATCACGACAGCCCCCTGGCTGATTTCGGCAATGTTTCGATCCAACAGGTCTTGAACGACCTTGGGAAGGTCTTCATGGTACGCGCTTTCCCCGCGAACAGAGTCGAAGGTTACCCCCAATCTTTCGTAAATATTTCGAAAATGTTCTGCAGACCTTTCACAAAATAGCCGCCAATCCTGTAGGCGCTCCGGATCTCCAGCTTGGAGGGCGGCCAGCTCCGCCCGGGCTTGGTCCATCTTGGCGGGATCCGACTCGGCCTCTTGATGTCCTTTTTTATAAAACTCTTCCAACTGATCGATGGCACGTTCGGCCTCGATGGGCGGGCGACCGGCGGCCCGGTATGCCAGGAGAAGTTTCCCAAACTGTGTCCCCCAATCCCCAAGATGATTGACCCGCGTCACCTGGTGGCCCAGTCGTTGCAACATCCTTGCGAGGCTATCTCCCAAAAGGGTCGAGCGGATGTGGCCCACATGCATCGCTTTGGCGATGTTGGGAGAGCTGAAATCCATGACGATGTTCTCCGGTTGACTTACCTTGGGAACTCCGAGCCGGAGATCCCCCCGCAGAGCGTCCACCGCTCTTCCTACCGCTTCGGCCCCGACCCGGTAATTCACGAACCCAGCCCCTGCTACGGTGGGCTGTTCCCACCCTTCAGGGGGAAGACATTCTTGGGCCAAGCGATTTGCAAGTTCACGGGGATTCTGGCGGGTGGCCTTGGCAGCCACCATGGCGAGGTGGCTTTGAAAGTGACCGTGGCGTTCGTCCGCACAGGGTCTTACCCAGGGCTCGGGCGGAAGATCCGGGAAATTTTGAATCGCCCAGGCGGCAACTCGCTCCTCCAATTCAACCCGCAGGGACATTAGGCGTTCCGGAAAAGGGCGAGAATTTCGGCGGGCTCCTTCGCCTCCATAATCTTTGTTTTTACGCCCCGCCGGTTAAAAAATTTGGCCACGACAGCCAGAGTCTGCAGATGGGCCTGGGCCTGATTGGCTGGCGACAAAATCAGGAAAAAAAGCTTCACGGGTTTCCCATCGACCGCCTCGCAATCCACCCCATTGGGGCAACGGGCAAAGAGGGTGACTGGCTCCTTGAGCTGGGGCAGAGAAGCGTGGGGCAGGGCAAATCCTCCTCCCATAGCAGTGGTCATTTTGTCTTCGCGAAGTTGCAGGGCTTTGTGAGCGCCCTCCAGAAGTTCCTTTTGCATAACTGATTTACCTACAAGGTGTTCCAGCATTTTCTGGTAGGCCTGGGTTCGATCCTTGGCATGAAGGTCGGCCATTAGGTTGTTTTCTTGGATCAGGTCGGAAATCAGCACGGAGATGTGAGTTCTAGGCGGGGGGAGGCAGGTAACGCAAGAGGAGGCCGGTGCCCCAGTGAAGACTTCGGGTGTAGGTCCAGACCCAATCGCGGCCCAAGTCAATCAAAAGGGTGGTCAAGGGCATGGGCTGAAAAAAAGACCAGATCAAACCTGTGGCTAGCAGGAGATTAGCCAGGGCAATGATGGTGAGTGAAAATATGCGCCCGTAGGCTAGGAAGTCGGGCTGGCGCGTCCGGAGAAGGTCTAGGGTGAAGGCGTAATGGTAGCCCCACACCGCACCCCATAGTCCCAGAAACGCCAGTTGGTAATCCAACAGGCGGGGCCAAGCCTGAAGGCCAGCCAGCCAAAGGACACCCACGAGGACTGGGTAAAGCGGTAAAATGTAGGGCGCGAGAGTGATCCAAGGAGAGGTTCGATCGGAAACAACCTTTCCGCCCTTTTCCGCAACTTGCAGGGAGTGAACCCGTCCGCCGCTCACCCAAACTGCGAGGGCGTGGGAAAGTTCGTGTCCCAACACATAGATGCCCCGGGGTCGGGGAAGGAATAGATAAGCCAAGCCAGAGAACAACCACCCGATGCCGAAACAGGCGGTTGCCCACCATGGAAAGGAGGGCGTAGACGCGGCGGAGCGGAGGAGCTGGGCGAAGCAGGCGCCCGTGGCCCAAACTCCAGGCCACAAGGCCAAAGCCAGTATTAGGCGCAGCCAGTTCATGGATTGACGGAAGGCCGGGGTTTCCGGCATAGTTTTCGTTTATGGCTAACACCGCCTCTGCCGCCAAGCAGGCCCGCGCAGCGCTTCGTCGCCGCGAGACGAACCGCGTCCTCTTGCAGGCTGCCCGCAACGCTCAGAAGAAAGTCATTTCCCTGATCGAGGCGGGTAAGAAAGATGAAGCTGCCAAACATTTTCCGGAACTGCAAAAACGGTTGGATCGGGCGGCCAAGGGGAAAGCGATTCATCGGAATCGCTCCGCCCGCATCAAGTCTCGGATCGCTCATCTGCTTCGCTAGTTAGTCTCACCCGCGCCGAGGAGCCGGGTTGTTCGGATCCACGCCAACGACCCAAAGTATTCTTTCGCCTGTTCGGCCGCGGCCACGGCTTCCCCTTCAGTGGCCCAAAGGCCGAACACGGTAGAACCACTTCCGCTCATCCGAGCGACCAAGGCGCCTTTTTGGCGGGATAGCCATTCACGGGCTACCCGGATCCAAAGGTATTTCTGCTCCACCGCCGGCTCCAGATCATTGCGGGGATGGAGTTCGTAGTTTTTCCCGGATGTGAGACGTAAAAGGGTTGGGACACCCTCCTCCCCAGGTTGGCGGCGGGAGGCATATCGTGCGTAGGCTTCGGCCGTTGGGGAACCAAACCCAGGATGAATTAGGACCGCCCACGGCAACTTCGTGAGCGGGATTGGCTCAAGGACTTCTCCCCGTCCGGTACCTCGCGCGGGACTGGACTGCAAAAAGAAGGGAACATCGCTGCCAAGCTGGGCCCCGATTTCCAGTAATTCCGCTTCCCTGATCTGTAAGGACCAAAACTTTTGCAAGAGTCTCAGGGCCGCAGCAGCGTCGCTACTGCCTCCACCCAAGCCCGCCCCTTGCGGGATCTCTTTTTTGAGGCGGAGGCGTGCCCCTTTTGTTGTTTTTGAGCGTGCCCGCAACGCTTGGGCCGCCCGGAGCACCAGGTTGTCTGGCCCAGCGGTAAGAGTTTTGTCGCCCTCAATCTCCAGACTTAAGGAGTCCTCCGTGGAGGGACTCACGGAAAGAAGGTCGGCCACCTCGGTTCGGACAAAGAGGGTGTCGATGGGGTGGAACCCGTCCGGGCGGCGGGGGCCCAGGCGCAGATCGAGGTTGATCTTGGCGTGGGCGCGGATTGTCAGATCGGCCATATCCCGATTCAATGGGGAAGATGACTGCGGATCAAATCATCCTCGCGCTGGATGTGGACACCATGGACGAAGCTCTTGGTTGGGCTCGCCGGCTGAAAGGACGGGTGGGGACATGCAAAGTGGGCTTACAGCTTTATTTACGGGACGGTCCTGCCGTGTTGCGCGGTCTGGCGGCATTGGAAATGCCGGTCTTTTTGGATCTCAAGTTCCACGACATCCCCAACACCGTGGGCCAGGCCGTGGCCGCTGTGGCGGTCTGGCAACCACGCTTTTTGACCCTCCACGCTTCCGGCGGGCGGGAGATGATGGAAGCCGCCCGCGCCAAGGTCTCTCCAAAAACTGCGCTTCTGGGCGTTACCGTGCTGACAAGCCTCTCTGAGGGCGCGGTCAGGGAACTGGGATGGGGGGGGGGATCCCAGGAAACCGTCGAGAGGCTTTCCTCCCTTGCTAAGGCTGCCGGTCTTCAGGGAGTGGTCTGCAGTCCTTTTGAGGCAAAAGCGGAACGCGCACGCTGGGGCGTTGAGGGGGAAGTCGTGACCCCGGGCGTTCGGCCTCCCGGGGCGGAGCGGGGAGACCAGAGCCGCGTATTGAGCCCGGGAGAAGCCATCCAGGCAGGAGCTTCGCGGATTGTGGTCGGGCGGCCTGTGTTACGAGCCGCACAGCCTGAGGCGGTGCTGGACCAAATCTTGGCGACTTAAATCCCGCTTCGCCGATTACATCGAAAACCGGGGTCCCAGATAAAGACCACGGGCGATGGGGTCGTTAATCAGGAAGTCGGCCGTGCCTTCACTTTCCACCTTTCCTTCACAAATCAGGTAGGCGCGATCCACAATGGAAAGAGTTTCCCGGACATTGTGGTCGGTAATGAGGACGCCGATGCCCTTGCGCCGCATGGTCAGGATGATCTGCTGGATATCGTAGACGGCGAGGGGATCGACCCCGCTGAAAGGCTCGTCGAGGAGGAGGACGCTGGGCCGGGTGACCAGACAGCGGGCAATGGCCAGACGCCGCTTTTCACCTCCGGAGAGCTGAATCGCGCGGCTCTTCACAAGATTATCGAGGCCTAGTTCCACCAGGAGCTCGTGGCAACGCTCCTTACGCTCCTGATCCGTGATGGGAAGAGTCTCGAGGATCGCAAGGAGGTTTTCCTCCACAGTCAGACGACGAAAAATAGACTCCTCCTGCGGCAGGTAGCCGATTCCCCGGCGGGCCCGGCGATACATCGGCATGCCGGTGACATCCTCTCCCGCCAACTGAACACTCCCATTCGTCGGGCGGACCAAGCCGACGAGCATGTAAAAACTGGTGGTTTTCCCGGCGCCGTTGGGCCCCAGGAGACCCACCACCTCGCCGGCCCGGACGCCCAGGTCAACCCCGTTAACCACATTTCGGTCGCCGTAACGTTTGACGAGCCCCTGGCACGACAAGAGAGGGTCTCCCGTCACGGGGGGACGGGGGGCAGAAAGTTCCGATGTTGTTGGGTTCAGGGTTTTTGCAGCATCACCCGGCTGGCGCCCTCCGTGAGCATTTTATCCTCTTCCGGGTAGAGGATAATTTTGTCGGCAAATACAGTCTTATCTGTGGAAACGGCTTTGGGCTGCTTGGTGACCTTGAGAAGGGTAAGCTTTTTCTCCTTCATATTATAAATAGCTTTCTCGCTCCAGGTTTCCGACGATCCGTCCTTCCGCTTGATGACAACATCCTCGCGCGCCTCCACATCCTGAACCGAATCGTCTTCAGCAAAAAACACCGTCATTTCCTTGGAGGTCATGATGAAGCGGGGTTCTTCGACTTTGACGTTACCCCGAAAAAGCCCCTGCTTGGCGCCTTTGGTTTTACTGAGATTTAAATCCAGACTGTCGCTGGTGATAACGGTTTGGCCGCTGCCTGGGGTGGGGGATGAGACCGGGGCCTCAGCCAGGGCAACCCCAGCCCATAAAAGAAGGACAACGAGAGATAAAAAATTCATTCGGCGGAATTGCTTAGGACCACGCGTACACGTGTGTAAAGAGTGCCGGAGGAGTCGGCCACATTCCAGTCAATGCCGTTCGCAGAAATAAGCAGGGTGGGTCTCTTGACGAGAATTCCCGAGTCGGAGGTGAGCTTGTTTTCTTTGCGCCAGAAGTCGCTCCGGGTGGCGGTGATGGTGGTCTCGGCCTTGCCGGCGGAATTGTAGAGCTCGACGTTGAGATCCTCGATTTTGAGCTGATTGGGGCTGACCACAGTGGCCCGCTTGCCTTTCACGAGGGCCGTCTGGCGACCGGAAGAGTCGGTTTGGGGGAGAGCGAAGTTTTGAATCACCGAGCCAATGGGGAACTCCGGGCCATTGCCCGCGCACACGGTCATGGCGGCAATGGCCGCGATGGAGAATAGGGCGACCTTAAGAGACGGCATAAAGAATCCGACTAATTTGGCGCAAGAGTTTTTCGGCTTGGTTCAGGGGAAGCATGCTGGCCCGATCGGATAGGGCCCGGGCGGGATTGGGGTGGGCCTCTAGGAAAAGACCGTCGATTCCCGCAGCAGCGGCGGCCCGGGCGAGTGCCGGAATAAAACGACGGTCCCCGGATGTGACTTTGCCGCCCGTGGGGCGCTGGACGGAGTGGGTGGCGTCAAAAATCACCCGGTGACCCCGATTGCGCATCGTGACGAGACCCCGCATGTCGACAACCAGATCCCCTTGGCCGAAGGTGGTGCCCCGTTCGGTGACCCAAGCTCGGCGGCAGCCGCCCTTTTTGAGTTTCTCCATGACTGCATCAACCGCTTCCGGAGTCAGGAACTGGCCCTTTTTGACGTTGATGGAGCGGCGTGTCCGGGCGGCAGCAATAAGGAGGTCGGTCTGGCGGCAAAGGAAGGCGGGAATTTGCAGGATGTCCACCACCCGGGCTGCCTGTCGCGCTTCCTCGGGGGAGTGTACATCCGTGAGGATAGGGACCTTCAGGATCCGCTTGATGGCGGCAAGTTCCTTGAGACCTTGCCGGAATCCCGGACCTCGGGGGGAGGAAAGGGAGGTGCGGTTGGCCTTGTCGTAACTGGCCTTGAAAACGTAGTCCCAGCCCAAGGTCTGGCAGAGATCGCGAAGCGTCTTTCCCACCACGAGAGAGGTTTTTCGCGACTCGAGGACGCACGGGCCCCCAATGAGGAGGAAACGGGATTTAGGATTTTTGGGCATGGGTACGGGCAGCCTGGGCAAATCCGCGGAAAAGAGGATGAGGGACATCCGGCTTGGAGCGGAATTCAGGGTGGAACTGACAGGCCACATACCAAGGATGGCCGGGAATCTCGATGAGTTCGACCAGATTTCCCTTGGGGTAGATCCCGCTGATCCGCAACCCTGCTTTCTCCAGGGCGGCCCGATGGGCGTTGTTGAACTCGTAACGGTGACGGTGGCGCTCCCTGATCTCCGGAGCCCCATAGGCCTTTTGAGCGAGGGAACCAGAAGCCAGTTGGCAGGCGTAGTTTCCCAAGCGCATGGTGGCACCCTTGTCTCCATTGACGTCTTGGCCCGGGAGGAGGGTAATCACCGGCTCAGGTGTGGCTGGGTCAAACTCTGAGCTATGGGCCTTCTTTAGGCCGGCCACGTCACGGGCAAATTCGATCACCGCCACCTGCATGCCTAGACACAAACCCAGATAGGGGATTTTGTGCTCTCGGGCGTAGCGGGCGGCGGAGATTTTTCCTTCGATACCGCGCTCACCAAAGCCGCCGGGAACGAGGACACCGTCTACACCCTCGAGCAAGGCCTCCGTCCCGCGTTTCTCAATCTCCTCGGCGTCCACCCGCAGGAGTTCCACCCCGGTATCCTCCGCCGAGGCGGCGTGGAAAAGAGCCTCGGTGACGCTTTTGTAGGCATCCGGAACACCAAGATATTTTCCGACCATGGCGATGCGGGCGCGGTGCTTGGGGTGAATCATTCGTCCGACCATCTGTTCCCATTCCCGGAGATCGGCGGGCGGGGCCTTGAGCTGCAGGTGGGACAAAACCAGTTCGTCCAGACGTTCCCGGTGAAGCATGAGGGGCACCTCGTAAATGGTGTGTTTGACATCCTGCTCTTCGATCACCGCCTCCACCGGGACGTTGCAAAAACTGGAAATCTTCTGCCGGGTCTCGCGGTCGACAGGGTGTTCACTACGACAGACCAAAATCTGGGGCTGAATACCAATCTCGCGGAGCTTGGCGACGCTTTGCTGGGTTGGCTTGGATTTCAACTCTCCCGCGGCCTTGATAAAGGGGACCAGGGTGACGTGAATAAACAGGCAGTGGCCCGGCCCAGTTTCGAGGGAGAACTGTCGGAGGGCCTCGAGAAAGGGGAGGCCCTCAATATCCCCGGTCGTACCGCCAATTTCGGTGATGAGGACATCGCAATCCTCGTTCTGGCCCATATGCCGCAGCCGATTTTTAATTTCGTCGGTGACATGGGGAATGACCTGGACGGTTTTTCCGAGGTAGTCCCCGCGGCGCTCCTTGCGCAGGACCTCCTCGTAGACCTGACCCGCCGTCAGGTTGTGGCGGCGGGTGAGCCGGCAGGAGGTGAAGCGCTCATAGTGGCCGAGGTCGAGATCGGTCTCTGCCCCGTCCTCCAGAACGTAAACCTCCCCATGCTGGTAGGGGCTCATGGTGCCTGGGTCGACATTGAGATAGGGATCAAACTTCATGAGGGCCACTTTGAGCCCTCGGCGCTCCAGTAGGGTGCCCAGAGCGGCAGCGGTGAGCCCTTTGCCCAGGGAGCTAATCACCCCGCCAGTGATAAAAATATATTTCATTTGGGGATACCTGCGGCGCGTTCGGCCAGGGCCCGTTCCGCGCGTGTCACGTCCCCCGGCGTGTCCACACCAACGGAAAGGAAGGTAAGCGGAACCACTTGAACAGCAATCCCGTTCTCCAAGGCCCGGAGTTGTTCCAACCGCTCCTGCTGTTCGCCCGGACTGGGGGGCAGGGTGACAAACTGCTGCAGGGTGGCGGGCTGATAAGCGTAAAGGCCCATATGCACGTGTTTCCAATGGGCTGATTCACCCGGAGGGATGGAACGCCGAAATTCAAGGGCTTTTCCGGAGCTATCCCAACGTACTTTGACCCTATCGGAATTTTTTAGGTCCAAGGGGTCAAGCAGAGGAGTCGCCACCGTGGCCATGCCAAAAAGCCGGTTCAGAGACTGGATCCATGAGTCCAGAAAATCCCCGGTGATTAAAGGCTCGTCCCCCTGAAGGTTAAGAATCCAGTCGGCTTGGGTTCCTTGGGTCGCCTCGGCGACTCGATCCGTTCCCGAAGGATGATCCGGTCGGGTCATCACCACCTGGGCCCCGAACTCTTCCGCTGTTCGGGCAATCCTGAGGTCATCCGTGGCGATGCGGATTTCCGAGATGGAGCGGCATTCTTTCGCCCCTTCCCAGACCCACTGTAATAAGGGTTTTCCAGAAACGAGGGTCAATGGCTTCCCCGGGAAGCGGGTGGAACCGTAGCGGGCTGGGATGACGGCGATAACTTTCGGAGCGCTCAAGGGCTGGCCCTCCTTTGCAGGATCCACGTGACCGCGGATTCCCATGATGGAGCGACAAAGGTGGCGGTCCGGGCCGCGGATTTCTTTTCCTCGGCCGGAACATGTAGATCCAGCAAGAGTGCCGTACAGCCGGCGGCCAGCCCGGCCTCGATGTCGCTGAGCCGATTCCCCACCATGACAGAGCGGGATAGGTTCAGGTCCTGATCCCGGGCTGCTTCTCGGAGCATGGCGGGAGAGGGTTTTCTGCGTTCATCGTACGGATCTCCCGGTGCGGCAAAGCAATGGTAGTAACCCGAAATGACTCCTTCGCCTCCTAGAAGGGATTCCATTTTCTGATCCACCGCTCGCACCTGTTCCTTGGTGATCAGGCCCCGACCGACCCCTGATTGGTTGGAAACGACAAAGAGGGGGAAGCCAGCCTGGAGAAGTCTTTGGCATCCCTCGGCCGCTCCAGCCACCAGGCGAACCCGGGAGGGGTCGCCGAGGTAGGGGATGTTTTCGATAAGGGTGTCGTCTCGATCTAAAAAAATGGCGGCTTTAGCCATGACGGCGGGAGGCCTCCAAAATTTCCGCCGGGCTGACGGTGGCGGTGCCCAGTTTCCCTACCACGATGCCGGCGGCCAGGTTGGCGAGTTCGGCGGAGACGAGCCCAGAGAGCCCGGCTCCCAAGCCCGCGGCCAAAAGGGAAATGGCGGTGTCGCCCGCTCCGGATACGTCATATACCTCGCGAGCCCGGCTGGGGATACGGTGCGGCTTTTGTCCGGGCCGAAAGAGAATCATGCCGTGTTCGCCAAGGGTGAGGAGAAGGTGTTGGCAGGACCAGTTCACCAAAAGCTCCTCGCCCACAGAAATCCAGTCTTCCGGTTTTTGGGAGTCGGGCAGGCCCAGGGCGTTGAAGGCTTCGAGGCGATTGGGTTTCACCAAAGTGGCACCACGCCAGTCGAGAGGGTTATGGACATTGGGATCGACGGTGGAAGGGATGCCTAGACGATGAGCGGTCTCGAGAATGTGGTCGACAAAAGACTGGTCAAACAGACCCTTTCCGTAGTCCTCCAGGACCAGCGCGTCGCACCGGGGTAAAAGACGCGAGGCCCGTTGAAGGATGGCAGCACGGTTCTGGGGCGTCAGGCGCCCGGGTTCCTCTCGGTCGACTCGGACCACCTGCTGCTGGCGTGCCAGAACACGCGTTTTAACAATGGTGGGGTAAGAGGAGAATCGGGCCATGGCGGCCGTGCCGATTTTTCCGTGCCGGAGCAGGCCCAGAAGTTTGGTGCCGGCTTCATCTTGACCAATGCCTCCGCTCAGCTCGGCGTGGATTCCCAGGGCGGCGAGGTTGCGTGCAACGTTTGCCGCCCCGCCGGGATAGGTGGTCTCTTTTTCCACGTGGACCACGGGAACAGGCGCTTCCGGGGAAATGCGGGAAACGCGTCCATAGATGAACTCGTCGAGCATAAGATCCCCGACCACCAGGATCCGGAGTCGGCGAAACCGAGCCAAAGCGGCCCGGAGCTTGGCAGGGGAGAGGTGAACGTCCTGCATTGGTGAATTATGCCGAAAAAAGTTTTCACGGCAACGCTTGAGGCTCTGTTCTTGGAAGCTGAAAGGCAGGGAGTTATGTTGATGGGGTGCTTTTTGACTACCATATGCACACACCGCTCTGTGGGCATGCCACCGGCCACCCGCGGGAGTATGCGGCCGAGGCCCTTCGGAAGGGGTTGGGGGAAATTGGTTTTTCTGAGCACAATCCCATGCCGGGAAAATTTGATGATTGGCGAATGGATCTGGCCGATTTTCCAAAATATTTGGAACTTCTGGCTGAGGCCCGAGCGGAGCATCCCCAACTGCCGATTCGGCTGGGATTAGAGTGTGACTTTATTCCAGGCCGGGAGGCTTGGGTGCGGGAGTTGGCAAAAAAAGCAGAGTTCGATTATTTGATAGGTGCCGTCCACTACATCACTCCGGACTGGGACGTGGACAATCCGCTGAAACTGGATCGTTGGAAGCAGCAACCCGTGGAAGAGGTGTGGACCCGTTATTTCCATGCACTGACCCAGGCAGCCCAAAGTGGCCTTTTCGATTTCTTGGCTCACCCTGATTTAGTGAAAAAATTCGGGCACATCCCCAAGGGGGATCTGCTTGCTTATTACCAAGAGACTTTGGACGCGATTGAGGCTTCGAAAATGGCCATCGAAGTCAGCACGGCAGGATTACGCAAGGAGGTGGGTGAGATTTACCCTTCCGTGCAGTTCCTCAGGGAGGCCTTTCGGAGAAAGATACCGGTGTTGATTTCGTCCGATTCCCACGCCCCTCAGGAGGTGGGGCATGAATTTCAAAAAGCCTTGAGCCTGGTGAAAGAGATCGGCTACCGGGAACTTACGGCCTTCCGGAAAAGAAGGCCGGTGAAAATCAAAATCAATTAAGACTACATTCTCTCGATTTTGGCCCCAAGAGAACGAAGGCGCTCCTCAACGCGGCTGAAGCCGCGGTCGATTTGGCTGATATTGCGGATTTCTGATTCTCCCTCAGCGCAAAGGGCGGCGATGAGCAAAGCCATGCCGGCACGGATATCGGGGCTGGCTAATTTAGCGCCACGGAGTTTGTCTGAGCCCAGGACCACGGCCCGGTGGGGGTCGCACAGAATGATTCGAGCCCCCATTTCCAAAAGACCGTCGACAAAGAAAAGGCGGGATTCGAACAGTTTCTCGTGGATTAGAACCGTGCCCTTGCATTGGGTGGCGGTCACGAGGGCCACGGAAGTCATATCGGCCGGGAATCCAGGCCAGGGGGCGTCAGCGATGTGGGGTACGGCTCCGCCAAACTCCTTTTCCACCTCCATCTTCTGGTTCTTGGGGACATGAATGTCCTGACCATGAATTTCTGTTTGGATGCCGAGCCGGGCGAAGGTTTGGAGAATCATCCGGAGATGATGCGGGGCGGCGTTTTTGATCCTCAACTCACCGCCGGTGACGGCGGCAAGGGCGAGGAAGGATCCGGCCTCGAGGTAGTCAGGACCGATCCGATGGGTGGCGCCATGCAGGGTTTTCACCCCCTCGATGGTCAGGGTATTGGTGCCGATTCCGGCTATTTTTGCCCCCATGGCATTCAAAAGGTGGGCGAGGGCCTGGACGTGGGGTTCGCTCGCCGCGTTATGGAAAACGGTGGTTCCTTCGGCCAAGGAGGCGACACAAAGGCCGTTTTCGGTGGCGGTGACGGAGGCCTCATCGAGAAGGATGTCGGCACCTTTGAGCTTTTTGGCCTGGATTTTGATGCCGTCGCGGGTGTCGGAGATTTCGGCGCCTAGCGCGGAGAAAATCTGGAGGTGGGTGTCGAGTCGGCGCCGTCCGATCCGGTCTCCGCCGGGGCGGGGGAGGGTGACGGAGCCGGTGCGGGCCAGCAGGGGCCCGGCTAAAGTCACAGAGCCTCGGAGGCGGGAGCCTAGTTCCCACGGAATCGTATTTTTTAGGGGAGACTTTGCCTGCAGGGTGACTGTGCGGCTGGCTTTGGTGGATTCGGTTTCTGAAGAGGCGAGGCCCAATTCGTTGAGGATGGTCTCCATGAGCTTCACGTCATCGATTTGGGGGACGTTCTGCAGGACCACGGGCTGGTCGGTTAAGCAGGCAGCGGCCATGAGGGGCATGGCCTCGTTCTTGTTTCCCTGGGGTTCAATTTCCCCATGGATCGGGTTGCCTCCTTGGACAAGGAAACGGCCATTGGGGGCGGTGGACATTGGGGAAGGTTGCCGCGAAGGTTACTAATGATCAATCACTGTGCTTGTCGAGAGGCCAGGCTTCAGGCAAGAGGATGGCTTCCTCGATGAAAACCGTTGTCATGCTGCTGGCCTACAATGCAGAACGAACCCTAGCCAAGACAGTGGAGGCCATCCCGGAAAATCTCAGACGAAACATATTGGTGGGGGACGATGCCAGTCACGATCGAACAAGTCAGGTAGCGAAAGATCTTGGCCTGGAGGTCTTTCGGCATGAAAGAAATCTAAATTACGGTGGAAATCTCCGTTTTTTAATGAAACAAGCTGTCGCCGTGGGGGCGGATGTGGCGGTCGAACTTCATGCCGACTATCAGTACGAACCTTCCATCGTTGATCTCTTGGCCGGCTTTGTGGAGAGGGGTTGGTATGATCTGATTCAGGGAAATCGAATTCGAACCCGGCAGGAGGCTCTGTCTGGTGGAATGCCCTCCTACCGTTATTTAGGGAACCGAGTGCTGACCTTTGGGCAAAACCTATGGTTTGGGACATGCTTCGGCGAGTGGCATAGTGGTTTGCGGGCATATTCCCGAAGACTTTTGGTGCAGGCTCCTTTGGAGGAGTTTCACAGCAGCCATGCCTTTGCCAGTGACATCATGAGCTTTGCGGTGGCCCGTGGTTTTCGGGTGGCGGAAGTTCCGTGTCCGGTTCGTTACGAAAGCGAGAGCTCCTCAGTGCCGCTCGGGAGTCTCTTTCGCTACGCATGGTATACCATGCGGGCAGCGTTACGCTATCCTCCTTGGCGGCGCGCCCCTTTCTTTACCAAGCGGGCATAAATTTCGAAGGTGGCCGGACGGCCTAGGCCTCCCTCTAACCTTGCAAGGATAAATGCAATTGGGGTCAACGCCACCGAAAGGAGCCATACCAACCAGTCCCTGGGCTCATGACAGCCATGTTTGAGACAACCTAATAACCGATCCCTTTTTGTCTCCATCAGGTTGAAGATGCTGTCGATCCATCCCACGGGCCCAAACTCCAGGCAGTTGTATCGCACGCGAACAACCTGAAAACCCGAATCTTTCACCAGTTGGATCACTCTGTCCATGGTGCCGACCCAAAGGTGTCGCGGGGGATCCAGGTGAAGCCACTTTCCGCCAAAACATTTCGCCTGCACAGAGTCCAAGTTGACGGTGGAGAGGGCAAGAAGACCCTCTTCCGCGAGGTGCTTGTGGCATGCGCGGAGGAATGAAGGGGGGTCTGGCAGATGCTCAATGACTTGCCAACAGGTGATCGCCGCGGCCTTTTTCTTTCCTAGGGAATCGAACAATTTCCGATCCAATTGCTTTCCTAGACGCTTTTCCGCCTGACTTCTGGGTGTTGATTCGGGTTCGAATCCGTTGATTTGTAATCCCAAGCGTGATGCCTCGTTTAAAAAAAGGCCGTCCCCACAGCCAACATCGTAAACTGTTCCTTTTTTTTGGCTTAATTCCTGGCAAACAAGGCGAGATCTCTCCCGGTGGAATCGCGTTCGTAAATGCTGAACCCATCCAGAAAACTTGGCCGACGAGTTGCCGTAGTAAGCTTGTGGATACGCCTCCGTCTTCGCTTTGGAGATAAGGATCAGGGTGGAGCATTGGATACACCTGCTCCATTGATGTCCATCTAGGGAGGATATCGCTCTTAGTTTTGTGTTTCTGCAGACGGGACAAATAGGGCCGTGCGTGGTAGGAGTCTTTCTCATGGACCAAGTTCATGTTAAATCGCACCGGCACATCGTGGCCAGACCAGGAGAAGCCTTCGCCGCCCTTGGTGCCGTCTGGACTCCTCTTCGGGTCCACTCGGATTCCCGGGGTTGGTTCGCAGAAGCTTGGAGGTCTGACGTTGCTGGGCAGATTATTCCCAAGCAAATCTCCATGTCCGTGACCCTTCCTGGAGTCACTAAGGCATTCCATTTTCACCAAAAGCAGGAGGACCTCTTTCTTCCAGTATCCGGGCTCTTCCGAATTGTGCTTCTCCAGAAGAAAAGCCCCTTTGAAGCGCTTTCGATTTGGTGGAAGGAAGGCGCAGAGGGAGTCTTGCGTGTGCCCGCCGGCCTGGCACACGGCTACCGGGTGGAGGGGGCCTCTGCAGGCAGGATGGTTTATCTTACCAGTGAGACCTATTCCCCGCATGATGAAGGGAGAATGGAGTGGGATCGCGACGTCGTTGGTTTTCCGTGGGGGGAGAAACCAGAGGCCTTGTCTTAGTTGATCCGCAAGGTGGGTAGGGGGCAAACCAGTCGACCCCCACCCGCCAAGTAGCCTGAAAGAGACGTCTTAATCTCATCGTAGAAATTCCATGCCAAGACCAAACAATAGTCTGTCGGGGACCGGATTAGCGCGTCGCGGGAAACAATGGGAAGGCGGAGGCCCGGGTAAAGCTTTCCTTGCTTAGCGAGAGTATCATCCACCACGTAGGAAAACGTTTCCCCAGCCAGGTTGCAGTAATTCAAAAGGACATTGCCTTTGGCGGAGGCCCCGAAAGCGGAGATCGTCCTGCCCTTTTGCCGAAGACCCGTTAGAAACAGAACCAATTCCTCCCGGATCTGTTGCACATGCTTGGAAAAATCATTGTAGATTGAGCTCCCATAAAACCCCAGCCGCTCTTCCTCTAGCAGGAGTTCTTCCACTCTCGGGCTGGGCGTCCCGTGTCCTAAGTGCGCACGGACCGAGCCCCCGTGAATCTCCAGCAAATCAGCATCGACAAGCTCCAGTCCAGCCCTTCGGGCCGCTTCCTGGATTGGGTAAAGAAGAAAATAGGAGAGGTGTTCATGATAGGCTGTGTCGAACTCCGTTTTTTGAATGAAGCTCACCAAATAAGGAACCTCCAAAATAAAGCGGCCATGCTTGGGAAGCACCGCCTGGATCCCTGCGAGAAAATCCTGCAAGTTGTCCACGTGGGCAAAAACATTAGTGGCCACAATCAGGTCCGGAATAGTGTGTTTTCGCCCAAGTTCCCGCGCCACCTTTTCGCTCCAGAACTCAGCCACGGAAACCACGCCTCGGCTGCGGGCGAGCGCGGCGAGGTTCGCCGCCGGCTCGATCCCCAGAACCTTGGCGCCCCGTCGTTGGAATTCGAGCCCCATGCATCCGTCGTTGGAAGCGATCTCCCAGACTTTCAGGGTGCGCCCAGGGAACAGGCTCACGGCCTCCTCAGCCAATTCGCCGCAGTGCTGTTGAAAAGTTTTGGAGATGGAGCTCTGGTAGGCGTAATTGTCGTAGAGAATTTTGGGGTCCACGACCAAATCCAGCATACTTAAGTGGCAGCGGAGGCACTTTTGAATACGGAGAGGGTAGCGGGGCTCGGGTCGACTATCCGAGGGCTCCACGTAGCGATTGACGAGCGGGATTTCCCCAAGATCTAAATAGGGTAAAAACTTATCATGGCCGCAAACTCGGCAGCTTGTCACTGCCTTGGAAGGTGCGCTCTTAAGCATGGCAAAAGCCTCTCATAAACCCTCCCAAGGCCTCCTGCCAAGATTTTCGTCTTGCTTGACCATGGAGAGTTTCCGGCCTGTGGGTTGCCAGGGTTGAGCATGGTGGACGAGGAAAGTCGCAGGTTTCTGTGGGTTTCACCCGGGTCGATATCCCGGCAGCTTGCAGGGCGTATTCTGCAATTTGGAGCCATGTCGCGCTGCCGCTATGAGCCACGTGAAAAAAACCAACGGAAGAACTTTTGAGAATGTTGGCGAGGTCCGCGGCAAGGTCATCCACATGGCAAATCGATGTGGTTAGATCTGAACGAACTTCGGGAACGCGTCCTGCGGCGACCTGCTGTAAAACCCTTTCAGGAAACGAGATCTTGCTACCGATCGGTGCTGGCCCAAAAAGTCCGGCTGTGCGGATTATTTTTGATTTGGGATTGAGTGAAAGAGTCGCCCGCTCGCCCTCCAGCTTGCCTCTTCCGTATGCGTTGACCGGCGCTGTGGGAGCCGTTTCGCTCCAGGCGCTTTGCCCTCTCCCTGAAAACACATAATCAGAGCTGATTGTGGCAAATGGGATTCCTAGAGAGCGGGTGATCTCAGCCAAAAAGGCGGGCGTTTCCACGTGAAGGTCTCGCGCTAAGTGTGGGCATTCCTCGGCGCGCTTCAGATTGGTGAAGCCGGAGGCATTCAGAATAGCAGATGGCGCCAACCGGCATATTTTTTCATATTGTTGCGCTCTACCTGCGGGCAGGTCAGCCCGCCCTAAAAACAAGGTTTTCCCGTCCCTTGGCCACGTTCGTCGAATCGCTTGCGCCAGCATCCCATGCCGCCCCCAAACCAGTACTGGTTGCATATCTACTCCGGTCTCCAGGCCGGGTTGGCTAAAATTTTGATGGGACCAGCCTGGTAAATTAAAGGCCAGGTCTGAACTCCCGAACTCTGTAAAAAAGTCATGACCTGGCCCTGGGCAAAAGCCCATCTCTCATCTAGTTCTGTGATTGCGAAAAATTTCGCCTGTTTCAGGTCGGCAGGATACCGGAAACGGGAGTGGTCTGGGGGGGTAGGGAAGTAATCTCCCGCGGGATAGCCGGCCCACGCTGCCGCGGTCAGGACGTCTGCCGTATTTGCATCGAGAAGCCAGCCTAGATTCCAATAGGTGATGACCAGGTCCTGTGGCCGTGTGTGCTGATTTAACCACCGGGCTGCCGATTCATAATCAGAAGAAGAGCTTACAACCCATGGGGTGATTCGCACAGAAAGACGGGATGAGAGGACAGAGGGAATCTGTAGAAGTGCCCCGAGGAGAGCTGCGGTGGGAAGAAGATAGTTCAGAGGTCGCCGATATTTTTTGAGGGAAGAAAACCGCCGGATCAGATAATTCCAGCCTCGTCCGTAGCCAACAGCGCTGGCCGCAGCCAGCAGGGGAAGAACGGCCATGGCTTGATAGTAAAACAAGGGAAGGTTTTGCCGGTTGCGGGTGAGCAAAAGAACCATGCCCAGGCTGAGAATTCCCAGAGGGTAGGTCCTTCGGGTAAAGACGAGGAGACACCCTCCGGCCGCAAGCAGGTGAAAGGGGTCTTGCGCAAAAAAGTTAAGAACATTCACGAGGAGTTTTGCGCCAGCACCGTTCTCTGCATTGTAGCGAGCGTACTGATCAAGGAGGGCGGAGAAATCTTCGGTTACCCACCCCGGAAACTTCAAGCTGAGAAGAGCGAAAGTCCCTGCAAACATGATGAGTGGAGGGATGCCGACAGGAAGCCAGGATTTCGGCCGGAGCAGCCGGCAGAGACCACTGACCAAGGTCGCGTGTGCCGCCAAAAGGTGGGCCGCGGCGCCTACGGCCAAGCACCCTCCTATTTTCCAGTCTTTGCGAAAATCTGCCGGGCGGAGAAGGAGCCCAGCGGCTGCAATCAGCGACAATCCGACTACATTATGTGGATAGATCCATCGATAATGAACAATGGCCTGCGCATACCCCAAAAGCAGGAAGGAATAGAAAAACCCGATGGCCAAGCCAAATTTTCGGGCAAAAAACCAAAACCCCACTGCCGCCGTCGCCCAACCCACTAAAGTCGAGAGCAACCGCCCTCCAAGAATGTCGCCCTGCGTGATCCGGGAAAACCAGCCCACACACCACGCAAATCCAGGCTGGTAGTTGTAGGTGGGGGAATTGAAAGTGCAGTATACGGCCCGGTTGGCAAACTCACCTTGGGAGAGGGCTTTCCCGATATCCAGGGTTAGGATTTCGTCGCCATACCATGGGGGAGAGGTGCGCAGATTTGGTAGATAAAGGACTGCACAAAGCAGCGTCAGGATCCCTAGACCCAAGCCCATAATTTTCCGTCTTAACGCCCTTCTTTTCGAGGCGGGAATGGTGCGGGAAGTGGATTTCTTCAAAGGTAGTTTGTGTTGGCTATTGAAACTTTTTCTATAGAGTAAAACTCTCTATCTTCCAAGAACTTGTAAAAATGAGACCAACCGTGACCCTTCCCATTTTTAGTTTAAAAAAGCAGCACGAGGTCATGGAGGGTAAGCTTTCAGAAGCCTTCCATCGGGTTTTAGCGAGCGGGTCTTTCATTTTGGGTCCGGAACTAGAGGCTTGGGAAAGAGAGTTCGGGGAATTTCTCGGAACCAAGCATGCGGTGGGTGTTTCCTCCGGGTCGGATGCCCTGCTTTTAGCTCTGCAAGCCCTTGGGGTCGGTCCGGGGGATGAAGTGATTGTTCCGAGTTATACTTTTTTTGCATCAGCGGGTTCCGTGGCGCGTCTTGGGGCCCGACCCGTTTTCGTGGATAGCGCTCCGTGTTGTTACAACCTGAACGTTTCTGCGGTTGCCAGTGCCATTGGCCCCAAGACAAAGGCCATCATGGCCGTGCATCTTTTTGGACAGGCGGCGGATATGGATGCTCTCCTCAAGGTCGCTCAGAAAGCCGGCCTTCCCATTGTGGAAGATGTGGCCCAATCCCTTGGAGCCAAAGTGGGTCAAAAATATGCCGGCACGATCGGCGCGATCGGCTGCTTCTCGTTTTTCCCAACCAAGAACCTGGGCGCTTTGGGTGAAGGTGGTGCCGTGGTGACACATGATTCTCAGTTGGCGGAAAAAGTAAGGAAACTTCGTGTTCATGGGGCCAAGAAAAAATACTTCCACGAGGAAGTGGGCGGAAATTTTCGCCTCCATGAGCTGCAAGCAGCTTTCTTGCGCACCAAATTCCCCATGCTGGCCAATTGGCTGGAGAAGCGGGCTCAAAATGCTCAGATATATTTCCGCCACTTTTCTCAAAGTAAAATAGCCCGGCCCGCGGAAAGTGAATGTGTTTGCAACGAAGATGCTGGCGGGACTGAGCCTGCGGACGCAAAACTGCTCCTACCTTACCGGTGCCATCCTAGTCACACCTTCAATCAGTTCATCGTGAGAATCCCTGGAAGGGAAAAAAGAGACCGAATCCGGGAGTCCCTCCAAGAAAAGGGAGTGGGGACGGAGGTCTACTACCCAAGGCCCCTGCATGTGCAGGAGTGCTTCAAGGATCTTGGATACCGGGAGGGACAGTTCCCTTGGGCCGAAAAGTTTTCCCATGAAACCCTGGCCTTGCCGATCTACCCCGAATTAGAGGTTCATGAACTTGAGCATGTGGCCCGCGAAGTTGAAAACCTGATCCAGCGCTTATGAGCGGAAAATCCAAAGCATCCCCGATTAACATAGAAGCTCTCCTGTTTGTTGCTTTTGCCCTCATTCTGGCCTGGGGATGGTTAGCGACCGGGCCGTCAAACCAAGAGTTGCTAGCCAACTACGCCAAGGCCAAGGATCTGGCCAACCTAATCGCGGAAAGCAAAGGGTTTGCCTGGTGGTCGCCGAACTACCTGGGTGGGGCCCCCACGGCGCCTTTAGCCGGCACGGCACTGACCATGTTCTGGATGTGGCTCGGAGGAATTTTTGGGGATCCAGTGGTGGGAGGGAAAATCATGGGATTTGTCGCCCTGATGTCCTCCGGGCTGTTGATGGCTGCTTTTCTCAAGAGGTTGACCGGGGATGCTCGAGCGGGCTGGATCGGGGCGTTTCTTTACGCTCTCGGGCCTCAGGCGGCGCTACGATTGGCAGGGAACGAACATATGCCGGTGGTGTTTTGCATGCCGTATCCACCCCTGATCGGCTGGGCGTTGCTGGAGATAGCCACCCGAAACTCGGGCAGGGGAATGATCCTATTGGCGATGGCGGTGGCGGCCATGAGCCTCACCTTTAATAAAATCGCCGCTGTTTTTGGGCCCGTGGCCCTCGGCTTGGCCATCTGGCTGCACTTCCAATATCCCTCCAAGGGCGCACCTCTGCTGAAAGGTTGTCTCATGGCAGCAGGTGTCTGGCTGGTGCTCGGTGTTCTCCCGCAGCTCTCGGGACTGCGGGAGACTGGAAGAATGACTCTTTTCAGCACCGATCCGCTGCAAGGCTGGCAAGCCAGCTTCTCCATCAAAGCCCCGCTGTCCTGGTTCGATCGTGGCGGTCTATTTCTTCAGGGCATGCCGCCCAACTTCACCGTTGAGGACGGGGGATTTTACCTTGGTCTGATTCTGTTGGCGGCAACCGCCATCGCGGTGGAAAGCCGACGAAAAGGCAATCTATCACCGCTCGACGGTCCGATCCGGATTTTCCTTGGCCTATTACTACTCGTGCACTGGTTCAGTCTTGGCCCACGAAGCGGGTTGGGGGGGATTCTTGAGTTCCTCAAATCTGCCCAAGGACTGCAGGACTGGGTTCTGCCCTTTTTCTGGATCGCTGCCCTCGGGCCGGTGGCTGTCCTGGCCGTGATCTGGCCAAGGGGCAGGTGGCGGTGGCCCACTTTTTCTGTCGGATTGGCCATCTACATGCTCCTGCCCGGGTTCCAGCTATTTGAAACGATCCCTCTTATCGGAACCGTTCGGGCGCCCTGGTCATTTTGGCAAGTGGGGGGAGCCTTCTGTTTGGGCGCTGTGGGAGGGCTGGCCGTGGCACGACTCTGTCCCGGCAAAAGCCGACCTTGGATTCCGATAGCCGCCCTGGTGCTCGCAGCGATCGACTTCGCGCCCTACTACGCCAAGTATTTTCAAAGCCGTCTGGAGGCCGGGACTTACGAAGCGTTTCAGCAAGCTGCGGATTTCCTGAGAAATCAAAATCGACCCGGAGCGATCCTGCCGCTTTCCGGGCGGTATTTTTACCTGCAACTTCCGCAACTGACCGGCCGCCCGATTTCCACGGAGGCTTTCCAATCTTACTTCATGTCCAAGGGCATGCGCGCTTTGCAAGACGGGGGAGGCGCCTCGGCGGATTTGATGAAAATCTCTCTCAGCACCCAAGGGGTGAGGTACATCTTTATCGATCGTAAGGACGGCGACACCCCCGAACAACTGCAGTCGGCCTTCCGCCAGCAGTACCCCTTGGTTTACGAGAACAACTTCTTCACCATTCTGGAAAATCCAAACTCTCTCGCCCCCGGATTTTTAGCGCAAAACTATGTCTCCATCCCCAAGGACAGCTACGCCTACTCCGCCGCTGATTTAGGGCTGATTCGACTCTACTTTTTGCCGGTGGAGCTGACTGGGGTGGAAATGAACGATCCCAACCTTGCCGGCGTGATGAATCCTCAGAACGGAGAGGTAGAGCTCACCCCGGCGTTTCGCGATCGGGAAGGGGTGCCCTTCCGGATTTTGGACGGGAACTCCTTTCGGCAGGATGGACCGAGTCGGATCCTGATTCAGCTTTCCGGAGAGTCCTCCTGGGTCGCTGTGACCCAAGCTTGGCATCCGGATTGGAAAGTGCGCATCGACGGACAGCCTGCTGAACTGAATCGGATTAGCCTTGCCCTGTCAGGATTTCGGAGCCCACCGGGAAGCCGTGAGGCGGTTCTCGCTTTTGAAGCGCCGTTCTGGGTTTCGGCGATGTTATCCCTCGGCCTGATTGGCTGGGTGGGTGGTTTAGGAGGTGCGGCTTATCTCCGGTTTGGGCCTGCTCCCCGGGGCTGGAAAAAATGGTGGGAGGGTGAGGAACTTGAGATAGAGGAGACCGCTGAGAAAGCTTTTTCCAAGAAATCGGACATGCGCAGCCAGGGCAACGCCGTCAAAATTCAGAAGTTTTTGGTGATTTTGCCCACCTACAATGAGGGTGAGACCATCCAGCATGTGCTGGAGGAGGTGCAGGCCAAGGCGCCGGGGGCGGAAATACTGGTGGTGGATGACAACTCCCCGGACGGCACTGCGGCTAAAGTAAAGCAGACGCCTAATTTCGGAAAAAGAGTGCACCTGTTGGAACGCCCCGGGAAAGCCGGCTTGGGCTCGGCCTACAAGGAGGGTTTCCAGTGGGCGTTGAGGCGGGGCTACGACGCCGTGGTCGAAATGGATGCGGATCTTTCCCACGATCCAGCGGATGTGCCGAAGCTGCTCCAGGCCTTAACGGACGGTGCTGATATCGCCGTGGGGTCGCGTTACCTGAACGGGGTGAGGGTATTGAACTGGCCGCAGTCCCGCCTCTGGGTGAGCACCTTTGGCGGATGGTACGCCCGGATGTTGACCGGATTGCCGATGACCGATCCAACCAGTGGCTTCAAGGCGATCCGTCGGCGAGTTTTGGAGGGCTTGGATTGGGATAAGTTCACCGCCCAAGGTTACGGTTTTCAGATCGAGATTCACTTCCTGGCCTGGCAAGGAGGCTTCCAGATTCAGGAGGTGCCGATTGTTTTCACGGAAAGAAGGGAAGGGCAGTCCAAGATGTCCCTGCAGATCGCCCAGGAAGCGGCCCTGCGGGTGTTGCAATTAGCGATAAGAAGGATCTTTCCATGAGCGACCCCACACGAAATAAAAAACCTTGGCACTGGCCACTTGAGAAGCCGGACTGGATCGCGGCCTTGGCCGCTTGGCTGGTTTCCCAAATTGCTTACGCTTGGTCCGTCCAGCCCAATGTAGGCCTTTTAGATTCCGGCGAGTTCCTGACCGCGGCCGTGCATATGGGAGTGCCGCATCCGACCGGGTATCCGCTTTGGACGATTGGTTCTTGGCTCTTCCAACTTCTGCCGCTGGGCAACAACGCCTGGGAAGTGAACCTATTTTCCGGATTTTGCTCGGCGTTGGCCGTGGGATTGGCGGCCTTGCTGCTTTGTAGCTCCATGCGCTGGGCTGGGATTTCTGATCGGTTGGCCCAGATCCTGGCCTGGGGGTGGGCGACGGCGCTTGCCTTTAGTGTGTCGGTTTGGTCTCAGGCAGTCATCGCGGAGGTGTACGCACTGCATGTCCTCGCGGTCATGCTTTACCTTCTGGCAATTTACCGCTGGCTCCGGGACCCAGCCTGGACCCATGGCCTCGCCTGGTGTTCTTTCTTTTTCGCCCTCGGGATGAGCAACCACCACCTGATGATCTCGCTATCGGTCCTGCCAGTGCTGGTGATGGTTCTGCGCCGACGGGATTTTTTAGCCGAAGGGTTGCTCTATTTGGCTGGCTCTGCGGCCCTGGTTTATTGGGGATTCGGCTATCTTTCGCAGGAGCCGGCAACCTGGCACTCTTCGGTCCGTTTCCTTTGGTGTGTGGGAGTGGCCTTTGTCCTTTGGATGGTCATTCGCAGAAGGCTGGCCCACTGGCGGACCGGCCTACTTGTTTTGGTGGGGGTGGCCGCCGGTCTTTCCCCCTACGCCTACATGCCACTTTCTTCCATGACCAACCCGCCGATGAACTGGGGGTTTACCAGCACCAAGGAGGGTTTTTTCTACTCGGTGAACCGGAGTCAGTACTCCGGCAAGCTCTCTGACCAACTCCTAAAAACCGTGGGTCGGGTCATGGGGGCGACGCCGCCGGAACTTTTACAGGAGCCGCCCCAGGCTCCCGGCACCCCGCCCCCGGACTCGTTCCGGGAAACCCTCGGTAAGTTTTCCCAGCTCTATTGGAGAAAATTGATTCAGAACTTTACGCCGCTGGGAATTTTGGCATTGGTGGCGGCCGTGGCGTTCCTTGGAGGAACATCTCCCCCCGTCCGAAGCTGGATTCAGGTCATCGCCCTGGGATTTCTGCTCGCCGGCTTTCTGCAGCCAGCCTTTGACAAAGCGGGGGCGGACGAAGCGGCTTGGCTCCTGCAGATGCCGTATCTCGGCTACTCCCACGCCTTCTTTGTTCTCTTGGCAGGGATGGGGACTGGCCTGGCCTTGCAAAAGTTTGGGCGAAAGCCCGGTTTAACGCTCGCTCTGGCGTCTGCCTTGGCCCTGGGGATTGGTGCTTTTTCATTTCGGCAAAACCTCTCCTTTTGCAGTCAGCGGAATCACTGGTTCGGGTGGGTGTACGGTCGGGATATGTTGGCCGACCTTCCCAAGGATGCCTTTGTCTTCGGAGGAACTGATCCGGGAAGGTTCGTGCCGACCTATATGATCCTTTCCGAAAGCTTTGAGAAGCCGAAGCACAAACGTGATCCAAGCTTCGACCGAAGGGATCTTTATATCATTACCCAAAACGCATTGGCCGATGCCTTTTACAATCAATACATCCGCAATCACTACTCCGCCGAACGACCCGCCCCGCGGGGATGGGTGGACCGTTGGTTAGGCAGGGAAAAGCACTATCCACAGGCCTACCTGATCCTGCCGCGTCAGGAGGATATTATGGCGTTGTACCAAGGAGCCATCGAGGCGAGGCAAAAGAATCCCGCCGCTCCCGATCCCAACGCCGATCCGACCGTGCTTAACTCGATGGTGGCCGAATGGATTTGGCAGCGAAACAAGGACCAGCGGCCCTTTTTCGTGGAGGAGAGTTTCCCGATGGAGTGGTCATACCCGAATGCTGTCCCCCACGGGCTTTGCTACGAAATTAAGCGGGACCCCGTCCAGGTCCTCACCCCTGAGCAGGTTCAGGCCGATATGGAGTACTGGCACAATTACATCGCCCGCTTGAAGGCCGATCCTGGGTTCGTGGATGACATCGACGCCCAACGATCCTTCAGCAAGCTCCGCAACACCGGGGGCAATATTTACAAGTGGCGAAATATGGCCGGACCAGCCGAACAGGCCTACCGGCAGGCACTCGAACTCTGGCCGGGCAATACCGAGACTCTAAACAATTTCTCCGACCTTCTCCTCCGGCAGGGGCGGTCTGCCGAGCTCCGCGACATTCTGGCCGGAGCCGTCAAGGCCGACCCCAACAACGGACTCTTGGTGATCCTGTTGAAGAACTGTGAGCGCAAAATCCAGCTCCAGGGAGAAATCACTGCCCTGGTGCAGCAACGGGCGGCCAACCCAAAGGATCCGGCCCTCGTCCAACAGTTGCTGGGAAAGTATTCTGAGGAGGGAAATATTCCTGCAGCAGATCAGCTGCTTGGGGAGGCTTCGGCGCTTTTCCCGACAAACGCGGAAATCCTCAGAGACGCGGTGAATTACTTTGCCTTGCAGAACCGGGTCCCCCAGGCGCTGGAGTACGGGCGGAAGTTGGAGAAGGTGACCCCAGGGGATCCGGAGGTGAAATATGGGATCGCGAAATTCGTGATGCTGACCGGGAATCGGACGGAGTTTTACCGGATGTTAGGCGAATCGGTGAAGTACGGGGGGCTACCCATGAGGGAACGGATCGCCACAGAACCCATGTTTCAACAGATCCAGGGAGAGCCTGAGTTTCAGAAGCTGATTCGGCCAACGCAGTAGTTCGTTGTTGGTGGAAGGTGAGAGGGGGCAGGCGGGAGGTTGTTAGTTTAAGTTGAAGTTAGCG
>JBBAWG010000008.1:0-21899 GCA_040397305.1 Methylacidiphilales bacterium | reverse complement strand
GACTTCTTCGGTGGTCACGGGCTCGGCCTTATTCCCCCATTCGCTGCGGATGTAAGTCAAAATCGAGCTGATCT
The DNA here is from genome assembly GCA_040397305.1 of Methylacidiphilales bacterium. GTDB lineage: Bacteria > Verrucomicrobiota > Verrucomicrobiia > Methylacidiphilales > Verrucolacustridaceae > Verrucolacustris. The sequence continues at coordinate 21,825 of JBBAWG010000008.1, read as the reverse complement.
GTTCATCCTTCAGTGGAACCGGGGCGCCATCGCCCCAGGCAGGCATATTATTGTTGTACAGGGCTCCATTTACAGTGATTGGACCTGCCAAGCCATGGTGGAGGATGGAAATGAGACGATGCTTGGAACCGGTCACCCAGTCAGATGCCACCAAAGGTGGATAGACCCCTGCCTGACCCAGGCCGCTTGCTTGGTGGCATTGTGCGCAATTAGCCGTGTAGAGACGTTTCCCGATGACCTTGGGATCCGGCGGGGCCACCGGACCGGTGCTGACGGGTCCCCAAGTAATCTGGCCGGGATCGTAGACGTCACCGCGGAATCCACCGCTGTAGAGAAAAAGATATCCACCCGCCCAAAAGGCAAGAAGTAGGCCTATTCCGGTTAGCCAGCCCGGGATCGGGGCGTGGCGCTCGGACGGGGCTTGGGGAAGGTGGGAGGAGTCGTGAGGATTCATTTTAGGGGGGCCTCAGGGAGGGCGTAGTTGGCGTTGAGAGATTGCAGGTAGGCGACCAGGGCTTTGGCCTGATAACTCGGAGTCAGCTGGTGCCAGCCATCTGGGGAAACTTTGAGGGCGCCTGGTTCAGGCGTTGGGCCAGATGGGAGTTTGGAGAATAACCAGGGATGGGAGGGGCAGGTGGAGTTTTTCTTCACCAGGCGCGGATCCAGAAGATGCTTCATCAGCTTTTCGGTCTCGGGCATCCGTGCGCCGATATTAGAAAGATCCGGTCCAATCCGTGAAAATCCCACCATCGCGGGTTCACGGAATAGATAATCCCTCGCCACAGAGCGGCGCTGGCCCCATCCCCGGGTTAGGTCAGCCGATCCAGCGGGGCCGCGAACCGACAGGGAATGGCACTCCAAACAGCCTTCCGCAGCAAACACCCGTGCCCCGGTGTGAGCCAGACCGGAGGGAACCGGCGGTTCCGTTAGATTCGTCTCCTCATTCAGGACAGGCTCCAGACGGCCGACCTGCCAAAAGCCCACAGCAGCTTGGGCCAGCCAAGTTAGGACTAGGGCGCTTAAAACGATGGCGAGAGCTCGTCCGGGTTTCATGGCTTACCCGTGGAGGTGGCCCACGCTGGCGGGGCGGATGACGGTAGGGTTACGAAAGACCGCCATGGGAGCAGCGGACGGGAAAAGACGAAGCAAACTGGAAAAGACGATTGTGGAAAACGCAATCTGGCCCACGAGCCAGGCGGCTTGGGAAAAGATCGCGACAAAAAGGAAGGGGCGCAGGTAGCTGGCCAGGGTCGAGATGGGCACGCCGGGATCATTCAGAGCCAACCCCTGGAATGATCCGGCCAGCAGTAAGCAGGAGGCCGTCGTAGTGGTTCCCAACACTGTGCACCAAAAATGCCAGGTCATGGCGGAGCTGTTCGGCCAGCCCATTTCCCGGGTGACCGGCAGGAGGGCATAAATGGCTCCGGCCAGGACCGAGCCCAGGAAAAGGAAGTGGAAAACCTCAAAAAAGGCAGGCCAGGCCAAGGTGAACGCCATCACGGGACGGATCCAGGGCAGGGACAGAAAAGCCAGAAGAAGGTAGGCGGAGGCATAGGACCAGGCTCCGACGGCAATGAAACGCAAAGCCACATTCCGGCGAATTTCCTCCCAACGACCCTCATTCAGATTTTGCACCAGCAGCCCATTCCCGAGGGCCACCACGCCCATCAGGATGGCGCTCACCACTCCGGCACTTTGGATCCAGGAGGGGATCGGACCGTCACTGGCACGAACGGTGCCCAGCCAGCCGCCCAGCAGGCAAGTGGCGACCCAAGCCAATAGGCCAAGGTTGAGGCTGCTGACGGCCCGTCCGGTCAGAGTGGGTAGAAGTTGAAAGATCAAAACCAAGCCCAGCGGAGCGAGCCAAAGATGCTGGGCAAAGGAGTGCCACAAGATTTGCACTAGGATCTGGACGGATCCTGGCGCTGAGGACCCACGCAGGAGGATCTCCGCACTTCCCAAGGCCAATGGGAAAGCAAGGAGCCCGAGAAGCAGATAAAGGCGGGGGAGCAAAGGTCCGCTTTTCCAGGATCGGCCAAGGCCTCGGGTTAGGCCGGTGCCGAGAATCAGGAAGGAAACCATTAACAGGATGGAGACAAAGCGGGCCTGGGGAAGGCCCAGCAAGCCCGAGGGGCCTTCCAGCATGATCTGGGTGAAGCCGCCAAGAATCGCCAACTGCCAGAGAAGCGCGCCCCCGAAAAGGAGACGGTCATAGCGGAAGGCAATTCCAGAGAATCTCGGAGCCAAAATCAAAAGAACTCCCAAGAGACCCGAACCCAACCAACCGAAAGAAAGAAGGAACTGGGAGGTGGCCACCAGTCGGCCGTAGCCAAACCAAGGAGCAGCGATCAGGCGGTCCAGCAGAGGAATCAACAGCTGGACGTTGGCGAGGAGCTGTAAGCCGACGCCTAGGAGAGACCAAACGAGCGAGGCCACGATCAGGACCAAGGCGGCCGTGGACCCCTGAGGGATGGTGTTACGGCTCATTTCTTCACCTGGTTGGTTGAGGTGACCGCGGGAACTTTGGAAGGCTTAGGAACCACCGGGGCTGGGGGAATGCTGCCCCCATCGGCGGCCTGGGCTGCGGCCATCGCACCTGCATCCATGGGTACCTCCGGATACAGGGGAAATGCCGCCGCGGTAATCGCGGAAGGGGCGATCGTCGTGATGGGATAGGCTGGCCTGGGGTCCTGAGCGCGCAGCTTGGGGAGGACCACCTCCATTGCTTTCTCAACCGGAATCCGGGCAATCCGCTTCTCCTGATCGATCCAACCATACGAAACCGCCTCCTTACCCTGGTCGGCCTTGAGCTTCTGCAACCGATCCCAACGTTCCATGGCAGCCTTTTCCGTAATCGTGTCGGGAGTGACCCCTGCCGGGCGGAGTAAAAGGGCGAGGCTGGCGAGCCCCAAGAACCCGGCGGCCAGCCATAGGCCTGGAAGGTAGGGATGGCGGCGCTCCGAGAGGGAGTGGGGGTTATCGCTCATGACCAGTTAGTGACTCCAAGACTCTCACGCAGGCGGGGATCCCGGGCTGGGAAGATGGATCCACGGGAGAAAAGCCACAAAAAGGCGTGCCCCAAAATCCCCACGACACCGACCAGGGCAAGGAAATCAATCGGGTGGGGGTGAAAGCCGGTGGTGGCCGCCTTGAGTCCGGCGTGGCGGGCCTCCTGGAGTTGCAGGTTCGGCATAATAATCCAGTAGAGATCCACGCAATGCATCAGCAAAACCCAGGCCGAAGCGGTGCAGATCCTCCACGGGGTGCGCTTGGCAGGCTGGGTCAAGAGAAGGATAAAAGGGACGAAAAAGTGGCCGATCACGAGGAAGATGGAGAAGTAAAACCAGGTGCCGGTGTTACGATAGACGAAGAACCAAGTTTCCTCGGGGATGTTGGCGTACCATTGGAGGAAGTATTGGCTGAAAGAGATGTATCCCCAGAAGACGGTGAAGGCAAAAAGGAGCATTCCCATGAGGTGGTTATGTTCCGCCGTAAAAAGACCGCGCAGATGCCCGGTTCGAACCAAGCCGTTCGTGATCAAAATCAGCAGGGCCATGGAGGATTGGGCCGCTCCCGCAAAGAGGTACACCCCCCACATGGTCGAGTACCAGTGGTGATCCAGCGCCATCAGCCAGTCAAATCCCGCAAACGTGAAGCAAAGGACAAAGAGAGGAATAAAGCCATAGGCGGTGTGGCGGGAGCGTAGGGTAAGGCGCGGATCGCCATCCTCATCCTGTTGCATGGACCAGCGCCGATAGAGCAGGGCGGCCGCACAGAAGAAAAGCAGGTAAAAGGCGCACCGGATATAGAAGAAGGGTTCGTTTAAAAATGGGCGTTTCCAGCCCAAAAGGGGATCGTGGGCCACGTCCGCGGTCATCCAGTGCCAGAGCTCCTTGGGAAACAGAAATAAAATAGGCAGGGCCAAGAGGAGGATTACGGGGAAGCAAGAGGCGACGGTTTCAAGAATACGTCGAACGAGGACCGACCAGTCGGCGTCGAGAGCATGGTGGAGCAGGGTCCAGAACAAGGCGCCGGAGCAGATGGTGAAGCCAACGGTAAAAGCGAAAAGGTACGAAAAAGCCAGCTGGGCGTGGTTGGACAGCAGACCCCAGGTAAAAGCGGAGGCCAGCCCCAAGATTCCTAACACAGGGAAAAGGACAGGAAGAATACCCAGCTTCTCTAGACGGAGCTTTTCAGCGGGCGGGAGCGGGCTGGGGGAGGCGCTCATGGGTTCCCCGCTTTCGCGAAGTCCGGCGGCAGGAGATCGGCCGGGGCATTTTGGGAAAATTGCAGAGCGCGCAAGTAGGCGATGATGGCCCAGCGGTCTTCCACTTCGATATGGTGGTAGGGTCCCATCTGGCCTTTGCCATGGGTGATGGTGTTAAAAATCTCCCCGTCGGCCATGTCCCGGTATTTATCCAGATGAATGCTGGCCACTCCCACGAGGCCGTACTGGGTGGTGATGCCGTTCCCTCCGCCAAGAACCCCGTGGCAGACCTGACAATTGATCTCGTACCGCTCCTTACCACGGGCGAGTAGCTTTTTATCCACAGTAACCGGAATGCCCGTGCCCCACATGTTGCCCATTTTTCCGGTGATCAGGTAAGGCTGGTCGGTGGGTACGTGAAACGGAACTGTGCCGTAGGGAGGGACCCGGTCCACGCGACCCTCAGGAAAAAGCGGGGAGGGGGTTTGCGACTTGTATTTGGGCTGGCGATCCATGTCGGGAAAAATCTCAATCGGAGTCCGCTGGGTAAAGTCCCCGCGAAATCCGGCAATGGCCACGATCGCCAAGCCTGCGGCTCCAAAAACCGCCAGAAACGTCCGGATGAAGCCCTTCATACGTGTCTTGGTGCCTCCGGTCGGGCTGGGTGGGGAGACGGTTCGGGATCCTGATAAATTTCTGTGATATGACTTCCGCCCAACTCTTCCAGAAAGCGGCGGGAAGCTCCTTTTTCAAATCGGGGATCGGCAGCCTCCAGAACAACAAAGAAGCCATCATCGCTGACTCGTTTGAACCGATCCCAATTGAAGACCGGATGGTGCCACCGCGGCATCAGGGTGAGCAAAAGTAGTCCGATGATGGTGCCAAAAGCAGTGAGCAGGATGGTTAACTCGAAAAACACCGGCAAGGATGGCTCGAGCGCAAAGTACGGCTTTCCCTGAACGATCAGGGGGTAATTCAATGCCGAGGTGTAGTAGATGAGGGTGAACGCAGCGGACAGGCCGGTGATTCCTCCCAGGAGGGAAAAGAGTGAGACCCGCGAACGCTGAAACCCCATGGCCGCATCCATGCCATGAATCGGGAAGGGGGAGTATACATCCCATTTACGAAAGCCGGCATCGCGGACCTTTTCGGCGGCATGCAGAAGGGCTGAGGCGGAGGAAAATTCCGCACCCAGGCCATGGAGAGATGACTCGTTCTGGCTCATGCGTGGGCCTTGGCGTGAGCCGGGTGGGCAGCGTGATCTGTGGAATTGCTCTCCCCGTGGTGATGAGGATCGGCTTCCGGGGTAACGTTTTTCACTTCAAACATCGTGATCATGGGCAAGAACCGGACAAAAAGGAGGAACAGGAAAAGGAACAGACCGATCGTTCCAATAAACAGGGTGATATCGACCCAGGTCGGCGAGAAGTAACCCCAGGAAGAAGGCAGAAAGTCCCGGTGGATGGAGGTGACAATGATGACGAATCTTTCAAACCACATCCCGGTGTTTGGAAACATCACGATGGCGAGAACCACCCACGGGTTTTGGCGGCAGTACTTGAACCAAAAGAGCTGGGGGGCCACCACGTTGCAAGTGATCATGGACCAGTAGGCCCACCAGTACGGACCGGTCGCCCGGTTGATGAAGGCGTACATTTCGAAGGGGTTGCCGCTATACCAGGCGATAAAAAACTCCATGGCGTAGGCGTACCCGACCAGCGATCCGGTCAGCAGGGTGATCTTGCACATGTTGTCGATATGCTTGTCGGTGACGAGGTCGTGGAGTCCGTAGAGTTCGCGGAAAGGGATCAAAAGGGTGAGAACCATGGCAAAGCCACCAAAGATGGCGCCGGCCACGAAGTACGGGGGGAAAATCGTGGTGTGCCAACCCGGCACGATGGAGGTGGCGAAGTCAAAGGACACGACGCTGTGCACCGACAGAACCAGCGGTGTCGAGATGCCGGCAAGGATCAGGTAGGCCTTTTCATAGTGGGTCCACTGGCGGTTGGAACCCCGCCAACCCATGGCCAGCAGACCATAGGCCATCTGGCGAAGCCGGGTGGTGGCACGGTCACGGAGGGAGGCAAGATCGGGAATCAGTCCCAAATACCAAAAAATCAGGGAGACGGTGAAGTAGGTGGAGACTGCAAACACATCCCAGAGAAGGGGGCTGCGGAAATTTTGCCAAATGGCGTTGGCGTTGGGAATGGGGAAGAGCCACCAGGCAAACCAAATTCGGCCGACGTGGAAGGCGGGAAAAATTCCGGCACAGATCACGGCAAAGATCGTCATGGCTTCGGCGGAGCGATTGATGGAGGTGCGCCACTTCTGGCGGGTCAGAAAGAGAATGGCGGAGATCAAGGTGCCGGCATGGCCGATCCCGATCCAAAACACGAAGTTGGTGATATCCCAGGCCCAGGCCACCGGAGCGTTCAGACCCCATACGCCAACCCCCGTGGCCACCAGGTACGTCAGCATGGCTGGGGTGAGGGCCGCGACGGCGCCGCAGGCGATGGTGGCAATCCACCACCAAAGCGGTGCGGGCTGTTCCACGATCCGGCAGACGTGGTCGGTAATCCAGGAAAGAGATCGGCGGCTTCCGACAAGCGGTTTTCGGTCCAAATACTCGGAAGCCTTGGAAAAAGCGGCCTGGGAGGCGGGGTTATCGGCGCGCATTAGTGGCCTCCCCCTGATTGGGCGGCCCCGTTCTTATCGCCATGTGACTCCCCATGTCCGTGGGAGGGGATGTAGCTGGCCCGGGCGCCGGGCATAGCGGGATTCGGGTTGCGGACCCGGCCGAGGTAGGTGAGGCGAGGGCGCACATTCAGGTATTCCAAGAGGGAATAATTTTGGGGCAGGTTGCGGAGCTGGCCCACTTCATCCCTTTCGTTTTTGAGGTCGCCAAAGACGATCGCGTCCGCCGGACAAGCCTGCTGACAGGCGGTCTGAAGAGAGCCGGAAGGAATCCGAATATCCTTGGAGTCCCGAGCCTTGACCCGAGCCGAGATCTTGGCCTCCTCGATGCGCTGGACGCAGAAGGTGCATTTTTCCATAACGCCGCGCATCCGGACGGTGACGTTCGGGTTTTTCTGGAGCTTGATCGTCTCCTCCGTTCCCTTCGGGGCGATCGGGCCGAGATATAGCTTATCGAGGGCACGCTGGTTGTAGTCGAAGAAGTTGAAGCGGCGGACCTTGTACGGGCAGTTATTCGCGCAGTACCGCGTGCCGATGCAGCGGTTGTAGGCCATGACATTCAGGCCCTCCTCGTTGTGGACCGTGGCGTTGACCGGACAGACCGTTTCACAAGGAGCGTTCTCACACTGCATGCAGGCGACCGGTTGGGCCACGGCCTCAGGCTCCTCAGGCTCGCCGGTAAAGTAGCGGTCGACGCGGATCCAGTGCATCTCGCGCCCCTTCATCACCTGGTCCTTGCCAACAATCGGAATGTTGTTTTCCGCAGTGCAAGCGGTGACGCAGGCATTGCAACCGGTACAGGTGGATAGATCCACCACCATGGCCCACTGATGTTCTCCGGTGAGAGGAGGGGATGCATAAAAGCTCTGGTTGGGCGGAATGTGGCTGTCCATCCCGACTTTCTTGGGCCAACCCGGATCTTTGTTGAATTCCGTCACGGTTGCCTCACGCACGAGATCGCGTCCCTCCATCACCTGGTGTTCCTGGGTGATGGCAAGCTGATGGGTCCGCCCGGTTTTTTCGACTTTCAATCCGGGGGCGAGATAGTCCGCATCCGAGCGGCGTAAACGGTAGGCATTAAAGCCGGACCCCTTCGCCACCGGCCCCAGATCCTCCTGACCGTAGCCCAGGGGAAGACTGACCGCGAAGTCCACATGTCCGGGCGCAATCATCACCGGAGCTTCCACCGTTTGGCCGGCCAAAGTGGCGCGCACCACATCGGCAACGAGAATGCCTTTCACAATTTCATTCCGAAGACCGAGTCCCTCGGCGGTTTTTTTGGAAATGAGAATCGCGTTCTCCCAGGTGAGCTTGGTCATCGGATCCGGCCACTCCTGCATCCAGCCGTTATTGAGGTAGCGACCATCGTCCACCGCAGGCGAAGGGACGAACGCGGCTTCCAGAGCGGTTACGGAAGCTTCGGGGGCTTCGGTGACCTTGGCAGCCAAGGCGGCCAGGGTGCTTGCATTCACGGCTTTCGTCCCGCTGGTGCTGGGGGCGGGCAAAAACCCTTCCCGGATAAAATTAGCCCAAGCAGAGTCCAAACTAAGCCCGCTCTGATTGGTGCGCGCGGCGAAAGTTTCCTTGATCAAGGCTGGCCCAATGGGCTTTGTCTTACCGGCAAGCCGACAAAGGAATTCCAACTGACTTTCTCCGGCCCACAAGGGTTGGATGGTCGGCTGAATGGACAAGTAGCTGCCGTCGGTAGCCAGGGCATCGCCCCAGGTCTCGAGATAGTGGGTGCCGGGGACAAACCAAGTTGTCTTGGTGGAGGTTGCGTTGGGCAAGGGGGCTAAGTGAATGGAAGATGGAACCGAGGCCAAAAGATGGGTCCAATCTAGATCTGCAGGGGCGTTGTAGGCGGGGTCACCCCCGAGAATCAGGAGGGACTTGATCGCTCCGGCTTGGAGTCGGGCGGTGAGATCCCGGATCGAGGCGGCCGGAGAGGAAAAAGCCGGCTGAACAAGGAGGGTAGTGCCGATGGCCCCAAGGGCCGAGTTGATCGCGAGGCCGAGGGCCTGGACGGCGGCTGGCTGCCGGCGCCCAACGAGCAGGACGGCGGCACCGGCATTTGCCAAAAGATCGGCTGCACATTCACGAATCCAGGCGGAATCCACGCCTTGCGGCAGAGGGAGGTCGGGGGCAGCCGTCAGGGCCGCGCTTAGTTCAGGGGTGGCGCGAATTCCGCGGATTTGTCGACCCAGCTCCAGGAGAAACGGACCAACTTCGCTGGCGCGGAGTCGGAGGCGGTGATCCGCCATGGAGCCGGTGATGCTAAAACGGGGCTCGGCCACATAGAGGCGGCTGATTTTGTCGCCGGGTTTCCGGATGCGGCGACCGGCTGCAAAATTTCTGGTATCGGTGAGATCTCCGTCGTCGCTACCCAGGAAATCACAGTCGACGGCGAGAATGGCAGAGGCCTTGGCAAGGTCGGCTCGAAACTGGGTGCCGGGGCCGAAGGCGGCCGTGGAAGCCTCGTTGTCATAACCCGGAGACAGAGGTTCGTAGACAGCCCAGGTTGCTTGAGGGAATTGACGAAGAATTTCCGCGCGCAGGCGTTCCCGGGAGGGGGAGACACTTTCATCCGCCAGAATTCCCAGCGTGGCTCCACCCGAGGCCGCGGACTCAGCACGGATCCGCTGAACTTCGGTATCCAACTGTTCCGGGGTGGCCTTCTTGCCTTTCAGGGTCAGGTGGCGGCGGCGTGCCGGGTCGTAGAGGTCGAGAATGGATGCCTGGGAGTGGTTGTCGCTGTTTCCTTGGCTCACCGGATGAAGCGGATTGCCCTCCATCTTGATGGGGCGTCCGTCAAAGGTGGTTGCGAGGAGGGGAATGGCACCCCGGCGGCGCGGTTGGGCCGTGGCGAAAGACATGGTTTTTCCTGGCACCACCCACTCCGGGGACTGGGTGAAGGGGACAAGGTGTGCCTCGGGACGCCGGCAACCGCTTAGGCCAAGTCCAGCCAAGGCCAAGGAGGCTCCCATCAGGCGGAGAAAATTCCGTCGGGAGAGAGGATCTTGATCCCATTCGGCCGCGCCGGCGGGAAACTCGCGATGCAACCACTCCTCGAAGTCCGCGGTCTTACTGTACTCGCCGAGACTGCGCCAGTAGGTGCGGCCAGTTGCGGGAGCAGGGGGGTGTTGGAAAATACGCTTCATCGGTGGCACCCGCTGCAACTCACCGGAGGGTTGACGTTCCAATCACGAACAAATTTTTCCCCCAGCTCCCGTTGAGTGGTTCCGGCGGGGGGTTCCCAATCCATGTTCGTCACCTGATCCAGCGGACGAAGATGGTTTTCCGGAGCGCGGTGACACTCCAGACACCAGCCCATGCTGTGCGGCTTGTCATGCCAGACGACCTGCATGCGATTGACATGCCCGTGGCAGGCCACGCAGCTGATTCCGCGGTTCACGTGCACGGCGTGGTTGAAGTAAACATAATCCGGAGCCTTGTGAATGCGGACCCAAGGGACGGGTTGGCCGTTTTTCCATGACTGGCGAACCGGCTCCAGTTTCGGGCTTTGGGCTTTGATCTGGGTATGGCAGTTCATGCAGGTCTGGGTGGCGGGAACGTTGGAGTGAGAGGATTTCTCCACATGGGTATGGCAGTAGCGGCAGTCCATCCCGAGCTGGTTGACGTGCAGGGAGTGGTCAAACTCCACCGGCTGGGTGGGCTGATAGCCAACGCGCGTGTATTTCGGTGTGAAGTAGTAGGCCATTCCCGACACGATGCTGGCTGCCACCACGGCAACACAGACCAAAATTTTGATGGGCAACCAATTGGTCCAGCGTGGGAAGATGTTGGCCATGGGGGAGTTAAGTCAGCGGCTGGAAGGATGGGGAAATGGCTTCAAAGGGGGTAATCTGCAAACTGGAGGTTCAGATTCTTTTCATCAAGGAGGCATTAGAAGTATTAAGGGTAACAACCTGTCTATTAGGTTCGATAACATTGGGCTTTTCTCCTCGGGAAGTGGGCCTGCGGCGGGGTGATCGCGTGGATAAACGGTCTTCGGAATCTCGGCAGAGTTGAAATCTGTCAAAATCAAAGGAGACTCTGGAGATGCTCATCCGTGGCCGGCTCTGGATCTTGGGAATTTTTGCCTGGTTTTTTGCAGGAGGGGCTCTGGGACATGCGGAGATCCGTGAGAGCAGCGTATGGTGGTTGCCTCGCAATGTTTCGAATTTCGGGCACGAAATCGACTTCATCTTCTACGTGATCCTCTGGCTGACCGGGGTCACTGCCGTGCTGGTCTTCGGCACGATGATCTACTTTATCGTCAAATACCGGGGCCGAGCCGGGGTCGGCGCCATCCACAGCCATGGCAACAACACCCTCGAGGTTGTCTGGACCACCATTCCGGTTTTCATTTTCCTTGCTCTCGCGATCTATGGAAATGAGGTGTGGACTAAAATGAGAATGGAAACGCCGCCGGCGGATGCGCTGCAAGTGGCGGTGGTGGGCGAGCAGTTTGGTTGGAACCTCCGCTACCCCGGGCCAGACGGCAAACTCGCCAAGATGGATTCCCATAAAATCTCGAAGGAGAACCCCTTCGGTATCGACCCCGCTGATCCGGACGGCCAAGACGACTTTACGACCTATAACGACATGGTGGTTCCGGTCGGGAAAGCGGTTCGCCTTCATCTTGGTTCGAAGGACGTGATCCACTCTTTTTACGTGCCTGAGTTCCGGCTTTATCAGGATATGGTTCCAGGTCGGGTTTACGACTTCGTCTGGTTTAAGACTGATGCGACGGGCCATTTCCAGCTCGCCTGTAACCAGCTATGTGGGCAAGGCCACTATAAAATGTTTGGTAAACTTGGCGTAGTCACCCAGGAGGAGTATGAAACGTGGGCCAAGGGCAAGGCCCCCGTCGCCACCACCGCCTCAACCTCGTCCAGCCCCCAAAATCTTTCGGTCGCCAACCGCTAGCAGGAGAACCCACCACCATGAGCACAGCCACCATCCCTCACGCCGAAGCGCACGGACACCACGAGCATCATGAATCCACCGGGTGGAAAAAATACCTTTGGTCGCTCGATCATAAAATGATCGGACTGCAGTACCTGTTTGGCTCCTTGGTGTTTCTTTTCATCGGCGGGGCCATGGCTCTTTTACTTCGCTGGCAACTGGCTTTTCCCTCCACCCAACTGATGCCGGATGGGAATGTCGGCAACCCGCTCTCCCTGGCCTTTATCAACCCGCAGTTCTACAACGCTCTCTTTACCATGCATGCGACCGTGATGGTGTTTCTGGTTGTCATGCCCGTACTGGTCGGCGCTTTTGGAAACTACCTCATTCCTTTGAAGATCGGTTGTGGGGACATGGCCTTTCCTTTGATCAATGAGCTGTCTTTCTGGGTCTGGCTGGCTTCCGGTCTCATCATGCTGGCGGGCTTTTTTGTGGCGGGAGGAGCGGCGGCGAGCGGGTGGACTTCCTACGCACCCCTGAGTTCCGTGGCGGCCTATAACGGCACGAAGATCGGTCAGACCCTGTGGGCGGCGGGGATCTTCATTAACGGTTTAGCCTCCATTATGGGGGCCTTCAATTATATCACGACGATTGTGAACATGCGGGCGCCGGGGATGGGCTTTTTCCGGTTACCGCTCGCGGTTTGGGCCCTCTTTATCACTGCCTTTTTGCTGCTGCTGGCAATCCCGGTGCTTTCGGCCGCCGGCGCGATGCTGATTCTGGATCTGAATTTCGGTACAAACTTCTTCAATCCCGCCAAGGGGGGCCAACCGCTCCTCTGGCAGCACCTCTTCTGGTTCTTTGGTCACCCGGAGGTGTACATCTTAATTCTGCCGGCCATGGGCATGGTGAGTGACATTTTGAGCGTGAACAGCCGCAAGCCGGTTTTCGGTTACCGGGCGATGGTCTACGCGATGATCGCGATCGGCCTCCTTGGCTTCATTGTCTGGGGCCACCACATGTTCGTCTCCGGCATGAATCTGGTGCTCTCGGCGGCTTTCGGCGTATCCACCATGGTGATTGCCGTGCCCTCGGCCATCAAGACCTTCAACTGGCTGGGAACCATTTGGGGAGGGGCGATCCGCTTCAACACGGCCATGCTCAATGCCTTGGCTTTTGTGGCGATGTTCGTGATCGGCGGGTTCTCAGGAATCTTTATGGCCTCGACCCCGGTGAACATTTTCGTGCATCACACCTACTTTATCGTGGCCCACTTCCACTACGTTCTCTTCGGCGGAAGCATTTTTGCCATGTTTGCCGCCATCTATTTCTGGTACCCGAAGATGTTCGGTCGTCTCATGGACGAGACCCTGGGAAAGATTCATTTCGCCCTGACTTTCATCTTCTTCAATCTTTGTTTTTTCCCGATGCATAACGTCGGTCTGGGGGGAATGATGCGACGCATCGCCGATCCCACCGTCTACGAGCATCTGCGGGCCCTGCAACCGATCAATCAGTTCATCACGATTTCGGCGATCGCCCTCGGCTTCTCGCAGATCATTTTCCTTTATAACTTTTTCCGCAGTCTCAGACGGGGTCAACCCGCCGGCCAAAATCCATGGGAAGCCACCACGCTTGAGTGGACGGTCGGCTCGCCTCCCGGACACGGTAACTTCGCCGTCACACCGACCGTTTATCGCGGAGCCTATGATTACAGCGTCCCGGGCCACCCGAAGGACTTCATCATGCAGACTGAGCCCCCCGCGCCGGACCATCCCTCGGACTCCCCGGTCAAGTTGCGGCCGGTTCCCGTGGGATGAGTTCTGCCACGCGGCCGGCCCCGATCTACCGGGCGGCCTGTTTTCTCGTCGGTTCGATCCTGTTCCTGATTACCCTGGGGGGCCAGGTGACGACCAAGGTAGCCGGCATGGCCGTGCCTGATTGGCCCGGCACCTTTGGTCACAACATGTTTACTTACCCTTGGGCCAGCATGACTGCCTGCGCACTTGTTTTTCTCGAGCACTCTCACCGGCTAGTCGCTGCCGGCGTGGGGCTGATCACCCTTGGGGTGATGTCCTGGGTGTGGGGCACGACCCGCAACCGCTGGGCGAGGGGACTCTCCCTGCTGGCCGCGTTTCTTGTCGTGTTGCAGGGTGTCATCGGAGGGCAGCGGGTTCTGCAAGTGGAGTGGATTTTAGGACTGCTGCACGGGTGCCTGGCCCAAGTGTATCTCGCGGTGGCTGGCAGTCTCGCGTTGGTACTTTCCCGTTTTTGGACGAATCCGGTCCGATCCGACGATCTTTCCAAGGCGCGGATGCGGATGGTGTGGGCGGTGACCGGCGTGGTTTTCCTGCAGACGATTCTGGGCGCCTTCATGCGGCATGAGGGGCCAGGATTTCTTTCCATCCCCGACTTTCCGAAAATTTATGGCGAGTGGCTGCCAGCCTTCTGGCAGGCGGACGTTTTAAGAGGCATCAACGAGTATCGCGCGACAGAGCTGCAGTGGCCGGCCACCACCGCCTCCCTGATTTCCTGGCAGATCCTTCACCGCACTCTTGGGATTCTGGCTGCGGTCGGCATTTTTGCCGGCGCGGTCTGGAGCGTGGGGCCTTCCTCCACGCCTCTTTGGTGGCGGCGTGGAGTCACCCTTTGGTCTGCTCTGGCTGGAACCCAGGTCTTTCTGGGAATTCTCACCATCTGGAGCGGGCGTCTCCCGGAAATCGCCACGCTTCACGTGTTGGTGGGCGCTGGGCTGACTTTGACGGGCTGGCTGCTGGGGTTGGCTTGCTGGCGCTCGGTACAGCCTTGCCGGCCCGAGGAAGTCGTTGTGGGCGCTCCCCAAATTTCCTCCATCCGATGAGTTCTATGGAAAGCGCCCTCTCGATCCATCCCCGTTCCTCCGCGGGGTGGAAGGCGTGGCTGCAGGACTGGTCGGAGCTCTGTAAACTGCGACTGACATCCTTGGTGCTTCTGACAACCCTGGTTGGCCTCTATTGCGGAGCAGCCGGGCGGCTCGATCCATGGCGTACGGTCTTCACTTTGCTGGGCACGTTTCTGGTGGCGGCTGCCGCCGCTGTCCTTAACGAGTGGCTCGAGCGGGATCTGGATGCCAAGATGCTGAGGACTGCCCAGCGGCCGCTTCCCACGGGCCGCGTCAGTCCGGACGAAGCTTTGTTGGGGGGAGCCGTCATGGCCGCTCTGGGCTTGGCGATCCTTTATCTCGGAGTGCACGCCCCGGCTGCCTTCTTGGCGGCCGCCACGCTGGCTCTTTACCTATTCCTTTATACGCCATTGAAGAAGCTGACAGTGCTGAACACACTGGTCGGAGCTGTTCCGGGAGCGATTCCGCCTTTGCTGGGTTTTGTGGCGGGGAGGGGGAGGATCGGTGCGGAGGGCTGGGCGCTTTTTTCCATCCTTTTCCTTTGGCAGATTCCGCACTTCCTGGCGATCGCTTGGCGTTATCGGGAGGATTACCGCCGCGCCGGTTTCCGCATGCTCCCATGTTCGGATGAAAAGGGGCGGGTGACGGGCTTTGTTTCGACCTTGTACTGTTTGGCTCTGCTGGTCGTCGCGATCTGGCCGTTCTATCTGGGGGCCGCGGGGCTCTGGTATCTGGTGGGTGCGGTGGGGCTCAGCCTGGGCTATGCCGCCGCCGCTGCCCGATTCACTCTGCAGCCGACCCAGGAAACCGCACGGACCCTCTTTTTGACTTCCGTGGCGTACCTCCCGTTTTTGCTCACTCTTTTGGTGGCGGACCGCCGATGAAACAGGACGAGAAGATCCGCAAGGCCAATCTGCGCCTTTTATTTCTTATGATCGTGGCGGCGCTGGCCATGACGGCCTACTGGCTTTATTTCATTATCGTCAAAGAGCCAATCCAACCCTAGATCCACCAAGATGAGTTCTGCCGCCATGACCGCCGGTCACGCCCCCGCCGCCTCCGGCGCGCCCCGCTTCAGCTTGCCCAAGTTTGGCATGCTGGTGTTTCTTGCCTCCGAGGCGATGCTCTTTGCCGGGCTGATCGGGGGTTATATTGTGCTCCGTCTGGCGCAAGGTCCCGGCAACTGGCCGCCTCCGGGCGCTCCTGACATCGGAATTCAGATGCCGCCCACTTTTCTGAATTGGGTGATGATCGTCAATACCGTCATCCTTCTTTCCAGTAGCCTTACCTACCACTGGGGCGAGGTCTGCATGCGGAAGGGAAAGAGCGGGGTTTTGGGTTACGCGCTGACGGCGGTTTTCGGGGCTATCTTTCTAGGTGTCCAGGCCTGGGAATGGCTCCACCTGAAGCATGAGGGCATGTGGTTTAACACCTATGGAACCTACGGCTCCTGCTTCTTCACCATGACCGGCTTTCACGGTGCCCACGTGTTTATCGGTTGGGTGGCGATCCTGTTTGTGCTCTGGCGCGCGATCATCCGGCAGATGCAGATTTTTTCGGCTCAAGCCCCGGCGGGATCCCACACCTGCGAGGAACTTACCGGATACTACTGGCACTTCGTCGACGTGGTTTGGATCTTTCTCTACGGCATCCTGTACGTCGTGTAAGGGCGTTGGTTCATGCCGGCCCAAGGAACGAAGCCAGGGCGTGGCCCAGTTCTGTTGGGTGGGCGCAGCGCACCGCCTCACCGGTCTTAGGCACGAATAGGTAGCCCTCTCCGTAAGCTGGGCCGTTCAGGATGCACGCGTCGGACCGGCACTCCTCAATTTGCTCCCGAGCGGATTGGTGGAGCTCGGAGGGTCCTCCCTCGGCCTCCCACTTCCAGCCCACAATTTTGGCCTGCGGCGCCAAGGCACGGATTTTGTTCAGGATGCGCGGGGCGGGCTTGAGTTCGAGGCGGACCCCTTCTAGGTGGCCGGGCCACTTTTCACGGGAGAGCTTATTCCCGCGCAAGTCCTGGGCTGAGGATAGATCGTAATCAGGTAACGCCGCCGGCAAGAGAATCGCGCCGAAGTTTTTGAAGTCGGCCTTTTGGAGGAGCTTTTCCAAATCATGAATCGTGTGAAACCGCTCCGAGGAGTGAAGCCCGGTGGGAAGAGGATAAGTCGCGCCGGTGCCGTACCATAGAGTTAGGTGAAACCGATGGCGCCGAAGGGTCTCCGCCAAAAGTACCCCGGTTTTTCCGGTGGAATGGTTGGCCAACATCCGGGCGCGGTCCAGGGTCACCGCCGCGGGACCCGCAATGAGGAGTATTTCCATGCAAGACCACTCTACGGGGAACGGGGGGCTGGGGGAAACATCAGGCTTGCCGGATGGCGCCGAAAGCTCGAAACCCATAAGGAACCATGACGTACCTTGGCTTCCATCTTGCCTTTAACCTTCCGGCTTTAGTCGTCCTCTTCTTTCTTTCTGGGCGCGGCATCTGGCCCCAGGAAATGGTTTTGGTGATGCTGGGCATCCTGGGGATTGTCATGACCTTCACCTCCCCATGGGATAATTATGCAGTCGCCAAGGGGATTTGGGATTTTCCTCGGGAACGGGTTTGGTTCCGCATGGGGAAATTGCCTATCGAGGAGTACGCCTTTTTCATTATCCAGAGTTTGGAGGTGATGTGGTTGAGCTGGGCCTTTCTCCGCTGGGTGGAGCCTCCCGGCGGCGCCCCGCCAGCCCGATGGATTGGAGATCCCTCAGTTCTACGCCATATCTCCATTTTGCTCATCTTTTGGGCAGCTGTGGGGATCGCTCTGAAGGAATGGCCCCGACGGGAACCCAGGATTCATTACGCGTGGCACCTCTTTTATTGGTTTCTGCCGGTGGTGGGAATCCAGTGGATTGTGGGAGGCCCTCTCCTTTTGGCTTACTGGTTGCAGGTGCTGGTCCCAACCTTGGTCATCGGCACCTACCTCTGCGTGGCGGACTGGATTGCGATCGGGAAAGGGATCTGGTTTTTTGACGAGCAGCAGATCACAGGTTGGAAGATCCGTGGGGTGATGCCTTGGGAAGAGGCTGCCTTCTTCTATGTCACAAGCCTGCTGGTGGCGCAGACTTTTCTGATTCTGTTGCCAGCAGGGCTGAGGTAGGAGTTGTCCTTGTTGGGGGTAGGCCACCCCCACTTGTTTTTGTTCCTAATCCTTTGAGAGTCGCTTCACTTTTTCGCCCGCAAAGAGCTCTTTGGCGGCAAAGAGACGCCGCACGGTTTCTTCGGGATGAGGACAGTCTTGGAGGGAGGGACGGAGGTCGTCGGCGGTAAGAGTTCCCATGGATTGGCCGGGAAACCAATGCCCTCCTTGTCCGAGTAAGTTGTACCGCATTTTGCCGTACTCCACCAAATCATAGGCTAGCGCAAGGTTGTGGAGGCGCAGGATTTCGCGAAGGTTGGCCTGCCCAGGAGTTTTCGACCAGTGAGGCAGATTTTGACTCCAGGTTTTTCTCCAAGGCTCAGGGAGGGCCTCCTCCCAACCTTTTTGCAGGCGGGCTTCGATTCCCGGTAAGAGCGGGTTGCCATGTTTGGATTTCTCGATGGCGTGGATATGCTCGTCAAAGTCGGTTGGCCGGGCTGCTCCGATCGAGAGAGTATGAATTTCTGGCCGCTGCAGGCAAAAAAGGGTGTTGAAGGCCATTGGCGAAAGTGGGGATGTGAGATTTTTTAACCGTTCGGGAGGCTGGTAGAGCATGCCGCCCTTATCGTTTGGGCTGATGATGAAAACCCCCATGTCATTCCGTTGGGCGGCCAGCAGGGCCGGAGTGTTTTCCTGGTAGATGTAATACCAGTGAAGGTTGACGTAATCGAAGCGGTTTCCCGAAACGAGTTCTTCCACGAGGTCGGGCGGGCCGTGGGTTGAGAAACCCACATGCCGGCAAAGACCCTCTTTTTGCCATCGGCGAGCCTTTTCGAGGCACCCACCCGGACGGAGGGACCAGTCCAAAGTCTCGCGGTCGTTCACGCCGTGCAGGGACAGGAGGTCAACCCAGGGAAGTGCCAGCTTGGAGAGGGACATCCGGAAAGTCTTTTCAAATTCCGCAGGATCGGCCACCGGAGCCACTTTGGTTTGGAGAATGAAATTTTCCCGCGGAACCTTTTGCAGGATTGGGCCAAGTTGCGCTTCAGAAGTCCCGTAACCCCGGGCGGTCTCCAAATGCCGAATTCCCGATTCCAAGGCATGTGCGACGATCCGTTCCAGATTCGCCTGATTGTCCCGGGGGACGGGTTGAGGAGGATCTTCCTCCCAGCGATGCTGGAAACGCATGCCGCCGCAGGTCAGGACCGGCATAGCCAAGCCGGTCCGTCCGAAGCGACGGGTCGGGATCACTCTCCGGGAAAGGAAAGGAGGGCGTGGAACTGGATGCCGAGGGTTTCCAGCTTCTTCTTTCCCCCTAAGTCAGGAAGATCAATCAGGAACGAGCCGGCTTCCACCACGGCGCCAAGCGATCTTAACAGGAGGACGGCAGCTTCAGCGGAGCCGCCGGTGGCCACCAGATCGTCGACGAGCAGAACGCGCTGTCCCTTCTTCACACAATCCTGATGGAGCTCCAAAGTTCCGGAACCGTATTCCAGGGCGTATTCCCGTTTTACCGATTTGGAGGGGAGTTTTCCGGGCTTGCGGATCGGAATGAATCCGGCGCCAAGGAGGTGGGCCACAATGCCTCCCAAAATAAATCCTCGCGCTTCGATTCCGGCCACCAGTTCGGGGGGATGACTCTCAAAAGGTGAAGCCATCCGCCAGCAGGCGTCTCTCAGCCCTTGGGCATGGCCAAGCAGCGGGGTGATATCACGAAAAAGGATGCCTTTTTTGGGGTAGTCAGGAACATTGCGGATATGCGCTAGGAGGGGGTCTTCAGACATGAGCGATCATCATCGGGGCGGATACGACCGCGGGCAAGGGAAGCCGTTCTCATGAGGGAAATCGTGACTCGACAGACCGACAGGCTTGCGGGATTGTAATTTTATGAGCGTACAAATTCATACCAACAAGGAAGGCAAAGCCACCGTGGTGCAACTACAAGGGAAAGTGGATGCAACGAGTGCTCCCTCGGTGGAGCAGACCTTGGTGGGGGTGATTGATCAAGGGGAGAAGAAGCTGGTGATTGACTGTGCGAGTCTCGATTTTATCAGCAGTGCAGGTCTTCGGTCCCTTCTTTTGGCGGTTAAAAAAATGAAAGCCTCAGGAGGCGCCATTGCCCTGGCGGCCTTGCAGCCGCATGTGAAAGAAGTTTTTGATATCAGCGGATTTTCCGCCCTCTTTGTGATCCACGGATCCAAGGCCGACGCGGTCAAGTAGCCGGCAAAATCCGATATCAGGCCGCTGAGGCCGTGGAATGAGCCTTCTTTAAAAGGAGGATGTTTCGGTCGCCCTCCCGCCGGTAAGTAGCCACGTCGACCATCTTTTTGACCAGGTGGATGCCTAATCCGCCCAACTGTCGATTCTCGATCGGCGTCTCCAAATCGGGCTCCGCTACCTCGAGGGGGTTGAATTCCCGACCTCGATCCTCGAATTCCATTTCAATTTGCTCGTCCACCCGGCGAAAGGTGATGTGGATGGGGTGAATCCCTTCTTCATCAAAGCCGTATTTGATGATGTTGGTCAGAATTTCCTCGATGGAGACCAGCAGGTGGTAGCGCAAGCGGCCTCCAATCTCATGCTGGGTGGCAAAACTTTCAAAGACCGCATTGACCCTGAGGAGGTCCTCGATGCGATTTTTAACAGTGATCCGAACTTCCTTCTGCTTCATTGGGATGAAAGAAGAAGAGACTGCAGCCCAGACAGGCGAAAGACTTGGGCGACATCGGGGGCAACTTTTTCCAAGCCAAAATCGCCCCCGCTTGTTTTGGCTGCTTTGGAGGCATCGATGCAAAGATGGATAAAGGCCGAGGCGGCGTAAGGGACGGCGGAAGCCTCAAAGCGGACGGAGCCACGGTGGGCCTGGACCAGGCGGCGAACCTCTTCACGGATTTCCCCCACCCGGACAGCATCCATCCGGCCGTTGAGAAAAATCCTGAGGACACCTTCCTTGGTCTCATGGGTAAAGTTAGGCCCCGGTCCGCCCTCCACCAGATGATCCATGCCGGTGAGGGCAAACACCCGCCGGATCTCCGGGGGGCAGTCAATGACCTGGAAGCGGGCATTCCGGCGCTGCATCTCGCGGGCGGCTTCAAAGATCAGCCGCAGGACGGCCGATCCGATGTAGTCCACATCCCGAAAGCTGCAAGTCAGGCTGGCCGGCAGGCGTTCAATTTCCGAGCGGAACGGAGACCGAAGATCCTGTGCAGCCACCGTATCCAATCGTCCTGAAAAAGAGATTAAGGTGCCAAGTCCGTCCCGTTTCACCTCCATTTGCTGCATCTGGAGATTGTGGGGGGATCCGACCCTGGGGGCAATCCCGTGAATGGGGTTGGCGAGGGGGGTCGTAAAATTCCGAGGGCGCTAGACGCGGGCTGCGTCCACGTACTTGCGATTCATTTCCCGAATCCGCCGGCTGAGAATGGTCGCCAAACCCACGAGAAAAATGCCGCCCAGTTGGTGGTTGTTATTCATGAGAAATTCCAGCTGGGGCCAGGAAATGCCCCAGACGATCGATGATTGGGTGGGGCGCACGGCGGCGGATGTTGGTCCAGGGTCAAAAACCGAGATCTCGCCGAAAGTGTCGCCGGGTTTGAGGCGAGCCAGTTCGACTTCCTGATGCTGCCCCTGGCGGCGGACGGAAAGCTCGCCGGAGGCCAGGATATAAAGCCGATTGAGCTCCCCGCCCTCTTGGACAAGATTTTCTGGGGGCTCGACGGAGATAAACTCACCGTATCCGGCCAAAGCCGACCTGGCTTCCTCGCTGAAAGATTCGGTAATTCCTGAAGCGGGTAATTTTGCGTGGGAGAGGGGATCAGACATGAGGAGAGGTTAAGCCTTGGACAGGGTGGGGGTCAATCGGATGGGTTAGGAGAGCAGGCTGAAGAGGTAGGCTTGAGATAATCCCTGGGGAACCTAAGATCAAAAGTGGACGGGTGGCAGAGCGGTTTAATGTACCTGACTCGAAATCAGGAGTAGGGGCAACCCTACCGTGGGTTCAAATCCCACCCCGTCCG
>JBBAWG010000007.1:0-58050 GCA_040397305.1 Methylacidiphilales bacterium | reverse complement strand
CGGAACATGGCCTGCACCGATATTAAATTTTCCGA
Organism: Methylacidiphilales bacterium; assembly: GCA_040397305.1. Taxonomy (GTDB): domain Bacteria; phylum Verrucomicrobiota; class Verrucomicrobiia; order Methylacidiphilales; family Verrucolacustridaceae; genus Verrucolacustris. The sequence goes on along the minus strand of JBBAWG010000007.1, from coordinate 58,015 downwards.
CCTGTCCGGCGGCGACACCCCGCGGGCCCATTCCCTCGCAAAGATTTTTTCTACTGCGGGAGTGGGTTGCACCGTCGCCCCCTCCATTGGGTCCGCCCGCTGGTATAAGCTGGTTTGGAATGTCCCGTTCAACGGCCTCGGTATCGCCGGCGGTACCGGCGGTCGGGACACCCAGATGGTTCTGGAGGATCCGGCTCTCCACCAAGAGGCCAAAGACCTGATGTCCGAGGTGCTGACCGCCTCCTCCAAGCTCGGCTACCCCCAAGAGCCGGGGCTCATTGAGAAGGAGATCGCCCGAACCCGAACCATGGGACATTACAAATCCTCCAGCCAGTTGGACTGGGAAGCCGGCAAGCCGGTCGAACTGGAGTCAATCTGGGGCGAGGCCCTCCGCCAAGGCACTGCCGCCGGCGTCCCCATGCCGCATCTCAAGGCTTTGTACGAAAAACTAAAAGGAATGGTAAAAACTTAGGCGGGGCTCGATTAATGAATCGGGCCGCCGCTCAAAGATCTGAACGCAGAACTGGGTATCCGAACGGGTCGGCGACCCGTCCCTACCAAAACTTCACCCTTGAAACAACGATCGCTCGGTAGGGACGCCTCGCCGAGGCGTCCGGGCAAAATCGATGTTCAGACCCTAGATGCGGACGGCTCATCGAGCCCGCCCTACCGAAACCTCAAACTTCCGAAATCTCCCGCAACAGCGCCCTATTCATTCTCGCACCCCGCTCCAGATACGAGATCGGGAACGTCTCATCCGGACCGTGGGCACGACAATCCGGCAGGCTCAGCCCGACCAGTAAAGTCTCCACCCCCAACACCTTCCGGATCACGCTCACAATCGGGATCGTGCCTCCCTCGAGAAGGTATTTTACCTTCTTCCCATCCCACGCCTGGCTGAGCGCCCTCGCCGCCGCCGGCCCAAAGTCTTTCTTGGGGTCGCAAAAGTACGGCAGCCCGCCGTGATGCCGGGTGACCTTCATTTTGACCGTCTTGGGGCAATGCTTTCGAAGATGTTTCTCCACCAAGCCGGCAATTTCGGCCGGGTCCTGGTGGGGAACGAGCCGGAAGGTCAGCTTGGCCGAGGCTTTGCTCGGCAGGACCGTCTTCGGTCCGGGCCCCTGGTATCCACCGGTGATGCCGTTGATTTCCGCCGTTGGCCGCATCCCGATCCTCTCGATCGCGGTGTATCCCGGTTCCCCCGCCAAGGCCGGGCTGCCAGCCTGTCGTCTCACCTCACTGTCCGGCACGCCGAGATCCTTCGCAGCTTTTCTCTCCCATGCCGCCGGCTTCCGCACCTTCTTATAAAATCCCGACACGGTGACGCGACACTTGTCATCGTGCAACCCGGCGAGGAGCTGCGTGAGCACCTTGATGGGGTTGACCACCGCGCCGCCATAAACGCCGGAGTGCAGATCATGGGACGGACCGGTCAACTCCACTTCCAATGCCGCAATGCCCCGTAACCCATATGTCAGGGTGGGCTGATCCGGACCCGCCATGTTGGTGTCGGAAATGACGGCCACATCACACTTCAACTCCTCTTTCCTCGCCCGCAGCACCGCTTCCAGATTGTCGCTCCCCACCTCCTCCTCGCCCTCCACCACAAAGACCACGTCGGTCGCCGCCCCGCCCTCCCGGATCGCCTCCGCCACCCCCAGCATATGGGCGAAAATCTGTCCCTTGTTGTCGGTGGAGCCCCGGGCCAGCACCATCCCATCCATCATCCGCGGCTCAAAAGGATCCCCGGTCCAACCGTCGCCCATCTCTGCCGGTTGCACATCGTAGTGTCCGTAAATCAGTACCCGTCGCCTTTGGCCGGTCCCCTCTTTACTCCATTTTGCCAACACCACCGGGGCCCCGGGAGTCGCCACAATCTCCGCTTCTAAGCCCATCTGTCCGAACTTCTTTTCCAGCCAAGTGGCGCAGTCACGCATCGCCTGATCGCGAGCCGGATCAGCCGAAACGGTCGGAAACCGCAGAAAATCAAAGTAATCAGCCCGATTTTGCTCGGAAATTGGCATCTACGGATTTTGCCCGACCCCGCTTGCCCGCACCAGTCCCGCGGAAACCCCCTCCGCCCAACATTTGCGCACACCCGTTTTTTGTATAAGGTAAGTCAATGTCCAATAGCCAGCTTGAGATTCCCAAATCCTTCCCCCCCTTTGACTTAACCCGCCTCTTGCGCACGGTCTTTGAACCCCAAAAGGGCGAGCGCACCTGCGTCCTCATCGACCTGGATGATCCTATGCTGGTCAAAGATTTTGGCTTTCTGAAAGACCCCTCTCTCACCGTCCAGAAGTACGCCCACGACATTTTTTTCCAGGGCCTCAACAACGGTGTGGGCCGAGAACTGGGGCTCACCGGGGGCGAACTTTACGCCTACAAAAAAACCGGCGGCAGTAATCTGGACATGGACGACCTCGTCGTGGACACCCAAGGCCGGCGTCTCTCCTTCGCCAAAGACATTTACCCCAAGTACGACATCATCCTGTGCATCTCCACCTACTCGGCGACGGCCCCCCTGACCGCTTCCGCCAAGAAATACGGCTTCCGCGGCGCCACCCTCCACGGCCTGAACGAGATCATCCTGAAGACCGGCCTGGCCGTGGATTACAACGAAGTCAGCAAACAGGCGGAAAAACTACGGCTCGGCCTCACCAAATCCGACTGGGTGGAGATTGACTACGAGCTCGCCGGAAAATCCTGCACCCTGCACCTCGACCTCGGCCGTCAGGAGGCTCAAAAATCCCACGGCCTCTGCCGGGGCAAGACGCCGGATGTCGCAAACCTGCCCGCCGGGGAGGTCTACTTCGTCCCCACGGGAGCCTCAGGACAAATGCCCATGAAGTTTGAGGACGGAACCCTCGCCATCCTGGATGTGAAAGACGGTCGTCAGGTCGGGGGTTCGTTCCTTTCAGGAAACCGCCAAACTTTCGACAACCACCTGGCAAAGCTGAAACGAGATCCAGTCGTTGGAGAGCTGGGGGAACTCGGCTTCGGCACCCAACTCCTCCCTTTCAGCGGTCGCGATATTCAGGATGAGAAGGTCCTAGGCACCATCCATGTCGCCACCGGTCGGTCCGACCATCTCGGCGGACATCTCACCCCCGACAAGTTTGCCGAAAGGATCAATGCCACCCATGACGACATTCTGTACGCCCCGCACAAAACTCCGGAAATTTTGGTGAAACAGGTCCGCATGCACCGCGAAGGCAAAACCACCGTGGTCATGGCCAACTATCGCCCCTCTTCGTACCTCGAGCAGCTCCTCGCCTGAAATCAGCCTACGAAACTTCCTCCGCCCTTGCGGAGTATCTGGCTTTTCATTATCTCGAGCCCTCTTCTCTTCTGCCACGCGGCTTCCGGCCTCCGTTCCGCATTCGGAACTTTCCCCGATCCTGCGCTCAACTCCTCCTGACGGAGGCCCGCCGCCAAAAAGTACGTGCCCACCGAGCTCTCGACCTAGGCTGTGCCGTGGGCGGCGCTTCCTTTGAACTGGCGCGAAAGGTGCCGCAGGTCCTCGGCATCGACTTTTCGAATTCCTTCATTCGCACCGCCCAAACCCTTGCCCGACGCGGGACCCTCCGTTTTCCGTTGAAATTGGAAGGCGCCCTTTCGGAATCCTCCTTGGCCCGCATCACGCCCAAAACGATCGGGAAACGCGTCTGTTTTCGTGCCGGGGACGCCCTGGATTTACCCCCGGTGGGGATGTTCGATCTTGTTCTCGCGGCCAACCTGATCGACCGGGTCCGGGACCCAAAAAAACTTCTCCAAAAGGTTCTGCCTGCTTTGGTCCGCCCCGGAGGCGTTCTCTTACTGACTTCACCTTACACCTGGTCGAAAGAGTTCACTCCCCCATCGCGGTGGCCCAAGGACTCTTTTTCTACCATCCACAAACTCCTTCTTCCTCACTTTCGTTTGGTCCACCGCCAAAACCTCCCCTTTCTCCTGCGGGAACACCGCCGCAAGTTTCAGCTCACCTTCGCGGATGCGACTCTCTGGGTTCGAACTCGCTAACATTTTTTTCCCGGACGCCTCGGCGAGGCGCCTCTACCAAACGATCGATTTTCCAAGGTGAAGTTTCGGTAGGGACAGGTCGCCGACCCGTCCGCATTTATGGTTCGGACATCAATTTTCCCTGCCAAGCGCGGAGTTTGAGGTTTAGGTAGGGCGATCTCTCCGAGATCGCCTAGTTGAAAGTTTTCTATGTTTCGGTTTGGAACGAGGCGGGCTATGAAGAGCCCGCCTTACCTTGGCGTATATGCCCAATGTAAAGATTTGGTAGGGACGGGTCGCCGACCCGTCCGTATTTTAGGTTCGGACATCAATTTTTCCCGGACGCCTCGGCGAGGCGCCTCTACCAAACGATCGATTTTCCAAGGTGAAGTTTCGGTAGGGACAGGTCGCCGACCCGTCCGCATACCCAATCCAGCGTGCAAATCTCCTGATCTCGGTCTTTGCCTGAAAGGCTCAAATCGTTTATTCTAAACCCTTATGGGTAAGACGCTTTTCCAGAAAGTCTGGGACCGGCATGCCGTGGGCAAACTGCCCGACGGCTCCACCCAGCTGTTCATCGGAACCCACCTGATTCACGAAGTCACCAGCCCTCAGGCCTTCGGAATGCTCCGGGACCTCGGCCTGAAAGTGGCCTTCCCCCAACGCACTTTTGCGACGGTCGACCACATTGTCCCCACCGACCAGCGGGTCGAGCCCTTCCAGGACACCTTGGCCGACGCCATGATCAAGGAACTGCGCAAAAACTGCGCCGACTTTGGAATCACATTCTTTGACATCCCCTCCGGCAAACAGGGCATCGTCCACATCGTCGGCCCCGAACAGGGCATCACCCAACCGGGCACGACCATCGCCTGCGGAGACTCCCACACCTCGACCCATGGGGCTTTTGGTGCCGTGGCGTTCGGCATTGGCACCAGCCAGGTCCGCGATGTGTTGGCCACCCAGACCATGGCCCTTTCTCCGCTTAAGGTCCGGAAAATCGAGGTCCGCGGAAAACTCGGCCCCGGCGTCTACGCCAAGGACATTATCCTCCACGTCATTCGCACCCTTGGGGTGAACGGCGGCACCGGCTTTGCCTACGAATACGCCGGCCCGACGATCGAGGGTCTCTCCATCGAAGAGCGGATGACCATCTGCAATATGTCGATCGAGGGCGGTGCCCGGGTCGGTTACGTCAACCCCGACGAAAAAACCTTTGAATACCTGAAAGGCCGCCCCTACTGCCCCAAAGGCAAAGAGTGGGACGCCGCCGTGGCAGAATGGAGAAAAGTAGCCTCGGATCCGGATGCCACCTACGACGACGTAAAGGTCTTCGAGGCTTCCGAGATCCGTCCCACCGTCACTTGGGGTATCAACCCCGGGCAGGGCATCTTTATTGATGAGGCCATCCCCTCCCCCGAGCAACTTCCCGAAGCCGACCGCTCCTCCGCCAGGGAGGCACTTGAATTCATGAAGTTCAAGGCCGGGCAAAAACTGGCCGGACAAAAAATCCAGGTCGCCTTCTTCGGCTCCTGCACCAATGCCCGTGTCTCCGACTTTGTCGAGGCCTCCAAATTCCTTAAGGGACGCAAGGTGGCCCCGGGCATCCGGGCCATTGCCGTTCCTGGATCGCAGGGCGTGAGTAAGGTCTGCCAGGAAATGGGGATCGACCGGATCTTCAAGGAGGCAGGCTTTGACTGGCGAGAGGCCGGTTGCTCCATGTGCCTCGGCATGAACCCCGATCAACTGGTGGGGGACGAGATCTGCGCCTCCTCCTCGAACCGGAACTTTAAGGGCCGGCAAGGCAGTCCAACCGGGCGGACCCTGCTCATGAGCCCGGTCATGGTCGCGGCCGCCGCCGTGACCGGCGAAGTCAGCGATGCCCGCAAGGTTTTCTCCAAGGCCTGAGATGTCCCTCACCCCCATTCTGAAAGTCAGCGGCCGGGCCGTTCCCGTGGAGGGCGACGACATCGACACCGACCGAATCATTCCGGCCCGCTACATGCGCTGCGTGACGTTCGACGGCCTAGGAGAATTCCTTTTCCGCGACATCCGCCAAACTCCGGAGGGCAAAACCAAGAACCACCCGATCGACCAGGCCAAGTTCAAGGGAGCCACCATCCTTGTTTCCGGAATGAATTTCGGCTGTGGCAGCTCCCGGGAACACGCCCCCCAGGCGATCGTCCGGGCAGGTTTTCAGGCGGTCATCGCCGGAAACTTTGCCGAAATCTTTTTTGGCAATAGCACCACCTTGGGACTTCCCTGCGTCTCTGCCAAAAAAGAGGATCTCCAGGCCCTGACCCAGCTCATCACCCAGGAACCTGCGACCGCGGTGGAAATCGATTTGAAAAACTTAAAGGTAACGGCAGGCAAACTGAACTTCCCCGTCACCATGAAGGCCAGCGCCCAGCAGGGGCTTCTCTCCGGACGTTATGATGCCATCGCCGATCTGCTGATCAACCTCCCCAAGGTCAACGCAATGGCCGCAAAGATTCCCGGTCCCGCCACCCTCTAAAGAACACGCCCCACCCGGGCGCTAGGAAAATTTCTTTCGACCCTGGAATCCTCCAGAACTTGAGGCTCCCGCTTCCGCGTCTGCCTTCCAATCAAGGCACGACATGTTCGGATTAAGGTTGGGCCTCGTATTTAATTATATCGGACGAAAGAAATTGCTCCGTCACACGCGCCGGGCAGGGCGTGAAACCGAAACAACCTGGTTCAAAGAACTCCCCGGAGCTTGGCTTGGCACCGGGTGGAGAGCGACTCGAGAATCTTCTTCTCCCAGCCGCTGACCTCCTGTTCCGTCAACGTGCGCGTATTCGAACGGAATTGCAAGCGACAACCCAGTGACAAAAAGCCTTGGGCTAACTTGATCCCGGAAGGATCCCGAAACCGGTCAAAAACCTTCAGACTCTCCAGTTCCGCCGGTGCCACCGCGCGGATGGCTTTCTCCACCTCGGCGTACGGCACAGCCTCCGGAACCACTAAGGCCAAATCCCGCTCCACACCCGGAAAACTGCTGATTTCCCGGTTCTCAGCAATCTTTCCAGCTGTGGAGCCCAGGGCCGTTTCCGCGACCCAAACCGGAATCTTGAACCCCGCCTGTTTTTTCTCCGCCCCACCCGCCTCCCGCAACTTTGCCCCTGCGGGAATCCCGGGGAAACGGGCCCGCAACTCCTCAAGAATTCCCTGCAAACTGAACCAGCCCGCTTTGTCCTCCTTCTCCTGCCAGTCCACCGGCCTTTCCCGACCCGCCACCAGCAGGGCCAGTCTCATTTCTTCCCTCCCCTTCTCCCCGACAACCCGGCCGATTTCAAAAAGCTTCAGGTCGGCGGTCCCCCGGGAAACATTCCGACCGGCTGAGCCCAAAATCCCAGGAATCAGGGACGACCGAATCGCGGCCGCGTCCGGGCCCGCCGGAATGGTCAACCCCACCGCACCTCCCTCTTCTTTGCGGACCAGGCTCCCGGTGAGTGTTTCGGTAAATCCACGCTCCGCCAAAAAGGCGCGAATCCCGCGCCGCCGCTGATCTTCCCGGTCTTCTGGAGATTCGCTTTCCGCCAAGGAATCCAGCGCCGAGGGGGTTTCTTCCAAGTTTTCCAGCCGCACCAGCTCCTCAATGAGATCCATTTCCTCCCGGACATCTTCCCGCCAACTGGGGGCGATCCAGCCCTCTCCCCGCGCCTCAAAGCCCAGCGCCGCAAGTCGTCCTTGGATTTTCTTTGGGTCGAGGACATGTCCGAGCATCCGCTCCACTTTATCCAATCGCAGTGAAATCACCCCACCCTCCTTGGATTTTTCCGCTCCCACCAAGGTCGTCCCTTCCACTTTCTCCAAAGCTCCGCACTGCTGCAGAAGCGAAATCACCCGATTCCGCGCGCGCTCCACCAAGGCAGGGTCCAACCCTCCGCGACCAAATCGACGGGAGGATTCGGTGTGCAAGGGGAGCCTCCGCGCAGTTTTGCGAACCGTGCCTGGGTGAAAGCGGGCGGATTCCAAAAGAATTTGCTGCGTCCCGACCCCAACGGAGCTGTCCTTGCCCCCCACCACCCCGGCCAAGGCGATGGGCCCCTTCTCATCCGCAATGACCAGATCCTGGACCGTCAACTCATGGGTGCCGCCGTCCAGTCCGGAAATTTTTTCTCCGGCTTTGGCCCGCCGGATTTGAATCGTTTTCCCCTGAATCTTCGCCGCATCAAACGCATGGACCGGTTGCCCCAGCTCGAGCAGAACGTAGTTCGTCACATCGACCAGTAACCCAAGGCTGCGCATGCCACAGGCGGAGAGCCGCTGTTTCAACCACTCGGGGGAGTCGACCCCATTTTTGACCGAGATCGCGGTGAGCGAATAACGAGGACAGTCCTTGGGATCAGCCACCTCCACCTTCCACCCCGATAGCGGCCCGGCGGCAGGAGCTTGGATGGGGCCGCGATCTTTGGCCTTGGCTCCCAGGGCGATGAATTCCCGGGCCATGCCCTCGATGGAGGCCAGATCTGCCCGATTTGGCGTAACTTCAAACTCCAACACGGTCTCCCCGGGGAAGAGCCTTTCCAACGGGACCCCCAGGGCCGTGTCCTTGGGAAGGAGGAGAAGCCCTTCGGCATCCTCCGCGAGGCCCAGTTCCTTCGAGGAGCAGAGCATTCCCTCCGAACTTTCTCCCCGCAACTTGGCCGACTTGATGGTCATCCCATCGGGAAAGCTCGTGCCGGGCTTTGCCAGCGGGACGATGTCGCCCGCCTGATGGTTTTTGGCGCCGCAGACCACCTGGCGCGGCCCGCTGCCATCATCCACCTGACAAACGGTCAGCCGATCGGCGTTGGGATGAGGTTTCTTTTCAAGGATCTTCGCCGCAACCACCCCCGTCACCTGACACCCGGTGGAGTGCATCGAAATCAGCTCCGTCCCGCTACGGGTAAAGCGGTCGGCCACCTGTGCGGGTGTACCCTCCCATCCGCACCACTCACGCAGCCATTCGAGGGGGACTTTCATTCTGTTTTCCCCTTTCGATTGGCGGGCTTCAACCGGGCGATCCGATCACGCAGTTTGGCGGCTTCCTCAAACTGCTCGGTTTGAATCAGCTGGCCGAGTTCCGCCTCCAGCTCTTCCCGTCCGGCTTTTTTTCTGCCGGGACGCTTGCCCGTATGAGTCAGGGACTTTTGCGACTCTTGGAGCAACTCCCGCAGTGAACCCGAGAATTTTTCGTAACACACCCCGCAGCCGAAGCGGCCGGTCTTCTGAAGGCTCTCCAGCGTGTACCCACAGGCCGGACACTTTTCCACGCCGGAGGCCGGCGCGGTGGTCTGGGCAGTCATGAGGGCTTCCGCGGAAAGAAAGCCGGAGGGATGAACGGCGCCGCTCTCCCGAGCGCAATCCTCACAAAGGTCGGTCCTCTTCAGCTCCCCGCTGACCACCGTGGTCATGAAAACCGTGGCAGGCTTGCGGGCGCACTTCTGACAATCCACGGCACGCTTCAGGCGGGGATTTTCGTCCCCGTGGTGGTGACCAGCTGGTGGTAGCGCCGAATCAGGTCGGCGGTGTGTTTGCCGGGTTTGCCCGTGCCGATGGCGCGGCCGTCCACCTCCACGACGGGAATGACCTCGGCCCCGGTTCCCGTAAGGAACATCTCCTCGGCGGTGAACAGATCGTACCGGCGAACATCATCCTCCCGGGTCTTCCAGCCGGCTTCCTGGGCAATCTCCAGAACGGTATTCCGGGTGATCCCGTTCAAGGCCCCGGAAGACAGCTTGGGGGTAATCAGAACCTGGTCCCGGATCAGGAAAATATTATCCCCCGAACACTCCGCCACCATGCCTTGGGGATTCAGGAGAATCACCTCCTGCGCCCCGGCCTGTTGCCCCTCAATCTTGGCGAGGATGTTATTAAGGTAATTGAGGGATTTGATGGCCGGATCCAACGCGGCCGGAGAGTTTCGCCAGGTGGGCACCGTGACGACCCGCAGGCCCTCGCGATAATATTTTTCGGGATACAGTTCCAGCTCGCTGGCGATGATGATGACTGTCGGCTTTTTACAGCGGTCCGGAGAAAGCCCGAGATATCCCTTGCCCCGGGTGACCACCAGGCGGAGATAGCCGGCCTTCATTTTGTTCCGTTGGCAGGTCTCCAGCACGGCGGCCCGCATCTCATCCCGGTTGAGCGGGATCTTGAGGAGGATGGCCTTGGCGGAGTCCTCTAACCGGCGAAGGTGCTCTTCCAGCTTGAACACCCGGCCCTCGTAGGCACGGATGCCCTCAAAGACGCCGTCCCCATACAGAAGGCCGTGGTCAAAGACCGAGATCTTCGCTTCCTCCTCTGGGTAAAATTTTCCGTCGATATAGATGATCATGGGTGGGTTTCGGCCAGCCTTCCGTCCGTGATCCGGAGCGGGGTTCCCACCCGCCCGGCCACGGTTTCGTCGTGCGTGACCAGTAGTAAAGATTTTTGCCGGTGACGCACCATCTTCACAAGCAAATCAAGCACCGCGGAAGCGGAAGCCCCGTCAAGATTCCCGGTGGGTTCGTCGGCCAGAATCAGTTCCGGCTCGAGAACCAGGGCGCGGGCCACCGCCACCCGCTGCTGTTCCCCGCCGGAAAGCTCGGCCGGCAGATGATCCCGGCGCAGGGTCATGCCGACCTCGTCCAACAAATCCTCCCAAGTCTCGCCCAACGGAACCCCGGCCAGCATGGCGGGGAGCCGCACGTTCTCTTCCACCGTCAGTTCGGGGATGAGGTGATAGGATTGAAACACAAAGCCGGTCGCTTTCCGCCGCCAGACCGCCCACCGCGCGCGGTCCCATCCACGGGTGCTCTCGCCTTTCCAAACAATCTCCCCGCGGTCGGGGTTTTCCAACCCGCCCAGCAAGTGCAGTAGGGTGGATTTACCAGCCCCAGACGGGCCACAAACGGGGCGGCACTCCCCCGCCTCGAGCTTCAGGTCGATACCATGAAGAATCTCCAGCGGTTCCCTTCCCTTGAGCTGGTAGCTCTTGTGGAGGTCACGGACTTCAAGCAGAGGGGCACTCATGAACGTTTTAGGTTGGCAGCAGGTTCCGTCCGGGCCGCGGCCCAGGCTGGCAGCAGAGCGGCCAGCACACTGAGGGCCAGGCCGGCCGCCGCCACTCCAAGAAAGACACCGGGATCATATTTTACCGGCAAAGAAGAAAAATGATAAATCTCCGGCGGGAAAAGTTCCTGTCCGCTGACCTTCGCAATCAGGTCAGCCATCCCGTTTCGGTTGACCAGGACCAGCCAGGCGCCCACCACGCCGACCACGGATCCCAGCACTCCCACCACCACTCCGTAGAGGGTGAAAACGGTCGCAATCTGCCCAGGCGTGGCCCCCAGGGCCGCTAGCGTGCCGATGACCCTGGCCCTCTGGACCGTTACCGTAATCAGCGTGCCACTGAGCCCCAAGGCCGCCACGGCCATGACAAAAAAGAGCAGGAAGCTCATCACCCGCCGTTCCACGGCCACGGCGGCGAAAAGGCGCTGGTTGTGATCCATCCAGGTGAGCACCCGGATCCCGCCTCCCAGCTTCGCCCGGAGCCGATCCGCCACCGCCGCCGCTTGGTCGGGATCCTGCAATCGGATGGCGATCCCATGCACAGAGTCCGGAACCGCATAAATTTCCTGAGCCGTGGGGAGATCCGTCAAAAGGTAGTCGGCATCGTAATCGTGCATGCCGGTTTTAAAGATCCCCACCACCCGGAAGGTGCGCGGCAAGGGAATCTTCCGCGGTGCCGTCGGTGGATTGGTCCGGCTCATCATGTCCTTAAACTGCTGAGGTCCGAGTACATTCACCTCCACCCCAATCTCCGCCCGGTTGGCCCGGGCCCATTCCGCACCCACCACCAACTGATCCGGGCCGGGCTGCCAAGCGCCGTCGATCAGACACTCCTTCAGGGGAACCACGGTTTCGGCCGTGGCCACATCCCAACCTTTGATCCTTGGGGTGGAGATCCGACCCCGGGTGTCCGCCAGCACCGGTCCCAGCACGGAAGGACTTGCCCCGATGACTGCAGGTTCGGCCCGGATCAGTTCCAATAAGCGCGCCGGTTCCGGCAAAGGACCCTGCCCCGCGACCGTCAGGTGGGACTGAAAGCCGATGACTTTGCGGGTCAGTTCCTCCTCAAACCCACGCATCACGCACTGGACCACGATCAGCACCAACACGCCCGCCACCACCCCCAGCCAGCTCAGAACCGTGATCACGGAAACAAAACTGCGCCCAGGACGCAGGAAACGGAGTGCGAGAAAAAGTTCCGGCCAGCTTTTCACCCGCCTACCGTGCGTCGAATCCGGCCTTGGCTCAAGCCGCAAGACGGTTTGCCCGGAAGGCCCATTCCCGATATTCTAACCTGTTCATGGCCAACGGACATCATCTCAAGAAAGCCAAGCGCGTTCTCGACATCGAGATCGCCGCCCTGCAACGGGTGCGCCGCCGTTTGGGGCCCAGCTTTCTCAAGGCCGTTCATTTGATGCGCCAAAAGCTGGAAGACGGGGGGAAAATCATCGTCACCGGCATCGGGAAATCCGGGCATATCGGTCATAAGATCGCCGCTACCTTGGCCAGCACCGGCACCACCTCGGTGGCTTTGGATCCCGTCGATGCCGCCCACGGGGATTTGGGCGTTGTCTCCCCAGAGGATCTGGTGGTTGTGCTCAGCTACAGCGGCAACACCGATGAACTCCTCCGCGTGGTTCCCATGCTGAAGCGTCTCGGTACTCCCATTGTGGGCATCACCGGAAACCTGCGATCCCCGCTCGCCCAGCAGGCGGACGTCATCCTCGATGTTTCCGTGGACCAGGAAGCCTGTCCCCTCAATCTCGCCCCCACGTCCAGCACCACAGCCATGCTGGCCATGGGAGATGCCATTGCCATGGTCCTGCTGGAGAGTCGCGGCTTCCGCCGCGAGGACTTCGCGCGGCTCCACCCTGGGGGCACCATCGGCCGCAATCTCCTGCTGAAGGTGGGAGAGATCATGCGGCCCCGGTCCGCCATCCCGCTCTGCAAACCGGAAACTCCCGTGGCCAAGGCCCTTTCCCAAATCACCGCCAAACGCTGCGGCGCCGCCGTGGTGGTCGATCCCCGCGGAAAACTGCTCGGCATCTACACGCACGGGGACTTTGTCCGTGGTTTTCAAAAAGATCCGGAGATCGGCCGCCGACCACTGCGCGCCGTCATGACAAAAAATCCTGTGACCATCACCGTTGACAGTCTGGCCGCCAAGGCCTTGCATACCTTCGAGACCCACCGCATCGAGGACTTAATTGTTTTGGATGCGGCCCGCCGCCCGGTTGGGCTGGTGGATTCCCAGGATCTGGCCCGTTTCAGACTCTACTGAACGGACCGCAACGCAGGAGATTCATCCCCATGGCAGTTATCGCAAACGACCTTCGACGAGGAATGGCCGTCACCAAAGACGGCGACGTTTACGTCGTCCTCAACACCACCCACCGCACCCCAGGCAACAAGCGGGCCTTTGTTCAAGCCACCTTCCGTTCCCTGCGCTCCGGCCTTTCCTCGGACCACCGATTGGCTTCCGACGAGCGCCTGGAAACCGTGAACGTCTCCCGTGAGAAATGGGAATTCAGCTACCAAGACAACACTGGCTACACGTTCATGAACCCGGAGAACTACGAAAATATCACCCTTCCACCGGAACTGGTGGAGGAGGCCAAAGACTTTATGTCGGAAAACACCCCGTGTGAAATTTGCTTCATCGAGGGCAAGGTCGTTTCCGTGGAAGCCCCGGCCAGCGTGACCCTCAAGGTGACGGAATCCCCCGAAGGCATCCGGGGCGACTCTGCCAACAATGTGATGAAGATGGCCAAGCTGGAAACCGGCATCCAGCTCCAGGTCCCGCTTTTCATTAAGGAGGGGGAACTGATTAAGGTCGATACTCGGGAGCGGAAATATATGGGCCGAGCTTAGTCTATTAGCCTTTTAGTTCTTAGTCACGAAGGGGAGCAAGAGCCTTGAAAGGTTCTCTCCATAACTAAAGACTAAATTCCTAAACTGCTGCGAGCCCCACCGGGGTGCCGCTCAACCTCCGAACGTAAGATTCTTCACCCGCTCCGCCCCGCAGGCGTTGAGCACATCCACCACGCGCTGATACGGGGCGCGGTCATTGGGGCGGATGATCACCGACTGCTCGGCAAACGCCTCGATCAGATTCTTGAGCCGGGCCCGGAGCTTCGGCATCTCGCGGTCCTCCCGGCTATCCACCGGGGTGTCATTAAAGGTCACCACCCCGTCAGGGGCGATGCGAAGAGTCACCGGAGTCTTGGCCGTGGAGGACGGCTGGCCGCTCCCGGGAACCGAAACCCCAAGCTCCGCTTCCTTGACCTGCTGGCCCGCCATGACCATGAAAAACATCAGAAGCACAAACATCACGTCCAGCATGGGTGCAATCTGCAGGCCAAACTCCCCCTCTCCTCCACCACCTCCACCGGCCATAAACTAACCCTTCCCTCCCTTGGTGGTGGCGAAAACCACATTGCCGACCCCGGCCGCCGCCGCCGCCTTGAGGACGACCTTGGTCTTCTCCCAGCCGAGATCCTTGTCCGCCCTCACCAAAACCCGGTAACTGGCGTTGGGATCAAGCTTCCTCACTTTATCGTAATCCTCCTTGATCAACCGCGCCAGAGAGCCCTCATCCAGGCCGCTGCGGCCAAACGCCTCGACTCCTCCCATTTTGTTAATGTTCACCAGGAACTGCCCTTGGCCTTTCTCCCGGTCTTTTGCCTCCTGCGCATCCGGCAAAGTGAGGTCGGCGATCTGGCTTTTGACCTCGGTCGTGGTGGTGGCCGTGAAAAACATCAGGAGCACCAGCAGCACGTCGACCATGGGAGCCACCTGAAATTCCGGCTCCTCCTCCCCTCCGGAGGCGTGAACGCTGAACTTTTTTCCGTGGCCGGCCATGGCCGAAGATCGGCGCCTTAGGCCGTCGCGGGGGCCGGGGCGCCGGCGGCCGCACCTTCCGCAAGGTATTCCTGCACCCGATACCCTGTCAGCTGTTCAAAGGGCACTTCCTCAAACAAGTGCCCCACTTGCTGCTCCACGGCCACCGAGACTGTCTGCACGCGGTTCCGGAAAACATAATACAGAACGAATCCGGGGATGGCCACGAAGAGGCCGAAGGCGGTTGCAAACAACACCTCGGAAATGTTGGCCGATAGCTTGCTGGGATCGGCCGCCCCGGAGGAGCCGAGGGTTTTAAAAGCCTTCATCATTCCAATGACCGTTCCCGTCAAACCCACCATCGGACTCACCACCCCGATGACGGACAGGTAGTTGATGTTGGATTTGAGATCGTTGATTTCTTTCGCGGTCATCTCGCCCATGGCCTTTTCCGCGGCGTCCCGCCCCCGCCCAAGCCGCTCCAGGCCGGCCTGAACGATGCGGGTAAGGTAGCAAGGGTTGGCCACACAGATCTGAACCGCTTGCGGATAGTTGCCGGAGACAAACGCATCCTTGAGCTGGGCGTACACGGCGGGAGGAGCCAAACGGGCGACCCGAATCTTGATCACCGCTTCGATGGCGAAGGCCATGATCAGAATCGAGGCCACGAGAAGCAGCCAGGAAACCGCTCCCCCCAACAGGAACAGGTCCATGAAGGTATCGCCGTGAGCACCACCTTCGGACGCGACCGCAGGGAAGGGAATCAGGGAGAGAAAAAGAAGAGTCCGGATGATCCAATTCATCGCGAGATCCTAATCTTGGAATCAGTCGGTGACTAGGTCTTTGTTGGCCTGCCGCAGGGCCTCGGCTTTTTTGGCCGAACGCTGCCCTAAGGAGGGGGGCTCTGGGTAGAGAATGCTGACCCGCAGATAATCTTCCAAAGCCTTCTTGGCCTCCCCCTTCTTTTCCAGGGCCTCCCCCCGGGCAAAATAAAATTCCGCCAAGGCTTCGCGATCAGCCCGCAGGGGACGAAGACTTTCCTTGAGCTGTCCTTCCAGGGATTGGAGCTTCGCCAAAGTGCCGCCGGGGTCCCGCCCGGAGGTCGCCACCGCCAGGCCAACTTCCGCCCGCAATGCCGCCGGTCCCGAAAGATAGGTTTTTTTCATTTTGCCATACAGAGCTTCCGCATCCGCCACTTTCCCCAAAGCCAAATAGGCCTGCCCAAGCCCTCCCGCACACTCCAACACCCAAGGGGTATCCACCCCAAGGAATTGATCCACCGGCCCCTGCCATTTGACCACCACTTCCTCCATTTTCCCCTCCGCCAGTGCTTTTCGACCCTCCCCCACCCCAGGCCGCTCCTTCAGGGTAACCTCGGCGATGTCGGCTTGGGTGTAACTCAGGGTGCCCTTGTCGAATTTGAAAGTGAGAGATTGGCTGGCGTCGTCAAATTTTACCGCGCTTCCGGAGATGACTTCCCCGCTTTTGAGCCGCAGCTGGTCCTGCGCCCATCCCGCGGAGAGCAACAAACCCCAGAGAATGAGGACGCGGCTTAACATATTGGGATTTTGGTCTTTCCTCCTACCCCCCCGACAAGCCAAAAAGCCTTATGATCACCTTCCTCCACGACAAATTGAAGGGTCTCCTTCTGATCCTTCTCGCCGTCATCGCGGTCTCTTTCATCTTTTTTGGCAACTGGACCCCCTCCGGTGGCGTGGATCCCGCGGCGGGCAATCTGGGCAAAATTGGGGGCCGGACCCTTTCCCTGAACGACCTCATTGCCGCCCAGCGCCAGACTCTTCTCGAGGTTACCCTGGAAACCGGCCGTATCCCCTCCGATAACGACCGTTTCCTCGCGATTCAGACTTGGATCCGCCTCCTTCAGAGCCAGGCCGCGGACCAGGCCGGGATCGATCCCCAGCCGGAGCAACTCCTTGAATCGATCCGCAAGAACCCCCTCTTCCTCAAGGACGGCCAGTACGATCCCGAACTATTTACGCGCTTCTCCGAAAACTTTCTGAATCCGCAAGGTTTTAGCGGCGAGCGTTTCAATGAAGCGATTATGGATGAAGTCAGGACGCGCAAGATTTTGGCCGCGCTCTCCTCCACTGCCGCCGTCTTCCCCGGGGAAGCCGAAAGCCGGCTCCAGAAACTCTTCGGTCCCGTGGAGGCTCAGGTGGTGCGGTGGGATTCCTCCAAAATGACGCCGCCGGAACCGAACCCGCAGGACCTAGAGGCCTTCCATAAAGCGAATGAGCAGGCCTTTGCCGTCCCAGCCAGGGTCACCGTGGAGTATGTCGAGTTCTCCACGACTGGCACTGACGAAGCTGCCCGCACCAAGGCCGGAGAGACTGCCTTCGCCTTTACTTCCCAGTTTTTTAACCTTCCCGAGGGACAGGCCCGGCCGGATTTCACGGCCAAGGCTGCGGAAGCCAAGCTGGCCGTCAAAACCGCCGGCCCCTTCACCGCCACCGAGACACCCTTCCCCGGGGAAACGGACCCGCGCCTGACGGCCGCCGCCCTCCGCCTTTCTCCGGATGAGCCCATCAGCGACTTTCTCCCCTCCAAAAACGGTTACCTCGTCCTTCGCTTGAAGGAACTTCAACCCGGCCGCATCCGTCCCCTGGCCGAAGCCATGGCGGATGTCCGGGCCCGTTGGCAGGAGCAGGCCCGCCTCCAAATCACCGATCAGACCTCCCGCGCCTTCCTGGATCGGGCCAATGTGGAGCTCTCCCAAGGGAAAAAGTGGGATGATATTCTCAAGGCCGCCGGCCTGACTGCCACCAAGGTCCCCTCGTTTACCCCGGCCGACCCCAAGCCCCTTGTCTTCCCGGATGCCGACCGGATCCGTCAGGTGGTCACCCAGCTTGAGGCCAACCGGGTCAGTCCGTTGGTGCGCACGGAAAATGGCGGCTTGGCCGTTTACCTTGCCCAACGCCTTCCGGTACCGGCCGATGTCGCCACGAGCCAGCTGCCCAAAATCGAGACCCAGGTTCTCAATCAGCGCCGGAACCAGCTGGTCCGCGACTGGCTGGTAGGACGGGTTTCCCAGCCGGGCAACGAGCTTCCGCAGGAAGTCGTTCAGCTCCTCCGGGGTCAGTTCTGAGCCGGCGGTTGCGGTCTCCGCTCCGCCGTTCATGACCACCCTAACCAACCTGACCCGCGCCCCGGAAATCGGGGCAAATTCTTACCTTCTCCAATCGGGCTCCAGCTCCGTCCTGCTCGATGCGGGGATGCATCCGCGCATGGAAGGTTGGGCGGCCACTCCCTTGCTCGATGCCCTCCCGAAGAACCTCGAAGCCATCATCCTGTCCCACGCGCATCACGACCACGCCGGCTCCTTACCCTTGGCGACCCGCGCGCGGCCCCACGCCAAGGTCTGGATGACTTCTGCCACGGCGGCTTTGACGGAGCCCCTACTCCACAACTCCGTCAATGTGATGACCCGCCAGAAAAAAGAGACTCTGCAGCAGGATTACCCCCTCTACACCCATCGCGGAGTCGATGACTGCGTGGTGGCCTGGGAAACCCTTCCGCTGCAAAAACCCTTTCGGGTGGACGGTTCTGAATTCGAATTCGTCCTCCATGATGCCGGTCATGTGCTTGGCTCGGCCCTGACCGAGATTCGCTGCGGCGGCCAGCGCGCGCTCTACACCGGCGACATGAATCTCGCCCGTCAAACCCTCATGATCCCCTGCCAGCCCCCGCCTGGCCCGTGGGACACCATCCTCATGGAAACCACCCGCGGAGCCCAACCCACGCCCTCCGGCCAGACCCGGGACTCCATGGAAAACGACCTCCTGGAAGGAATTCGCCAGACCTTCGCCCGAGGCGGCGCCGTTCTCATGCCCGTCTTCGCCTTGGGAAAAACCCAGGAAATGCTGACCCTTCTCCACCATGCCCGCCGCGATGGCCTCCTTCCCCCGACGACCATTTATATCGGCGGCCTCGGCCGCGTCCTCACCGAGGTCTATGACCGCCAGCGGTCCCTCGCACCTCGCCAGCACGCCGGTCTGAAGATCATTCCGGAAGTTCGTCCGGAGACTTTCGATCCCCGCCGGTTGGCGACCCTGCGGCCCAAGTCCGGGCAAATCTATCTCGTCAGCTCCGGCATGATGACCCCGCATACCACGAGCCATACCTTGGCCCGCCTTTTTTTCCCCAGAGAGAACGACTCCATTTTTTTTGTTGGCTTCACCGAGCCCAGTTCCCCCGCCGGTTTACTTCGGGCCGCAGGGCGGGGTGGTTCCGTCGATTGGGGCGATCCCCACGGCCCTCTGCCCGTGCGGTGCGAAATTCGGTACTTCGATCTCACGGCCCACGCCATCCGGGAGGACTTGGCCAACTGGATCTGTGAGCAGGCCCGGCCCAAAAAACTTTTCCTGGTACACGGAGATCCGGATGCCCAAGAGTGGTTCCGCCAGACCCTCTCCCTCCGCCGTCCCGAGATGGAGATTCTGCAACCCCCCCCAGGCAAAGCCGTGCCTCTTTTTTCCTGAACCGCCCCGCTTTCACCGCTTCCCCTTTTTAGCCCTTCACGGCATCGTAAACTTTCCATGCCCGCCCACATCCTCGACGGAGAAGCCTTGGCCGCCCAAGCCCACCGGGAAACTTTGGCCCGGGTCACGACCCTCAAGGCCAAGGGAATCGTTCCGGGGCTCGTTTTTATTCGCGTGGGCGAAGATCCCGCCTCCCGGGCCTACGTCTCCCGAAAAGAAAAGCGCGCCCAGGAGGTTGGCATCGCCAGTCGCACTCTCGTCCTCCAGGAATCCACCCCGCTCCCGACGCTTTTGCGGGAGATCGATGCCCTCAATGCCGATCCCAAGGTGCATGGAATCCTCATCCAATCTCCACTCCCTTCCTCCCTCCCCAACGACCTCGTCTATGCCCGGGTCTCTCCAGCCAAGGATGTGGACGGCTTCCACCCGATCAATTTCGGCAAGCTCCTGCTCGGTGACCCCACCGGTTTTCTCCCCTGCACCCCCGCGGGAATTTTGGAAATCCTTCGCTTGGGGAAAATTCCCACCGCCGGCAAGCACGCCGTGGTCGTGGGGCGCGGCCAAATCGTCGGCCGTCCCCTCGCGCTGCTCCTTGCGCGCAAAGCCCCGGGGGCCGACTGCACGGTCACACTCGCCCACTCCCGCACCGTCGATCTGCCTGCCATCACCCGACAGGCCGACATCCTGATCGGAGCCCTCGGCCAACCGCTGTTCTTGAAAAAGGAGCATGTGAAACCTGGCGCCACCGTCATCGATGTGGGCGTGAACCGCCTGAAGGATCCCACCAGTCCGCGCGGATACCGTTTGGTCGGAGACGTGGATTTCGAATCGGTCAAAACGGTGGCCGGGGCCATCACGCCCAACCCGGGCGGGGTCGGACCCATGACCATTGCCCTTCTGCTTTCCAACACGGCCCGCGCCGCCGAGGATCTCTCCCGATGAGTTCCCGTACCGACGGCCGTTCCCCCCGCGATCTCCGGCCCCTGTCTTGCCAGTGGGACATTGCCGGCAACGCCGCCGGCTCCGTTCTCCTCCGCTGCGGCAAGACCGAGGTGATCTGCACTGCCACGGTCGAGGAATCTGTGCCGCGCTGGATGAAGGAAAAAAATGTCGCCGGCGGCTGGCTCACGGCGGAGTACTCCATGCTCCCCGCCTCGACCCATGACCGGAAGCCGCGCGACTCCGCCCGCGGCAAGGTCGATGGTCGCTCCACGGAAATTCAGCGCCTTCTCGGCCGCAGCCTGCGCGCGGTCACGGATCTCGAGGCGCTCGGGCCCCGCAGTCTATGGATCGACTGTGATGTGCTCGCCGCGGATGGCGGCACCCGTACGACCGCCATCACCGGCGCTTGTCTCGCGCTGCGCCGCGCGATCGAACGGCTGCAAATCTCCGGTCGCTTGACGGGAGATCCCCTGAGGAGCCCGGTGGCCGCGATCAGCGTGGGCCTCCTGAAGGGTTCCGCCATTCTGGATCTCGACTATCCCGAGGACCGGGATGCCGAAGTCGACATGAACGTTGTCATGACCGGCACGGGTCGCCTGGTGGAAGTCCAAGCCGGTGGGGAGGAGCACGATTTCACCCGGCAGGAGTTCGACCAACTTCTGGGCCTGGCCGAGGAAGGGATTCGTAAAGTCTTGTCGTTCCAAGAGTCCGCCTGGAAAAGCCGGCCAACCGCCGTTCCACTTGCTCCCAAGCCGGTCTGAACGGGCTTGCCAAAGCACCCCTTCGCTGGCATTCCGAAACGCTTCTTTTCTATATGCCCAACAAATCCAAAACATCCAAATCCAAGAAACCTAGCTCCTCCAAGGGAGTAAAATACGTCTACTTCTTCGGCAACGGCAAAGCCGACGGCAACGGGAAGATGAAGTCCCTCCTCGGCGGCAAGGGCGCCAACCTCGCCGAGATGACAAAGATCCGCCTCCCCGTCCCCGCCGGATTCACCATCACCACCGAGGTCTGCACCTACTACTACGATCACAACCGCAGTTACCCTCCCTCCCTCGACCGTCAGATTGACGACGCCATCGCAAAACTCGAGCACGCCATGGGCCGGAAGTTCGGTGACACCTCCAACCCCCTTCTCGTGGCCGTCCGCTCCGGCGCCCGTGACTCGATGCCCGGCATGATGGACACCATCCTCAACCTCGGCCTCAACGACCGCACCGTTCGTGCTCTCGCCGAACGCAGCAAGAACGAGCGCTTTGCCTACGACTGTTACCGCCGCTTCCTCCAGATGTACGGTGACGTGGTCATGGGCGTACAGAAACGTCCCGGTGAAGATCACGAACCGTTTGAAGTCGTGATCGAGGAACTCAAGAAGGAGCTTTTCCCGAAAGATCCCCACGTCTCCGACACCAAGCTGGATGCCGCCGCCCTGCGCACCCTGACCGACCGCTTCCGCAAACTCATCCGCGAACGCACCGGCAAGGACTTCCCCGAAGATCCCCGTGAACAGCTCCGCGGCGCCGTCGGCGCGGTGTTTGGCTCCTGGAACAACGAGCGGGCCATCATCTATCGCCGGAAATATAACATCCCTCACGAATGGGGCACGGCCGTCAACGTGCAGGCCATGGTCTTCGGAAACACCGGCAACAACAGCGGTTCGGGCGTCTCCTTCACCCGCGACCCCGCCACGGGCGAAAAAGTCCTCTACGGGGAGTTCCTCCTGAATGCACAGGGCGAGGACGTCGTCGCCGGGGTCCGCACCCCGGAACCCGTCGCCAAGATCCAGGTCGCATTCCCCGAGGTTTACCGCCAACTCCAGGACGTCCGGCGCACCCTTGAAGGCCACTTCAAGGACATGCAGGACTTTGAGTTCACCGTCGAGGAAGGCCGCCTTTTCATGCTGCAAACGCGCAACGGCAAGCGCACCGGCCTGGCCGCGGTCCGCATCGCCGTGGAGATGGTGCGGGAAAAACTCATTAAGCCGGACGATGCCGTCCGTCGCATCCCGGCCGACTCGCTCAGCCAGCTCCTCGCCCCGGTTTTCGACTCCCACGCCCGCAAGACCGCCGAGGTCATCGCCCGCGGTCTCCCCGCCGGCCCTGGCGCCGCCACCGGCCAGATTTACTTCCAAGCCAACGAGGCTGAGGCCGCCGCTCACAAAGGCACCAAGGTTCTCCTCGTCCGCGTCGAGACCAGCCCGGAGGACATCCGGGGCATGCTCGCCGCCGAAGGCATCCTCACGGCCCGCGGCGGGGTCTCCTCCCACGCCGCCTTGGTCGCCCGCCAGATGGGCAAAGTCTGCGTCTGTGGTGCGTCTGACCTCCAGATCGACTACGCCACCGGCACCCTCACCGTTCGCGGTAAGCATTACCGCAAGGGAGACTTTCTCTCCATCGACGGCACCACCGGCGAGATCTTTGCCGGTGAGGTCAAAACCTCTCCGTCCGATATCGTCCGCGTTCTCATCGACAAGGACATCAAGGGCAACGACAGCCCGACCTACAAGCTCTTCGCCCAGCTCATGCAGTGGGCCGATCAGCGTCGAAAGCTGGAAGTCCGCGCCAACGCCGACCAGCCCGACCAGGTCGAGCACTCCGTGGCCTTTGGCGCCCAAGGCGTCGGCCTCTGCCGCACGGAACACATGTTCTTTGAGGGCCACCGGATCGACTACGTCCGCCAGATGATCCTGGCCGAAAACGCCGACGAGCGCGGCCGTGCCCTCGCCAAACTTCTGCCCGAACAGCGTTCCGACTTTGTCGGCATCTTCAAGGCCCTCGGGGGTCGTCCGGCCACCATCCGTTTCTTGGACCCTCCCCTCCACGAGTTTCTCCCTCACGAGGAGTC
This sequence comes from Methylacidiphilales bacterium, assembly GCA_040397305.1. Classification (GTDB taxonomy): domain Bacteria; phylum Verrucomicrobiota; class Verrucomicrobiia; order Methylacidiphilales; family Verrucolacustridaceae; genus Verrucolacustris. Next base: position 34,829 of record JBBAWG010000007.1, on the reverse strand, counting down.
CGCCCAGCGCGATCTCGCCGAAAAGCTCGGCATCTCGGCCGACCGGATCGCCCGCCGGGTCAAAGAACTGCACGAATTTAATCCCATGCTTGGCCACCGCGGTTGCCGACTCGGGATCGTCTATCCCGAGATCTCCGAGATGCAGGCGCGCGCCGTTTTCGAGGCGGCGGCCGAAGTGCAGTCTGCCGGCATGAAAGTCCGGCCTGAGATCATGATCCCTCTCGTCGGCTTCCCGAAAGAGTTGGAGTTGCAACTCGAAGTCGTCCACCGCGTGGCCGCCGCCGTCCAGAAGGAGCGGAATGTGAAAATCGCCTACCTGGTCGGCACGATGATCGAGGTGCCCCGCGCTTGCGTCGTCGCCGATGAGATCGCCAAGTCCGCCCAGTTCTTCAGCTTTGGCACGAACGACCTGACGCAGACCTCCCTCGGCATGAGCCGCGACGACGCCGGGTCCTTCCTCCCCAGGTATCAGGAGGAGGAAATTGTGCGCCAAAACCCCTTTGCCGTGCTCGATCAGGCGGGCGTGGGTAAACTAATGGAAACCGCCGTCCGCCTCGGCCGTTCCGTCCGCAAGGACATTAAGCTCGGCATCTGCGGCGAACACGGCGGCGATCCGGACTCGGTCAAATTCTGCCACCGCCTCGGCCTGAACTACGTTTCCTGCTCCCCATTCCGCCTGCCGGTGGCTCGTTTGGCGGCGGCCCAGGTCGCGCTCAAAGACTAATCCCTTCGGGGTACTTCAGCCGGCCTTATCGCCGGCAGGGCGTGGCTGATAGCGCGCGGGTCTGTCCAGTTCGCCTTCCCCTTTTACGGGATCAGCCGCATTCTTAATGGATGCGGGATGACCGGGAAGGAGCACTCGGGACCTACCTCCGGGAGATCGGGCAGATCGCCCTGCTCACCCGCGCCGATGAGGTCCGCCTCGGCAAACTGATCCAGCGCGGAAACCGCGCCGCCCGCGAACAGATGATCCGGGCCAATCTCCGGCTCGTCGTCAAAATCGCCCAGGACTATGCCGGGCTCGGTCTCCCTCTGCTGGACCTGATCAGCGAGGGAAATATCGGCCTGATGAAAGCGGTCGAGAGATTCGACCCCACCCGGGGCATCAAGTTCAGTACCTACGGGGCTTGGTGGATTAAGCAGGCCGTTCGCCGCGCCCTCGCCAACCAGTCCAAGACGATTCGCCTGCCCGTCCATTTGGTCGACAAGCTGGCCAAAATGCGTCGCATCGCCATCCAGTTGGCGGATGAGCTGGGTCGGGAGGCGACGGACCAGGAATTGGCTGAGGAGCTGGGCGTGACCGCAGAAAAAGTCGCCATGTTCCGCCGCATTTCCCTCCGTCCCGCCTCTCTCAACGCCCTCGTCGGTGAGGATGCAGATGCCGAGTTGGGCGACCTGATCGCGGATGAAACTGCCGCCATGCCGGGGAAAAGCCTCGAAAGCCGCAGCCTGGTGAAGGAACTGCGCAAGGTCCTGCATGTGCTGGATGCCCGCGAACGGGCGATTCTTTCCCTCCGCTTCCCGCTCTCGGACGAGACCCCTCCGACGCTGGAGCAGATCGGGAAAAAGTTTAAGGTGACCCGCGAGCGCATCCGCCAAATTCAAAATGTTGCCCTCAAGAAGCTAAGGGCCGCCCTGGAAGCAAGCCCGACAATCTCGGAACGCAGCGAGCCGGACTCCGAGGAGGAATAATTTTCTTCCCCCGCAGAGGGATTTTCCCGGACAATTTTATTCCCTGTGAAAGCCGCCGCCCTCCGCAGTAGTCGTGACCGCCTCGCCGCTGCGGTCAAAACCATCCAGAGCGCCCGCCAGGCCGGGGAATCCGCCTATCTAACGGAAGGAATCTACCGGGACGGCCAGCTGTTCCGCTTTGCCTGCTCCGATCTGAACGAACGTTATGCCCGCCGCCGGATCGATCTGGTGGTGGCTTACGACTCCACCTCGTTGCCTCTCGCCGCTCCCTTGGCCTATTTCGTGGGAACCGGTCTTGGTGTTTTGCAGCCTTCCGCCCGCGGTCCGATTCTGGACGTCCAGTCGATCCCCGCCGGTTGCCGGACCCTGCTCGTGGCCGATGTCTTGGATCGCGGCACCCAGTTGGCTTCCGGCGTTGCTCTTTTACGCCAGGGCAAGGGGGAATTGATCGAAATCGTAACCCTGCTGGAGATTGCCGCCTCGGAGGGCTCCAAAACTCTGGCTCCCGTCCCCACCTACTCTGTCTGCACGATCCGCTGATTCATCGCTTGCCTTTCGGCCCATCCCTTCCTCAAATCAAATCCCCATGAAACCCGAGGCCTACTGGAAATCCCGCCTACCCTTGGTTGAACGGGCGCTCGACCGGCTGATTTCCAAAAATGCCCATCCGCGCCTCATTCATCAGGCCATGCGCTACAGCCTTCTCGCCGGGGGGAAACGGCTCCGCCCCATTCTCTGCCTCGCCGCCGCCCGCGCCGCCGGCGGAAAGGAGTCCGCTGCTTTGCCTTCCGCCTGCGCCGTCGAATGCATCCACACCTACTCCCTCATTCACGACGACCTGCCGTGCATGGATGACGACAACTTCCGCCGCGGCCGCCCCACGAACCACCGGGTTTACGGCGAGGCTGTGGCGGTCCTGGCGGGTGATGCTCTGCTTACCGAGGCCTTTGCTTCGGTAGCCCGAACCAAACCCAATCGCCGCTACTCGGGCGCCGCCATGGTCGCGGAGCTCGCCCATGCCTCCGGCAGCCTGGGACTGATCGCCGGACAGGTCCTCGATTTGGATTCTGAAAAGAAACGGATCCCGCTCAAGAGGCTTGTGGAAATTCATCGGGCCAAGACCGGTGCCCTGATTACCACTTCCCTGCGCTTGGGGGCCATGTCCGCCGGCGCCGATCCCCGCACCCTCTCCCATCTCACGAAATTCGGCCGTGCCCTTGGCCTCGCCTTTCAGGTCATCGACGACATTCTCGACATCGTCTCCACCAAGGAAAAACTGGGCAAAAGCATCGGCAAGGATCAGTCGTCCGGCAAAGCCACCTATCCCCGTCTGCTCGGCCTGGACGGCGCGCGGCGCGAAGCCGACCGCCTCACCCGCGCCGCCCGCTCAGCCCTTCACCCGCTCGGCACCCGCGCCGATGCTCTCCTCGCGATCGCCGACGCTCTCCTGCGCCGCGACCACTAGCGCCCGGCGGAGCCGGATCGCCTCTTCAACCTGTTCCGCCGCCCGCTCGGCCGCGCCGGGTCCGCCCAGCTTGCTCGCCACTTCCCGGATCCGTTGGGCCATTTTCTCTGTTCCCCGGGGATTCCGAAGAATTTGCAGCGCCGCCGTGGTTAACCGCTCCGGAGTGGCCGAACCCTGCAAAAATTCCGGCACCACCTTTTCTCCAGCCAGCACATTCACCATGGAAAGGTAGGGCAACTTCACCAGCATGCGTCCCAGCCAATAGGTGAACCAGGATGTCCGGTAGATCACCAGCATGGGTAATCCGGCCATGGCGCACTCCAACGTGGCCGTACCGGAGGCCACGATCGCCATGGTGCAACGATTCAGCAGCGTCAGGGACTGGCCGGACATAATGTCCAGACTCACTCCGCTCGTGGGATGCTGGGACCACGCCTCCTCCAGCTGTTGCCGCATCTCCGGTCCGGTGGCCAAAGAGACAAAACGTACATTCTTTTGCTCCCGCGCAATCCGGGCGGCTGTCTCCAGTAAGACCGGCCAATGGCGGGCGATCTCCTTGGGCCGGCTTCCTGGCAGGAGAGCGACACATGGCGTTTCCTCCGGGGCGTGGTTTCTGCCCTGTTGGATCCAGCGATCTGCCAGCGGGTGACCAACCCATTTCACTCTCAGTTTGGGCGCCTCCCGTGCGAACCACTCCACCTCGAAGGGAAAAATGACCAAGAGCCGTTCCAAAATCCTTTCCATGACCTTGGCCCGGCCCGCCTTCCAGGCCCAAACCTGAGGACTAACGTAATAGACGATCGCCGGCGGCGGGGTTTTGCGATGAAGCTCCTTGGCCAGACGGAGATTAAATCCTGGGTAGTCCACGAGGATCACCACGTCCGGCTTCAGCTTCAGGATCTCTGCCTTAACCTGACGGAAAAACTTCAGGAATTTGGAAAGGTTCTTCAACACATCCGTGAGCCCCACCACCGCGTGCCGCGCGAGATCAAAACTTTGCACTTGCCCGGCCGCCCGCAACATCGGTCCTCCCACCCCATACGCCTGCAGGTCGGGATTTCGCTGCTTCAGCACCCGCACGAGATCGGAAGCCAGGCGGTCACCACTCGCCTCTCCCGCCACCACGTAAAGACGGAATGGATCTAGCGCCGGAGACTTCATGTTCCCGCCGGGGTCATCTGCTCGCAGATCTGCGAGGCCAGCTGCAGAGCCTCGAACCCGTGGGTGCCCGCCACCCTCGGATCGGTGTCATGCCGGACATTGTCCAAGAATTCCTCCAGCTGGTTTTTCAGCGGCTCGCCCTTCCGAACCGGGATCTTGTCCCGGGTGATCTTGCCGTCTTCCCGGCGGTAGATCTCCCCCTCCTGCTTCATATAGTCGAGGGAGAGATAAGCATCATCCTGAAAAACCCGGATCTTTCGCAGTTTTTCCGGACTGATCCGGCTGGTGGTGATGTTGGCTACGCAGCCGTTGGCAAAACGGATCCGGGCGTTGGCAATATCCTCCCCCTTGCTCAACACCGGCACGCCCACTGCGTCGACCGAAGCGACCGGGGACCGGACCAGATGCAGAATGATCTCCAGATCATGGATCATGAGATCCATCACCACGCCGATGTCTGTGCTCCGTCCGGGATAAGGAGAAAGCCGGTGGGCCTCAATGAATCGCGGCCGTCCCAACCTTTCCTCCAGGGCCGCTAAAACAGGATTAAATCGCTCCACATGTCCCACGGCCAGCTTCGCCCCATTCCGCTCCGCCAGCGTGACCAGCTGCCGGGCCTCATGCGTATCCATCGCAATCGGCTTTTCGACGAGCACATGGCGGCCTTTCTTTAAAAAAGGTTCCGCGGACGCCAGATGGTGGATGGTGGGCGTGACGACGCTGACCGCCTCCACCCCCTCCACCATTTCCTCAAGGGAGGAAAAGAACCGCGTCCGGCACTTGTCGGCAATTTTCTTGCCCGTAGACGGATCCGTGTCGAACACGCCGACCAGTTCCGCCTTGGGAGATTCGGCATAAATCCGGGCGTGCTCCTTGCCCATATGACCGACTCCCACCACGCCTACTTTCACCGGAGCGCTCATTTTCCTGAACCCCCGCGATGTCCCCAGACCGTGATTTTATGCCGCACCGCAAGATTCCCGACCTCCTCTGCCTCGAGGATCAGGGTCTTCCCTGCCTCCAGCACAATGGATCTCACCTTACCCTCCGCGGCACTCTGGATGGTGCGCGGGCCGATGACCGGCACGTCAAACCGCATATCCTGCGTGGGCGAGGTCACCTTGATGGCGGTCGAGTCCTGTCCGGCAATCTGTCCGCCCCGCCTCAGTGTGGCATCAGTGCCGTCAAAGCCTTCCACCGCCATCACGGTGCCCTTTCGAACCACTAAACTTTGACCAATGTTCATCCGAGCCACCGTTTTAGCCAAGGGCCAGCCAAACGTGATGTCGGCGGAGAGGTGCAAGGGTGGCCGCGGCCCGGCGATCAGGCCCGGCTTCGCCAAATGCATCTCCATAAATGTTGTCGCGGGCAGCACCCGGATCCCTGACTTCTCCAATTCTTTCACCACGGCCCCGAAAAGCGTTGCGGCACTCCTCTCCTTGAGTTGGGCCAGAATCCATAGTGCCTTAAGGTCCGGCCTGAGGTCGTAGAGCCTCTTGGGAGTGATCTGGCCGGCAAAGATCGCCCGGTCGACCCCCTGTTTCCGAAAGAACGAGACTAAGGCTCCCAACTGCCCCACCCGCAACCAGGCCGAGGGCCGTCCCCGGGATGCCACCGAAGGCTCGGTTTCACCTTCAAAGGCAGCCACAACCAGCTCCTGTCCAGCTTGCCGGGCGCCGTCGATGACCAGCCTTGGGTAGATCCCACGGCCGGCGACCAGGCCGATCCTGCCTTCTTTCAATGATTTAGGCATAAAAGGGACATTCGGTTTCGCGGATTGACCATTTTCGTCGTTTGGATATGATTTTCAAGGAGTTGACTCTCGGCGGTGGTTGGGTGGGAACTCGAATGGTTTCCACCTTTTTTTTCGCCGAAAGCCTTCTCCCACAACCCCAACCTAGAAACAATATGAACACTCAAGACTTCCTCACGGTACTCGATTACATGGAAAAGGAGAAGGGCATTAGCCGGAAGGTCATGGCCTCCGTCATCGAAAGCGCCCTTGTCACCGCTGCCCATAAGACCTACCCACTCGAGACCGAAATCCGCGTCTCCCTTGACGCCAAAACGGGCAAAATCCAGATGTTTGCCAAGCTGAAGGCGACCGACCGCGCCCGCCCAAACCCCGAGGAAGTCTCCATTGTCAAAGCCCGCGCGGCGAACCCTTCCGCCCGCCTCGGCGACCTTGTCGAAATTGAACTCGATGCCAAACAGTTCGGCCGCATTGCCGCCCAGGTCTTTAAGCAGGCCATGAACCAGAACCTCCGATCGATCGAAAAGACCATGATCATGGAGGAGTTTCAGGGCCGCGTGGGCGACATCGTCGCCGGCACCGTCCGTCGCTTTGACCGCGCCGATGTGGTCATCGACCTCGGCAAGTTCGAGGGCATCATGCCCGCCCGCGAGCGCGTCCCGACCGAGGAATATACCCCCGGCGAACGTATCCGCGCTCTCGTGATGGCCGTCCAGCAGGGCCAGCGCGGACCCGAGATCATCCTTTCCCGCGCCAGCCCCGATTTCGTCCGCCGCCTCCTCGCCTTGGAAGTGGCTGAATTGGCGGATGGCGTCGTGCAGATTAAATCCCTCGCGCGCGAACCCGGCTTCCGCACCAAGATCGCCGTCTGGTCGGACGTGGAAAAAGTCGACCCCGTCGGTGCCTGCGTCGGCATCCGTGGCTCCCGTGTGAAAAATATTGTCCGTGAGCTGAACAACGAGAAGGTCGACCTATTCCGCTGGTCGCCCAACATCCATGAACTGGTGATCGAGGCGCTCAAGCCCGCCAAGCTGCGCAAAATCGAGATCGACGAAACCAGCCACCGCGTCCGTGCGCTGGTCGACGCCGAAAACCTCTCCCTCGCGATTGGCCGCAAGGGGCACAACGCCCGCCTCGCCAGTCGCCTCACCGGCTGGCACATCGATGTGGAAGAAGACAAGACCGAGGTCGTCGGGTTTGAGCAAAAGCTCGAGCAGGCCGTGCAAAGCCTCGCCACCGCCCTCGGCATCGAGGTCCCGCTTGCCCAGAAAATCGCCTCCGTCGGTTTCAGCACCGTCGAGGCCTTGGTGGAAGCCACCGAGACCGATCTGGCCGAGGCCGTTCCTGACCTGACCCCCGAACAATCCAAGGAGATCCTGACCAAGGCCCAGGCGGCCCTCGCAGCCGCCAAAGCCTAGGCCCCTCCCCTCGCCGGCATGGCTACCTCGTCCGCCAAAAAGACGCCGACCGCCGAAGGGGCCGCCGCCGCGCCCAAAAAACCCCGCGCCACCAAAGCTGCTGGGGACAAGGAGTCTCCCGCCAAGAAAACGGCGGCGAAATCGAAAGCCGTCACCGCGGAGCCGGCTCCCGTAGCCCCGGCAGCCGCTCCTGCCGTGATCCCCTCTGCGGCCCCAGCCCCGGAAGCTGCGCCCGAGGCGACCTCCGAAGGGCCGGTCGACGAATCCAAGGTCATTCAGATGAAACCTCCCATCCAGGTCCGGGACCTGGCCACCCGGCTTAATCTCAAGCCGTTTCAGCTCATCCACGAGCTGATGGAAATGAATGTTTTCGCCACACTCAACCAGACGCTGGAAGAACCCGTGGCCAAAAAGATTTGCGAGAAACGCGGCTTCATTTTTACGGCGGAAAAACGGAAGGAAGGCGGCGGTGTGCACAAGGTGGCCCCGGTCGTGGAACCGCCCAAACCCAAGCCCATTCCCTCCGCCAACCTTAAGCCTCGTCCTCCCGTCGTAACGTTCATGGGTCACGTCGACCACGGAAAAACCTCCCTGCTCGACGCCATCCGACGTACCAAGGTCGCCGCGGGCGAGGCCGGCGGCATCACCCAGCACATCGGCGCCTACTCGGTGAAGCGGGGCAACCAAAGCATCACTTTCCTCGACACCCCCGGCCACGAGGCCTTCACCGCCATGCGTGCCCGCGGGGCCACTGTCACCGATATCGTGGTACTGGTGGTGGCGGCCGATGACGGCATCAAGCCCCAGACCCTCGAGGCCCTGAAACACGCCCAGGCCGCCAAGGTTACCGTCATGGTCGCCATCAATAAGGTCGACCTTCCCGGCGCCAATATCGACCGCGTCAAAGGCCAGCTGCAGGAACAAGGCCTGGCTCCTGAGGAGTGGGGCGGTCAGACGGTGGTTTGCGAGGTCTCCGCCACCAAGGGAACCGGAATCGAAAAGCTTCTCGAGATGATCGGTCTGCAATCCGAAGTGCTGGAACTTCGCGCGGATCCCACCGGCCACGCCCGCGCCCGCGTGATCGAAACCCAGATCGAAACCGGACGTGGCCCCACTTCCACGGTTCTTGTCCAGCAGGGCAACCTGAAGGTCGGAGACTCCTTCGTCTGCGGTCCCCACATGGGCAAGATCAAGGCCCTGCTCGACGACAACGGCGTGACCATCAAGGAAGCCGGGCCCTCCACTCCGGCTCGCATCATCGGTTTAACCGGGGCCCCCGCCCCCGGAGAGGAAGTGGTCGTGGTTGGCTCAGAGCGCGAAGCACGCTCCATCATGGAAGAACGTCAGGAAGCCGAGCGGGTCTCCCGTCTGGCCGCCGGCCCGGGCGGCACTCCGGGAGGCGTCACTCTTGAAAATCTCTTTGCCAGCATTGCCGAGGGCCAAAAGAAGTGCCTCAAAATGATCCTCAAGGGCGACGTTCAGGGCTCCGTCGAGGCGATCACCGAATCCCTTAGAAAAATTCAAAGCCAGAAAATTGATCTCGATATCGTTTTGTCGGCCATTGGACCGATCTCGGAATCCGACATTCTTCTCGCCAAAGCCTCCGGCGCCGTCGTCATCGGTTTCAACACCAAGACCGACAACTCTGCCGCCAACGCCGCCAAGCGCGAAGGCATCCAGATCAAGCTCTTCAGCATCATTTACGAGCTGGTCGACCAGGTGAAGGAAGCCATGACCGGCATGCTCGATCCCGAGCTGCGGGAGACCCCGTTGGGTACCGCTCTCGTCAAAAAGGTGTTCGAGCTCTCCAAGTTCATGGTTGCCGGATCTCAGGTGCAGAGCGGCCGGATCACCAAGAGTGGTCGCGCCAGGGTCATCCGCAAAAAGCAGCCGATTTACGACGGCGGCGTGGTCACCCTCAAACGATTCCAGGAGGACGTCAACGAGGTGCGCCAAGGCCTCGAGTGCGGGATCCGGCTGGGTAATTTCGACGAGTATGAGGAAGGCGACATCATCGAGTGCTACCAGCTCGAAAAAGTCCCCCAAACCTTGTAATCGTTGGTTCCAACTTCCCTTCCACCTAATCCTTCCACCTCCCGCCAAACTCCATGTCTTCCCGCCGCCTCGTCCGAGTTTCCGAGTCGATTCGCGGCGTCCTCGCCCGGCTGGTCAGCCGGGAGCGCACGCTCGAAGGCACCCTCATCACCATCACCGGGGTCGATGTCAGCCCTGACCTCCGTCACGCCACAGTGTTCGTGTCCCACCTCGATGGACGTACTCCGGATGACCAGATCCTCCATAACCTGAACTCCTTAAAGGAAGAGTGGCAGTCTGAGATCAACAAGACCCTCCACATCAAATACACGCCGAAACTCCACTTCAAATTCGATGAGGCCCAAAAACGTGGGGACCGCATCCTGCAAATCATGTCCGAGCTCGAACCCCCTGCAGAAGAAAAGCCCTAACTTTGGTAGGGCGGCCTCTCCGCAGGCCGCCTCTTGGTCGGATAAACAACTCGCCATGAGACCCAGCTCGAAGTGCTTGCCCTGTCCAACTTCAAGCCCCCGACTTCAATCTCACTTCAACTCACCTAGCACCCCCCCTCCTCCACTTGACTGCGCTAGCTACTTCTTTCCCTTTCCCCCTCCCCGAGGGGGCTTTTCGCCACCTTTCTTGCCCGTGTTTCCCTCCCCTTCCCCTTCATCCTTTTGTTCCCCGTCTTCCTCTTCGACGCCTTCCCCGGAGGCAAATTTCTTCTTAAGCTCCTGCAAGAAGGAGGTCATGTCGGAGACCTTGTCCCAGACCTCTTTGGAGACATAGATGGGCTTACCGGTCTCCAGAGCCACCGCCACGCAGTCGCTGGGCCGGGCATCAATCTCTGTGATCGAAGTCCCCCCGGGCCCGATCTGACGCAGGGTCAGCCGGGCGAAGTACGTGTCGTTCCGCAGGTCGTTGATGATCACCTTGTCCACGGTGATCCCAAATCCCTTGAGAATCAGATGAATCAGATCGTGCGTCAGCGGCCGTTCCCGCTTCTCCCCCTTCAATAACAGCGCGATCGAGGTGCCCACTCCATGATCCACATGGATGCTGAAGGTCTTAGTTTCATTCCCGAGAAACACGGCCATGCCACTCGCCGCCGGCATGAGGCCGAGGATCTGCACTTGGATCGCATCGGTGGCCATAGACTGATCCTAAAGTGGGCCACCGCGCCCGCAAGGTTGCCGGGATGACGACAATCGTTGCTTTTTACTTCCGTTTCCGTGTAAGAATGCGTCTGTGTCGGAACCTGCAGAAAAATGGAAGATCGACGATGCCCTCCGGACCTACGGCATTGGACGATGGGGTGGCGGTTATTTCGGCGTTAACCCGGAAGGACATGTCACGGTTCACCCGGAAGGAGAGAGTGGCGCCAGCATTGACTTGATCAAAGTGGCCGAGCGCGCCCGCGAACGCGGACTCCACTACCCTCTGCTAATCCGCTTCCACGATCTCCTCCGTCACCGGGTCCGGGCGATCAACGAGGCTTTCGCCGAAGCCATCAAATCAGCCCGGTACAAGGGCGAATACCGCGGGGTGTTCCCCATCAAGGTCAATCAGATGCGGGAGGTGGTCGAAGAGATCCTCGACGCTGGAGAGCCCTACCATTACGGCCTGGAGGTCGGCAGCAAACCGGAACTATTTGCCGCACTTGCCCACCACCGGAATCCGGAAAGCCTTCTCGTCTGCAACGGCTACAAGGATGCGGAGTTCATCCGCACCGCCATGCTTGGCCGGAAACTCGGCAAAAAGGTCATTCTCGTCATTGAAAAACCCGAGGAGCTCCGCACCGCTCTGGAGATTGCCAAGGCCATGCAGGTCCAACCCCTTCTCGGCGTCCGGGTCCGTCTGGCAGCCCGGGGCGTCGGCAAATGGGCCCTTTCCGGCGGGGAAGGCGCTAAATTCGGCCTCTCCACTGGAGAACTCCTCGAGGCTATCGAAACGCTTCGCAAGGAAGGATTTGAAGACAGCCTCCAGATGCTCCATTTCCACGTCGGCTCCCAGGTGCCCGATATTCTCGCCCTGCGCCGCGCCGTGCGTGAGGCCACCCGCTACTACTGCCAGCTCCACAAGATGGGGCTGAAACCGGCCTACCTCGACGTGGGGGGAGGCTTGGCCATTGACTACGACGGGTCCCGCTCGGATTCGGAAAGCTCCATGAACTACACCCTTACGGAATACGCCCGCGACGTGGTCCGCTCCGTGGCCGAGGTCTGCAAACAGGAGAAAGTTCCGCACCCCACCCTGGTGAGCGAAAGCGGCCGGGCCACCGTGGCTCATCATTCCGTTCTCCTCGTGGAGGTCTTCGGCACGATTGCCAAGACCTTGCGGGAGTTTGCCCCCGCCAAGGAGGATGACCCGGAGTTCGTCCGGCAACTTTCCGATCTCGTGGTGAATCTCAACCGTAAAAATCGGCGGGAATCGCTCCATGACGGCCTCACCGTCAAGGAGGAGGCCGCCGCGCGGTTTGACCTGGGACTGCTGGATCTCTCCACCAAAGCCAAGGTGGAGGACAACTTCTGGCACCTGATCTCCCGGATCGCCGCCATGTACACCAACGGCCGTCCGCCCCCCGAGGAGGTCAAGGTCCTCGCTGACCAGCTCGGCCGCCAATATCTCTGCAACTTCAGCGTCTTTCAGTCCCTCATCGACCATTGGGCCCTCAAGCAACTGTTCCCCATCGTGCCCGTCCAGAGGCTGAACGAGGCACCGACGGATCAGGGCAAACTGGTCGACATCACCTGCGATTCGGACGGCAAGATCGACACCTTTGTGAACGGCACCGGCACCCGCTCCACTCTTCCCCTGCACAATCCCAACGGCCACTCCTACCTTCTCGGCTTTTTCCTCCTGGGAGCTTACCAAGACGTCATGGGCGACCTTCATAATCTCTTCGGTTCGGTCAACGAAGCCCACGTCTATCTGGATGCAGACGAGCCGGATGGCTTCTACATCGAGGAAACCATCCCCGGGTTTTCCATTGGCCGGGTGCTCGGCAACGTGCAGTACGAGCCATCCCAGCTCTCCCGGATGATCAAGAGCCAAGTGGACGAGGCCATTAAAGCCGACAAAATGAAGGCCACGGAGGGCATGACTCTTCTCGAGGCCTACGAGAAGGGACTCTCCCACCCCACCTACCTCAGCCTCGAAAATCCCTGATTTCCAACAACCTTTTGCGGTTGGCAAGCCCGAGGGGCTGATCTAGGATCGAAATTTCATGGCTAAGAAGTCCAAAGCGAAAAAGAAGGCAAAAGCCCTTTCCCGAAAGGCCCCCAAGCCCTCGAAAAAGAAGGCCTCGGCCCGCCCTGCGGCCAAGTCCAAAAAGCCTGTCGCCAAGGTGGTTGCGCCAAAAAGGCCTTCCGGCCCTCCCTTCCCCATCAAGATTCCTGCCCGTTTTTTGCGTCCACTTGACGAAAACACCAAGCCGGCCAAACCCCCGAAATTCTCCGCCTCTTTTCTCGAGAAACAGAAGTCCAAACTGGCCGATCTGCGCGACCATATCCTCGACCAGATGCAGGGGGTGGCGCAGGACAGCCTCCGCGAACCCGCCTCCGGGGGAGGCTCGGCCTTTGGCATGCATCAGGCCGATGCCGGGAGCGACGCCTACGAAAAGGATTTCGCCCTTAGTCTGCTCAGCCAGGAACAGGATGCCCTGTATGAGATCGAGGAGGCGCTCAAACGGATTGAAGCGGGTACTTATGGCGTCTGTGAAATGTCCGGCCAGCCGATTCCGGTGAACCGGCTCGAGGCCATCCCGTTTGCCCGCTTCACCGTCGATTGTCAGTCCCGTTTCGAAAAGGAAAACAAAGGCCGCAACCGCTGGGAAAGCGCCCAGCCGTTCCTGGACACCGCCGAATCCTCCGAGGAGGAGGGTGGCGAGGAATCCGAGGAAGAAGACAAAGCCAAAGCCAAGGAGTAACCCACCATGCTCATCAAAAAACCCCGTCGTCCCCGCCGGATGAATCGCTCCGCGCCCCGCCGCCGGATCGACATCAACTCGGACGCCATCGATTTCCGAAATACGGAGCTTCTCCGTAAGTTCATCACGGAGCGTGGAAAAATTCTCCCCCGGCGCGTCACCGGCATGCCGGCCCGTCTGCACCGTAAGCTCAACCAGGCCATCAAGAGGGCGCGGAACGCCCTCCTCCTCAAATGAGCCGCCGCTGCGAAGTTACCGGGGCTGTGCCCGTTCTCGGCCACCGCATCATCCGGAGCGGTAAATCCAAGAAGTCCGGCGGTATCGGTATGCACGTGACCGCCAACACCCCGCGGAAGTTCCGCCCGAACCTCCGTCGCAAAAAGCTGTACGTCCCCGAACTCGGCCGTCATGTGACCGTGCGTCTCACCGCCCGGGCCCTCAAAACGGTCGATAAGAAGGGCGCTTACGCGACCCTGAAACGGGCCGGCGTCATCTAGGTGGCAGTCAGGACGCCTCTCCGAGGCGTCCGGGATGAACGTTCTCCACTTCCTATCCGCCCCCTCGGGGTCACCTTCATCGGAGGCTTTCTGGTCGGAGACCTCTTCCGCTCTGGAGGCCCGACAGGACGTATCCGTCTACCTGTTTCACGAAGGAGCAACAGCCTTCCGGGATCCTCGCCTGGTCGGTCTGGTCCAAAAGGGCCTTCGCCTCTTCGGTTGTCCCCGCGCCGCCGAGACTTTTAGCGCTGGACCGAGGATCGAAGCCACTCTGGGTGGACCGGGACTCTTGGCGGAACTGATCGACCGATCCTCCGCCTTTCGCTCGTTCAACGCCTCGTGAAAAAGGTCGTCATCATCTGCCAATCCGCACCCGGCTCCAAACGACGCCTGGCCGAGGAGGCCGTCCGCCTCGCCGCCGGACTGGCCGCCACAGGACGGCTTCAGATCGACCTCGTGCTCAAGGAGGGCGGCCTGCTTTTGCTGGAGGCGGAATTCAGCGGCTCTTCTTCCACGTGGGAGTCTCTGGTCTCGCCCACCAGCCGGATTTTAATCCCCATCGGGACATCGCTACCTGCGGGGGCTCCCCCGACAGAAAAAATGCCCGATCCGGAGGCTGTCACAAAAACCGCTGACTTGGTCCTGCGCTTCTAGGTTTTCAGCTCGACTCCCCGGCCCTTCTCCGCCATCCGAAGAGACGTCCATGCTCGACCGCGCCAACCTCAAACACCTCCATTTCCTCGGTATCGCCGGGACGGGAATGGGCACGGTGGCCTCCATGTTCCGGGAGCTCGGCCTCCAGATCACCGGCACCGACCAAGCCGTCTACCCGCCCATGTCAGACTTTCTCCGGGAACGCGGCATTGTCTTTCATGAGGGTTACCGCGAGGAAAACCTCTCACCCAAACCTGATCTGGCCATCGTCGGTAATGTCATCTCGCGGGGTAATCCGGAGCTTGAGGCCATCCTTACCCACCGGATTCCCTTTGTCTCGCTACCGGAACTCCTGCGCGGCTGGTTCCTTTACCGTAGCCGCAATCTTGTGGTCACCGGAACCCACGGAAAAACCACCACTTCCACCATGCTTGCCTATCTTTTGGAAAAAGGAGGTCTTCAGCCCAGCTGGTTTATCGGCGGAGTCCCTGTGGACCTTCCCGGGGGCTGCCACCACGGCAAAGGGCTTTTCTGGGTCCTGGAGGGAGACGAATACGACACTTCTTTTGCTGATAAACGCAGCAAGTTCCTTCACTACCTCCCCGAGTTGGTCATCCTGAACAATGTCGAATTTGACCACGCCGACATCTATCCAGACATCGCCGCCATTCAGAAGTCGTTTCGCCAACTTCTCAACGTGGTCCCCAAAAACGGACTCGCCCTGATCAACGCTGACGACCCTAAGGCGGTGGAGGTCGCAAAGGACGCCCCCTGCGAAATTCTTGAAGTAGGCGGAGGCCCACAAGCCGCCGCCCGCTATCAGATCCTTCAGAGTGGCCCCGAAGGCAGCGACTTCAGCCTGCACGGGCATAAATTCCACATCCGCCTAGCCGGGCGCCACAACGTCCACAACGCCTCGATGGCCCTCTCGGCCGCCCACACCCTCGGCCTCTCCCTCGACAAACTAGCTTCCATGTTACCGGAGTTTCGCGGGGTCAGACGTCGCCTCGAAGTCCGGGCCGAGGCCAAGGGGATCACCTTGGTGGACGACTTTGGCCACCACCCCTCCGCTCTCCGGGAGTCCATCGCCGCCTTGCGCGGCCGTTACCCCGGGCGGCGCCTTTGGGCCCTGTTTGAACCCCGCTCCAACACCACCCGCCGGGGAATTTTCCAAAAAGAATTGGCTCAGTCACTTGCCGCAGCCGACGGGGTCTACATCACCGAAATTGCCCGCAAGGACCAGCTGGATCCCCTCACCCGCCTGGATCCCGCCAAAATTGTCACGGACATCAAGGCGGCTGGGAAAGAGGCCCATTTCCTCGCCGACGGCGATGCCATCCTCAAGGACCTTCTTCCTCGCCTGAAGGCCGGAGATGTAATCGGCGTCTTTACCAACGGCAGTTTTGGCGGCCTGGTCCCCAAGTTGGCCGAAACCCTCAAAAATCTTTGAGACAAGGCTAAGGTAGGCCGGCTTTCCGAGCCCGCCTCGTTGTTAGCTGACTTTCGGCACCAAACTCTTCACGTCCACACCCCGGAATTGGAAGAGCTTCGCGATCGTCTCCTCGATCACGTTGTTGGGACAGGAGGCACCCGCCGTCACCCCGACATTAACCCGCCCGGCAGGAAGCCAGTTTTTCGTCCGCTTTTCCTTGTGGGCGTGCTGGTCGTAATGCTCGATCTCATCGGGAGAAATCATCTTGGTACAGTTGCGGATGAAATAGGTCGGGAGTTTGGCCTCCCCCATTTCCGCCAAATGGCTGGTGTTGCTGCTGTTGTAACCACCGACCACGATTAAAAGATCCATCTTATGGATCAGCAGGTCCCGGAGAGCGTCCTGGCGCTCCTGGGTAGCCCCACAGATGGTGTCAAAGAACCGGAAATGGTCACCCAGCTTGGGAGCGCCGAAACGGTCTTCGATCGCCTTTTTGATCCGGCGCTGCACCTCCTCGGTCTCCCCGCGCATCATCGTGGTTTGATTGGCCACCCCGACCGCCTTGAGATGCTCGTCGGGATCGAACCCCGGGGAATGGGCTCCGGCAAATTTCTTTAAAAATTCCTCCCGGTTTCCACCTTTGCGGATGTAGTCACAAACATAATCCGTCTCAGCCAGGTTGTAGACCACCAGATAGTGCCCCAACCCGTCCCCGCTCAAAGCCCTAGAGCTTGTCGCCATCGTCTCCTCATGAGACGCCTTCCCGTGGATAATGGAAGTCACCCGCTCCTTGTTGTACTGGCGAACCCGTTTCCACACGCTCATGACGTCTCCACAGGTGGTATCCACGGTCTGGCAACCCAGTTTTTTAAGATGATCCATCGTCTCCACCTCGGCTCCGAAGGCCGGAACGATCACCACATCCTCCG
Organism: Methylacidiphilales bacterium; assembly: GCA_040397305.1. GTDB lineage: Bacteria > Verrucomicrobiota > Verrucomicrobiia > Methylacidiphilales > Verrucolacustridaceae > Verrucolacustris. Next base: position 17,869 of record JBBAWG010000007.1, on the reverse strand, counting down.
CCGTTAGACCGGACAGGTCGTAGCCTTTCTGCCCTCGCTTGAGCGATTGGATCCCCATCTCCCGCAGTTGTTCGTTCACTTCTGGGTTATGGATGATCTCCCCCAAAAGAAAGATCCGCTTGTCTTTGAAAACTTTTGCCGCGGCATAGGCCAGGTCGATTGCGCGCTCCACCCCGTAACAGAAACCGAACGCTTTTGCCAAAACCACCGTCATATCCTTAGCCACGAGGGGCTGGCCTGTGGCCCGGACATATTCAACTGCATGGCTCCGATAATGCTTCTCCACCTGGGCCTGGACCGCCTCCATGACCTCCGGGGTGCGGAGATTTACTTTTTTGGTCGCAGGAACAGGGGTGGCTGACATGGGCTAAAAATACCTCGAAAGATGAAGGGGTCGAGCCAAAGGGAGTCGCGTGTTAGCGCTTCTGTTTCAACGGCTTGGAGACGATCCACTCCAGGATCCCCTTCTGAGTGTGGAGTCGATTCTCAGCCTGATCAAAAATATCCTGAGCCCTTGCCTCCAGCACATCCGCCGTGATTTCCTTCCCCCGGTAAGCCGGCAAACAGTGCATCACCAGCACGTTGGGTTTGGCCTGGGCCACCAGTTTCCGGTTGATCTGGTAAGGTCCGAAAACCTTTTCCCGCGCCGCCGCTTCGGACTCCTTCCCCATGGAAACCCAAACATCCGTGTAAAGAATATCCGCGCCCTTAGCGGCTTCCGCGGGATCTTCCGTCCAACTCACATGCTTTCCAAGCTGCACCGGCTTGAACTCTTTGGGCGCCGCACAGGCCAGATGAAATCCAAAGATCTTGGCCGCCGCCGCCCACGACCGCGGCACGTTGCAGGCCGCATCGCCAATGAATGCCACCCGCTTACCCTTGATCGTGCCCCGCTTCTCCTCAAAGGTGAAAATGTCGCTCAAAATCTGACAAGGATGTTCGTCGTCGGTCAGGGCATTGATGGTGGGGATCCGCGCGTAGGCGGAAAACTCCTCCACATCCTCCTGGGCAAAGGTCCGAATAACCGCTCCATGCACCATCCGGCCCATCACCCGTGCGGTGTCCCGGACCAGCTCCCCCCGGCCCAGTTGAATCTCCGCCGCACTCAAAAAACTCGGCTCTCCCCCCAGTTCCCGGATGGCCACCTCAAAGGAAACCCGGGTCCGCGTGGAGGCCTTGGTGAAAATCAGGGCCCAGATCTGGCCCGACAAGCAGCCTTTCGCGACGGACTTTTTCCCCCGTGCTTTTTTGGCTTTCTGGGCCAAAGAGAGAATCTGCCGGCCCTCGGCCTCCTGCATCCCTTCCAGCTTCAAAAGATGTCTCATAGGGTGGATTCCACTTTCCGCAGGGCCTCCGCGATTTCCTGCTTCGTCACATTATACGGGGGGAGGAACCGCAGGACATCCGAACCTGCAGGCACCACCAGCAGCCCGGCCGAGGCCAGTTGGGCCGCCACCTCCGCATGGATCCGGCCTTTCACCGTCACGCCGACCATTCCGCCAAAACCGCGCACCTCCCCGACCCATCCCCGCCCCGCCAGCTTCCGCAGTCCCTCCTTCAGCTCCTCCCCCCGGGTCGCCACATTTTCCGCCAACTTCTCCTTCTCGATGATCTTGAAAACCTCCAGCGCCACTGCACAGGCCAGCGCGGTTCCGCCATAGGTCGTGGCATGGGTTCCCGGCGCCAGTACATCCATCAGCTTTTCTCCCAGCCAAACGGCCCCGATGGGAAACCCTGCACCCAGGCTCTTGGCCATGGAGATGGCATCCGGAAGAAACTCCTCTTTCCGGCCGGCCGTCCGGAGAATCTTCTCGTAGCTCTGAAAACAGCCGGTCCGGTAGTGCCCGCACTGCACGGCATCCATCAGCAGGAACACCCTTTGGTCCCGGGTCAGTTTTCGCAAACCCAGCAGATAGTCGGCGGAGGCGGGAATTACCCCACCCTCGCCCTGAATCCCCTCAATCATCACCGCTGCCGTCTTCGGACCCATGGCCTTTTCCACCGCCGCCAGATCGTTGTAAGGAACGTAAACAAAGCCGGGCATGGCCGGACCAAACCCCTCCCGCAGCCGCTCCTGCCCGGAAGCCGCGATCATTCCCAACGTCCGCCCATGGAAGGAATTTAATGTGGTGATGATTTCAAAGCGCCCTTGATCCGCCCCCGCCTTCCGCGCGGCTTTCACCATGGCTTCGTTCGCCTCGGCCCCGCTGTTACAGAAAAACACCTTCCCTGGACCGGTCCGCTTCACCAGTTCCGCCGCCAGCTCCGCCTGCTTGGGATGAAAAAAGAGGTTCGAGACGTGGACCAACTGCGAGGCCTGATCCAGTAACACCTTCGCCAGCCGAGGATGGGCATGCCCTAGACAGTTCACCGCGATTCCGCCCCCAAAATCCAAGTACTCCTTTCCTTCCGCATCCCACACCCGGGTCCCTTGTCCCTTGACCAGAACCGGCGCCGTCTCGGGCCGCTTGTAGGAAGGGACCACGTGCTGGGCATACCCCTCCCGTACTTGAGAGGAAGAAATGGAACTTTTCATGGCGGGAAAAGGTGCGGTAACCCCTCCCGCTCAGCGGGCGGCCCAGCGAAGCAGCGATTCGGTCTGCTCCCAGCCCATGCAGGCGTCAGTGACGGAGATTCCATGCTTCAGTCCCTGGGTCCCCGCTTTTGGAAGATCCTGCCGCCCTTCGTAAAGGTGACTCTCCAGCATCAGCCCCAAAATGCCCGGGGTCCCGGACTTCCTCTGCTCCATCACGCTTTTCCAGGCTACTTCCTGCTTGGTCGCTTCTTTACCGGAGTTGGCATGACTGCAATCGACCATCAGCCGGACGGGTAGTCCGTGTTTTTTCAGGGATTCCCGCGCTGCGGTGAGACTTTCCGGATCAAAGTTACTCCGGTCCCTCCCCCCCCGTAGCACGAGATGGGTGGAGCTGTTGCCCGTGGTCCGTACAACACTGGTCAGACCTTCCGGATCAATCCCGACAAAAGAGTGCGGCGTCCGCGCCGAGAGCATCGCATCCACCGCCACCTGCAGACTTCCGTCCGTGCCGTTCTTAAACCCCACCGGCATCGACAATCCACTAGCCATCTCCCGGTGCGTCTGGCTTTCGGTGGTGCGGGCCCCAATGGCCGCCCAGGTCACCAGATCGGACAAATACTGCGGGACGATGGGATCCAGGAACTCGGTTCCGGCCGGCACGCCCAGTTCGTTGATCTCCGCCAGGAGTTTTCTCCCCAGCTTGAGCCCCCCCTCAAGATCCATGGTTCCGTCCAGATGCGGGTCGTTGATCAGTCCTTTCCAACCCACCGTGGTCCGCGGTTTCTCAAAATAGACCCGCATCACCAGCAAGAGCGCCTCCCCCAACTCCTCCCGCATCTTTGCGATCCGCCCTGCATATTCGAGAGCCGCCTTTCGGTCATGGATCGAACAGGGGCCAAGAACCACCAATGGGCGGGAGTCCTGCCCCTCCAGCACCGCCTCCACCTCCTCCCGTCCCTTCCGTACGGTGGTTTCCGCCGTCGCAGAAACCGGGATCTCCTTCTTGAGCTTGTTAGGCGAAGACAATGGCTTCAGCTCCCGCACCCGCAGGTTTGCCAATTTCGGAACATTCTGAGCCGCCGTGGTCATCTCCAGAGCTTACTTGGTTTCCGTCGCTTTGAAAAACCACCATTCGAGGTGATTTTTTGGGAATATTCTTAACCCCTTGATCCCTTGATCCCTTCGACCCTTCCCACCCCTGAAACCAGATACACCACCCCTCCAAACAGGTTCCAAAGCAGAATGACCGCAAAAGCCGTCAGCGAAATGGCAACCGCCTGGGCCGCCGCCACACCGTAAACACCGAGAAAAGTCACGAAGGCCGCCTCACGCAGGCCCAACCCGTTCCAGGTGATCGGCAACACAGTCACCATCGCGACCATCGGCAGTACCGAGGCCAGCTGCCAGAAATCAGCCGGTAACGCCATCGCCTCCGCCACCGTGAAGAAAAGGGTCACCAGCAAAGCCTGCGAAGTCAGACTCAGCAACAGCCCCACCCCCGCTCCCACCGGATGGGTCAGGCAAACATGGCAGGCCTTGGCGCCTTCCGCCGCCGCCTTCCTCCATCCCGAGGATTGGTCACCCGCCAACAGCCGGCTCGAAAACGGAGTGCCCAAGACCACCAATATCACCAGCAGGATTCCCGCCACGCTGACAAAGGCCAGCGCCCCGGCATGGGTCACCGGATGCTGATTCAGTTCCTTCCAGCGCGGCAGGATCAGCGCCGCCCCCAACAGCACCGTGGCCGCCAGTCCCAACACCCGCTCGAGCAGAATGGAAACGACCGCCGCCGGCCGGGCCTGGGGAGCATCCCGGGCTGCCCAGAACGCCCGCATCACATCCCCGCCCATCACCCCGGGAAGGACGCTGTTAAAGAAAAGTCCCGCTACGGCAAGTTGGGCCGTCCGCCCCCACCCCACCGCCGCCCCCGCCACTTCCAGTAAAAGATGCCAGCGGACAATCGAAACCAGCACCACCCCGCCATACGCAACCAAGGCTGCGATCAGCCATCCGGGGTTGGCTTGCCGAAGGACCCCGGAAAACTCCTGCCAATCCAGCTTGGTGCCCAGGAACCCAAGCGCCCCCACCGTGAAAATCACCCGCGCGATCCATCCCAGCCACGACTTCGTTTCCTCTTTCATAAAAACATCGGCCCGCTCACATGGCCGGCCCATCGCCTGTTCGCTAGAGAAGTCCCCGGTGTTTCAGATCGCGAACATTCTCGTTCCCGGAAGTCAGCACCATATCCAAGGCGAACTTCAGCAAGCACACCTCCCAGCCGTCATCCACCCCGGTCAGCACCGCGGCCAACGGGTCGTTTCTGGACTCCACCTCCGCCCGGACCCGTTCCGTCACCTCGACCAAGGCTCCGGTCACGTCGTAGCGCCGCACATCGTCCTTTCGGAACGTGAAACCGTATTTGAGCACCGCAAGTTGAGAGGCAAACTCGCTCACCGCGTCGGCATAGCGCTCCGCTTTCTCCCCAAAACCCTCCAAGAGCAGCTTGGCAAATTTATCCGGAGTCAACAGCTCCGGTTTGTGGGCATGAATTCGCCCCTCCCGCACCCGCATTCGATTCACGGAATCCATCTCCTCGGTAATGAGGTGATAATTCAGGACCGTGGTCCCGAAGGTCTCCAGCCGCTTCTGGGGCGGCATGACCACCTTGGTGTTCTCCAAGGCATAATGAAAATCATCGGGCTTCACTAGCCCCTACCTTGGCCCACTTTCTCCTGATTTCAAACCTCCATCCTTCCATCTGAACCTCATCTCAATCTTCATCTTAATCTTTTTGATCCTTTGGATTCGTCGGCATAAAGTTGGCAGGTGGCAACCTACGTCTATGAAACCATTCCCGCCAAACCGGGCGACCCGACGGAGCAGTTCGAGGTTCGCCAATCGATGAACGACCGCCCCCTCACCCAGCATCCCAAGACAGGACAAGCGGTCCGGCGCGTGATCAGCGGAGGGCTTGGAATCATGGGCGGGTCCAAAGGTTCCCCAGCTCCCGCCAGCCATGGGTGCGGACCCGGCTCCTGCGGCTGCGGAAAATACTAAACCGAGTACAAAACGGCTCGCATCACGGCCTCTTGCACCTCGGCCACCGACTTCGAGACCGCACGGCCAATCAGATCCATTTTGGCCACCTCCGCAATCCGGGGGCTGTACTTAAGCAGGTCGGCATCACTGAAAACCGTCCGAAGTAACTGACAGGCGCTGGCGAGGCTGATGATCACCACATCGCGGGGCGAGGGAATGGCCCCGTCCACCACCACATGACGGATTCTTTTCCTGACCTCCTCCTCTTCCTGGTTCTGAATCATCGGGTAGCGGCGCCCGGGAATCACCCATAGGAATTTCTTTTCCTCTTTCTTCAGCACCCCTTTTTCCACCAGCTTGACCAAGGCCCCGTCACGGATTTTTTCCCCGTCTGCGGAAATGACACCCACCCAGTGTTTCGCGTCCTTCTTGTCCTTGGCTGCGGTGACCGCCTTCAGGATTGAATCCAGCATCCGGTCGCCGGTGGGCTGGTCGCTCACCAGGGTCAGGTGGGTCAGATCAGTATCGATCCGGTTTTGGAAAGCCAACTCCAGCAGGGCCGCTCCTGCCAAGGCTTGGTCGAGCGCCAAAGGCGGCAGATCGACGAATTTCCCCTTCTGATCGTCCAAGGCCAGCAGAACGATCTCCTCTACGAAGGTCAACATGAGCTTATTCTTTCCCCGCCTCCCTGCGAAACAAGCCATTCCTTGCTTTCGGATCCGGAAGGCTGACGTAGGCTCGGGCCGTGCGCCTGATTTGGATCCTTGGCGATCAGTTATTGCCTGACCACCCGCTTCTCTCCTCCCCGGCCAAAGACCGATGCGTGGGCATGATCGAATCCGCGCCCCGGGCCGGGCACCTTCATTACCACCAACAAAAGCTGACTCTTCTCTACGCGGCCATGCGCCACCACGCCGCCAGCTTGAAAATGAGCGGTCACCGCGTCCTCTACCGCCGGCTCACCGACGGGGCGCGCCAGGATGGCTACCCGGAAGTCCTCAAGGCCTGGATCCAGGAGCATCAGATCACCGAAATTCACCTCCTTGATCCTAACGAATACGACACCGCCCAATCCCTGTCGGCTCTCTCAAAAAAACTGGGCATATCGATCCAGACACACCGCAGCCCTCAGTTTCTGGTTCCCCGCGAGGACTTTGCCGCCTGGGCCAAGGGTAAGAAACACTTGCTGATGGAGGCCCACTACCGGCGTCTTCGGGCGGAGAAAAACATCCTGATGACCCCGAAAAGCCAGCCGGAAGGCGGCGACTGGAACCTCGATGACCAAAATCGCCGCACCTTCCGTGAGTTCGCCAAGGAAAAGCCGAAAATCCCTCCTCTCCCGACGCTGGAAAAGGATCCGGTGGTGAGGGAGGCCGCCGCCGACGTGGCCAAATGTTTCCCGGATCATCCCGGCCAGGCCGCGGATCTCTGGGTTCCGGCCACCCGGGAGGGCGCACGCGAATGGCTGAAACATTTTATCCAGACCCGCCTCGGTTCGTTCGGCCCCTGGGAGGACACCATGGTCGAGGGCGAAGCGGTTCTTTTCCACTCCGTGCTCTCCCCTTTTCTCAACCTCGGCCTGCTTACACCGCTGGAATGTATCCAAGCCGCAGAAAAGGCCTACCGGCAGGGAAAAGCTCCGCTGAACTCCGTTGAGGGATTTATTCGACAGATCCTTGGATGGCGGGAGTTCATCCACGGCCTCTACTGGCTGAAAATGCCGGAGTACAAAAAGGTGAACTTCCTCGGGGCCGACCGTCCCCTACCCCGTTGGGCCTACGATGGCAAAACGGAGATGCGCTGCGTCTCCCAGGCCGTCCATGGGGCCGTCGAGAGGGCCTACAACCATCACATCCAACGTCTCATGGTCCTGGGAAACTATTTCCTTCTCGGCGGGTATGAGCCCTCCGCGGTGCTGCGTTGGTACACCGAAATGTATCTTGATGCCTACGACTGGGTCATGGTGCCCAACGTGCTCGGCATGATCCTCTTCGCCGATGGCGGCTGGTTCGCCACCAAGCCGTACGCGGCCGGGGCCGCTTATCAGGAAAAGATGGGCAACCACTGCACGAATTGCCGGTTCGACCCAAAAAAGAAGGAGGGCCCGGATGCCTGCCCGTTCCATTCGCTTTACTGGAACTTCTACGGCCAACACGCCGCCAAATTCCGCTCCAATCCGCGCATCGGCATGATGGTGGCGATGTGGGAAAAAAAATCGGCCGCCGACAAAAGCCGGATCCGCACCGAGGCGGAAAAGTTCCTGAAGGCCCAGGCCTAGGACTTACTTCTTCAGCTGGCAGGCGATGGGCTTCGTCTGGTTCCATGGCATTTTGGCCAGCAACATCCCCATGCCGCACCAGTCCGTGATCCCGGCAAAGATTAGACCAGCCCCCACCAAGCCGCTCAAAAAGAACCAAAGCGGATCCACCCACGATCCTAGGAGCACGCCCAGCAGCACCATCATCCCGGCTCCGATCCGGACCTGTCGCTCGATGGAAATGGCCCCTTTCCCTCTCACCACCGGCAAACCCGCGGCCTCCCAGGCCTTCGTCCCTCCTTCCACCACCAGGCAATGGGGAATCCCTTCCGCATAAAACTTCTCCGCTGCCTTGCGGGCCCGGTTTCCTCCGGCACAAAGCAAAACCACCGGTGCTTGGGCAGAAATCCCCAGCTCCACGGAAATCCGCTTAGGGTCCAGAGCATCGAGCGGGTAGAGCTTGGCCCCAGTGGCGTGAATGGCCTCGTACTCCGCCGGCGACCGGACGTCCACGAATGCCAAGGTCTCTCCCTTGGATCGACGCTCTTGGGCTGATTGGGGACTAATCAGATGAATATCCATGGGGGGATCTTGGGCAACTTCCCTTGGCCGGGCAACTCCCGGAAGATAACTTTCCGATGTGCTCCTGGCCTTTCACAAACCCTACGGGGTTCTTTCCCAGTTCACCCCGGATGGGTCCCCGCACCGAACCCTCGCCGAGTTCGGCTTTCCCAAAAACGTCTATTCACTGGGCCGGTTGGATGCGGACTCGGAAGGGCTACTTCTCCTGAGTGACGAACCCGGCCTGAATAGCCGGCTGCTCGATCCAGAAAACAGCCACACCCGCACCTACTGGGCCCAGGTGGAGCGAATCCCCACCTCGGAAGCACTGCAGAAACTATCTCTCGGCATGGTCATCGAGGAGCGCCGCACCCTTCCCTGCCGCACCTGGTTCCTGGAACCCCAACCCTCGATGCCGCCCCGTGATCCCCCCATCCGTTACCGCAAAAACGTTCCCGATTGTTGGATCGGTTTGGAGCTTACCGAGGGAAAAAACCGCCAGGTTCGCAAAATGACCGCCGCCATCGGCCACCCCACCCTGCGCCTGATCCGCGTCAAAATCGGCGGAATGGAGCTGGGCAACCTGGCTCCCGGAATCTGGAAGGAACTCAGTCCCGGGGAGCGGCGTCAGGTCCTGGGGGAGTGACACCCCGACGACAGGCGTCGCTGCAGAACTTCACATTTTCCCAGTCCCGCGCCCACTTTTTGCGCCATGTGAAAGGACGCCCGCAACGGGCACAGGTTTTTGACGGCAGGTTACACTTGGCCACCGCCCGACCGGAGCGGCGCACGGTTAGCGGACGGCGGCCCAGACGCGATGCACGTCGTCGTGGTCTTCCAGGGATTGCAGGAATGTGCCCACCTCCGCACGCGGCTCATCCTTGAGATCAGGATAATTTTTCGGCACGTAGCCAAGCTCGCTGGTCACCACCGTCCATCCGTTCTTCTTGAGCCAGTCCGTCACGCTATGGACGGCGGATCGCTCCGTGAGAAATCTTGCCCCGCAGGTTCCTTCGGGAATGTCATCGTTCTGATCCGAGGTGAGCGACTCCACCTCATTGGCCCCGGCCTCAATCGCCGCCGTTTCCCGGTCGGTATCTGTTTGAGGATGGTGCGCTTCCACGATGCCTACTTGGTCAAAAAGAAACCGGTTGCTACCGGAGGAGCCCAGCGAGCCCGCCTTGAACAACACCCGGATTTCCGGCGCCGTCCGGTTGTGGTTATCGGTATAGACCTCCACGATCACCGGCACCTTGTGCGGGGCGTAACCCTCAAACACCATGTGCTCGAGAGAGTCCTTGCCGGCTCCTGCTCCCGACCCCTTCTGGATCGCCCGCTCAATCACATCCTTGGCCACACTCTCCCGTTTGGCCCGCTCCAAGGCCGTCGCCAGACGGGCATTCAACGCAGGATCCGCCCCCTGCCGCGCCGCCAGAGTGATTTCGCGCACGTACTTGCTTGTCGCCTTCGACTTCTTGAGCGAGGCGACCTCGCGTTTCGCATGGAGCCACTGTCTTCCCATAAGATCACCCTAGGCAAAAACCCCTCACTTCTTCAACCTCGAGCCCACTTCATCCCGCCGCGCGGCATTCTCCGAGCCCGCCCAAACCGCAAATCCGGCGATCTTTTCCATCTCCCAACCCTTGCGGATCCCGTAGATCAAGGCGGCCGTCACCGCATCCCCCGAGCCGGTGGCATCCCATAAACGGATTCTTGGCGCAGGCACCGCAAATATTTTTCTCCCCACTTTCATCATGAGACCCCTGGATCCCTGCGTGATCAGAAGACAACTCCGGTTGCGGGAGAGAACCCCCATCGCCTCTAGACACCGACGGGCACCCTTCCTCTTTACGGTCTCCTCCGCCTCCTCCTGATTCGCCTTGGCCCATTCCACTCCTGCCTCCAGTCCCTCCCGCAGGAGTTGCCCCTTGCCGTCCACGAGAATTCGCACGCCCTGCTTCTTCAGGGCAAGAAATAGAGTCTGCCACCATCCTGTCCGGGCACCGGCCGGCACGCTGCCGGCCACCACCAGCCAGTCCCCTTTCCGGACTGCCCGCCGAAGAAAAAGGCCGCATCGGATCCAGTCGGTAGGATTCCAGCGGGGATCGTCCGTAAAGAAGTCGCCTCGCACCCCCTCTTTCTCCACCAGTGCCCAGCCCGTGCGGGCCTCGGACTGGACGGGCAGTTCCCGGACTGGAACTCTTTCCTGACGGGCGGTCTGCATCCAATCCGGTCCTGGTTTGGATACCACCGAAATGGCTGGAACGGCCCAGCGGCGGAGTTGTCGGGCTACATTATGCGCCTTGCCACCGGCGGTAACCGTACGACGACCATTCGCAAACTTGATCTCGAGAACAGGGTTGGGCGTCCAGCACCAGACCCGCACAGCCATCTTCAGGCAATCGTGACTTCTTTGGCCAGATAAACGTCTTGGATAGCGTTCAAAATCTCCACGCCTTCCTTCAATGGCTTTTGGAAAGCCTTCCGGCCGGAAATCAGACCCATACCGCCCGCCCTCTTGTTGATCACCGCGGTCTTCACCGCCTCGGCGATGTCGTTCTTACCGGAGGCACCTCCGGAGTTGATCAGACCCGCCCGACCGGCAAAGCAGTTCAAAACCTGATACCGGCACAGGTCGATCGGATGATCCGAGGTCAGTTCGGAATAGATGCGAGGATCAGTCTTCCCGTAATCACTCCCCGCCAATTTGAGAGCATTGTAGCCCCCATTGTTCTCGGGAAGTTTCTGTTTGATGATGTCGGCTTGAATGGTCGAACCGAGGTGGTTGGCTTGGGAGCTCAGGTCGGCGGAAAGGTGAAAATCCTTCTCCTTGGTCTTAAACGCCGGATTGCGCAGATAGCACCAGAGAATCGTGTACATGCCGAGCTCATGGGCCATGGCAAAAGAGCGGGAGATTTCCTCGATCTGCCGGCCGGATTCAGGCGAGCCGAAATAGATCGTCGCCCCGACCCCCACCGCCCCCATATCAAAGGCCTGCTTCACTCCGGCAAACAGCTTTTGGTCAGCGAGGTTCGGATAGGTCAGCAACTCGTTATGGTTGATTTTTAAAACAAACGGAATCCGATGGGCGTATTTCCGGGCCACGGCTCCCAGCACACCGAGAGTGGAAGTCACGGCATTGCAACCCCCTTCCAGGCCCAGCTTCACAATGTTTTCGGGGTCGAAGTAGTCGGGATTCGGCGCAAAGGAGGCACCCGCGGAGTGCTCAATGCCCTGGTCCACCGGTAAAATCGAAAGGTACCCGGTTCCCCCCAATCGGCCGTGGTTCAGGGTGGTCTGCAGGTTCCGCAAGACAGAGATTGAGCGATCGCTATCCCGCCAAACCCGATCCACAAAGTCCGGTCCCGGCAGATGCAGGCGGGCCTTGTCGATGGTCTTGCAGGAATGGCCCAGCAAACCTTTGGCCTCTGCTCCCAGAATTTTTTCGATGTCCCCGAATTTCATGAACTTACAGAATCCCTTTTTTTCTCCTCTCGGTCAATCCCGCTTCTGTCACCGATCTTGCACGGAATCCGCTTCGCCTTACCTTTGAGTCTATGGTTCGTTGGCTTTTCTGGGTGGTTTTCGGCCTTTTGCTCAACGGGTCCGGCCTTTCCCTTCTCGCTTGGGCCGCCCATCGAAAGTTTGTGACCGGAGGAGAATGGTTCTGGAGCGGTACCCTTGCCCTCATCCTTTGCAACGCCGGGCTCTGCTGCGTCGTAGGCGCCAAAAAGCCTTGAAAGACTCCGCCTGAACCCCCATCCCCAAGCCCCCGCCCCCGACTACGGCAAGCCCGTGCTCGTCCATCCCGACGACCGGGAATACCTCCGCTGGTCCGAGGGCTTCGCCATCCGGCGGCGGCGGGAGCGCGAACGCACCGGCAAAGTCCGCATCGAACCTGCCGCCCTTTCCATCATCAGCGCTGCTGCCGAATTCGGAGTCCGTTCCCTGCTCTCCCGCCAATTTGAATTGGGCGATCGCCGGATCCTCCGGTACCAGGATCCGGAACTGGGGGACCACCTTCGTGGCCGATATCGCTTTCGGGAACTCGATGCCGTGGCCTTTTCCCACGGCCACCCGTCCGCAGTGTTCGAATTCAAATTAAGCGGCTTGGGCTCCGTCTCTGCCGTGAACCGGGCCGCCCGCCAACTCCGCTCCGCCGCCGAGATGATCCGCCAAGGGTACGGTCACCAGCCTAAGGTCGCGGTTGTCCTGATCCACGCCGGCGAAGGCCATCCGGATCTAGGCAAACCCGGGGGCCGCTATGGGGTTCGTCACCACCCTGCCCAGCGCCTGCACCTTCAGCAGTGGCCGGAAAACCCGATCCCCTGTCTCGTCTTCTCCATGCGCGAAGCCGTCGAGGAGGCACGAAGAATCGGCCATGAGGTCGATCATGCGCTGGAAAAACGCGCCTCCCGGGAAGGCAAACACGGCATCCAGCAGGGCCGCCGGATTCTGCCCCGTCTTCCCTTGGGCGAAGTTCTCTCCGCCGTCAGCTGGATGGCCAAGGAGCTGGTTCAGGCCGTCAGCCACGTGGCCCGCAAGCTCACACCGCGCCGGCGCCCGACCACCCATTCCCATCGGCGCCGCCGCCGCCACCGCCGCAGCCGGGGTCATCGGCCGGGCGGCCATTCCCACGGGAATTAAACCCTCTTACCGCGTATTGACCATCGTCACCGGCAATCCCTGCCGTTTGTAAGAGTCGGCCTCCTCAGACTGAATATCCGACTGACTGACCAGGTTGAGTTTTTCTCCCCCCACAGAGACCACGTCTACTTTTGTGGGGCCATCTGCATGAGCCCGACTCCCTCCCAACGGTTGAAAGGCGTGCCACCAGAGGCCGGCGGCCACGAGGGCCAGGAGAGCTTGGGTCATGGGATCCGTTTGTAGGCGCAGGGTTTTTGTGTTTTTCATTCCACGGCATTAGCCCCGCCCTAGGGAAATCGCGACTCGATTCTACCCTCCCCGAAGCCTAGGCTAGGCGGATGAAAACGATCTTTTTCGCCCTTCTCCTCATTGCCCTGCCCGAAACCAGACTCTGGTCGGAGGAAAAAGCCTCCCCCGCCGAGGAGGTGGTCGAGATCCAAGGCATTAAGATCTGGCGAAAGGGAAGCCCTACCAACGCCTACACCACGATTGGGAACGAGAGCTTGATGAATGTCACCCAACCAGAGGCCCAGAATCGGATCGCTCTCGGGGTCCGCGCCCGCAAGGGAAACGCCGCTATCATCACCAGTATGACCGCCTCTCAGAGAATGGATATCACCCAAAATACCGGGATCAACCGATTGGACGGCCTGAATGTCCGTTACACCATCATTCAGCTTAAGCCTTAAGGCACTGGCCATTTTTGGGATCGTTGGATCTCTGACGGTTTTGCGGGAAACCGCCCAGTCTCAGGCCGTCCCCTCCCAAGCCAATATCGACGCCTCCGCCCAGCGGCGCATGCAGGAAATAGCGGAGGAGTCCCGACGGCGTCAAAGGATCGAGGATCAAATCAGGGTGCTTTCTCCGGCGCTTGTGCCGGAAAAACTCTCCGGATCCCAAGGTCCGGTTTTGGCCCGCCAAGGCCTTGCCGCCCTCGTCCGCCTCCGTCAGGAAGGGGTCTCACCCAACGATGCGATTTCCCGAGCCGTTCGGGACGCCCGCCTGGATTCAACCCAAGCCAACAAGCCCGCTGCCTATTTTCGGAATCTGTTTTCGGAACTTTCAGGCAAGATAACCCCGACCATTCTTAAACAGCTGGAGGCTGGAGAAAATCCCGCTCCCGCACTGACTCTCCCCCCCTTTCAACCATGAAACTCACCGCCCCCCAAGGATTCCAACTCGAGAACCTCCCCACCGGGCCTGCCTGGATAAGGTTAGAAGCCAAGAAGCCCATTCTTACGTTTTGGAAACGCGCGAATGACGGCCTTCCCTTAAGCAAAGTGACCAGTCGCCATCCGGATTCCCGCCACTTCATCGGTCGGGGCACGGTGGTCTCGGCCCCCTTTCCAGGTCTTGGCACGTTGGTGGTCCGACCTTGTCTCCACGGCGGTGGGTGGGGCCGTTTGGCCCGTGATCTTTATTTCGGTCCATCTCGCGCCCTCCGGGAAATTCAGGGAGCCACCCGCCTCGCAAAAATGGGCATCCGCACGCCAAAGATTCAGGCCGTTCTTTTTTATCCCGCCGGCCCTTTTTACCGGCTGGAAGTTGTCTCCTCCTTCATTCCCCAAAGCAAAGACCTGGCTGATTTGCTTTCCTCCCGCCCAGGGCCCGGGGAACGGTCCCGGATTTTTTCCGCGGTTCGCCAGCTGCTGGCCGACTGCCGGCGACAAGGCGTCCGCCATCCCGATCTCAATGCCCGAAACATCCTCTTGGCGTCCGCCCCACGCGGGGCTTGGACCGCGTGGCTGCTCGATGTCGACGCCGTCAGGTTCAAGGAGCCCGACACGATCGCCGTCGACACCGCCAACCGAAATCGGCTTCTCCGCTCCCTTCTCAAGCGCGCCCGCCACGGCGATCTGGGCTGGTCCGAAGCGGAAGTTCCCCGGCTGTGGAAAGAACTCGTTCCCCACAAATGATCCTACCCTCCGAACCCCGCGTCTGCATCGTTCTCCTCAGCGCCGTCGGGGATGTCGTCCACGCCCTGCCGGTGGTCAACGCCATCAAGCGGGCCCGGCCCCGGGCCCGAATCACCTGGCTGCTCCAAGAGGCCGGCGCCGCCCTTTTGGAAGGCCATCCCGCAATTGATGAAATCCTTCTTTTCCGCCGCAAGGCCGGGCTGGCCGGTTTTGTCCAGATGGCCTTACAACTGCGGGAACGCCCCTTCGATGTGGTTCTCGATCTTCAGTGTTATTTTAAGGCCACCGTGCTCACCGCCTTATGCCGCGCTCCCGCCAAGGTGGGCCTCGATCCCGCCCGCGCCCGGGAATTCAATTGGCTCGTTAATAATCGTCATCTTCCCAAACAACCCGTCAACCACGTGCAGGAACATTTTCTCGAGTTTCTCGATTACCTCCAAATCCCCCGGGAACCCGTCGATTGGAATTTGGGCCCCTGGCCGACGGAACGGGCTTGGCAGGAGGAGTTCTTTCGTGCCATCCCCCGCCCTCGGGTCGCCTTGGTCGCTGGCACCAGTAATCCCAAAAAGGATTGGTTGCCTAGGCGCTGGGTCGAGCTGAACGACCGCCTGCATCAGGACTTCGGCCTCAGCACCATCCTGGTCGGCGCCCAGTCTCCCCGGGAAACTTCGCTCGGCCAAAAGATGGCCTCGGAGTGCCGTCATCCGCCGGTGAATGCCTTGGGCTCTGGGCTCCGTCGTTTGGTGGCTCTCCTGGACGGGTGTGAACTAGTCATTTCTCCCGATACCGGGCCGCTCCATCTAGCTGGAGCCCTCGGCCGGCCTGTGATCGGGCTCTACGGTTACAACAGTCCTGCCCGTGTCGGCCCTTGGCGACAGGATCCACGGCTTCTCGTCGATGCGTTTCATGACCCGGGGGAAACCCCGCTCATGACCTTCTCTCACCGCCCCGGCCGGATGGAAAAGATCTCGGTGGCCGACGTTCTGCAACGGGTGAAAATCTGGGCGGCGAGTCAGAAGCGGTAGTAAATCTCCGTCGCCACGGTCCAGAGTCCTGAGGCCGTCGGCGTCATCATCTCCGCCCCCCACTGGTACCTTCCCTCGCCGCGCCAGACCAACTCGTCCATGATCTTCACGCCCACCGTTAGCGTATAATCCCAATAGTCACCCCCGCTGGTCCGGGAAGACAGCGTGAAGGCGTTGTTGCTGGTGTGCATATATTCTGCCCTTCCGTTCAGCGAGACCGATTCCGTCACCATCCACATCGAGTAAAGGCCCCCCGAGGCAAAGGTCGTCGGCGGCTCTGGATCGGCCGCCTGGCTTGTATCTCCCGTGCCGGATCCCCCTGTCACCTCAAACGCCAGGGTCCAGTTCCCTTGCGTGTTGAGCGGGCTCCACTCCCCCAGCACATTCCAGGTGTAGTAAAAGTCCTGATTGATGGCCACCCGGGCGTTGCCGGCATGCTGGCCCCAGGGATCCACATAGATCCCGGGCTGCAGCCTTGCATTCTCCGCCGGGCTCTCCACCACAAAATAGGAAATCACGCTGTACTCGTCGCCGAACGTCTCAAGATTCGTGTCGTTCGCCTCGCCCGAGGTGTTGGCCAACCCGAAACCGATATCAAAAAACTCGTCCGGAGAAAAAATCGTCAGGAACCCGATGTTGTCCAACGGCATGAAGGCGTCATCAATACCAAAGGTGATGTGGGGATTATCAGGCCGCCAGATGGTTTCGTAACCAATCACTGCCTGAAACTTTCCAAACCACACCTCCATCTGGGCCTCCGGCACCCAAATCTTTCCGAAGGCCTCCGCCACGTACAGTGAGCTACTGTCCGGACCGCTGGGGGGGGCACTCGGATTCGCCGCGTAGTAGGTGGCATCCTCCCCCAGCATGACCCCCAACTGGAATCCTGCGTTGACCTCCGCGCTCTCCCGGACCAGGGGCTTCTCCAGTCGCAGCCAGAGGGCACTCAGATTGAAATCGCCCTTGGGCACGGTATCCGCTGGAAAGTCCAGAGGATTGGTCGCCTGACCCGGTCCAAAGTTGTAAAGATAAGTGCCGTCTACATAGCCACTGAGTCGGAGGGGAGCCTCCGCGGGCGGGCCCGACGGTTCGGCGATCGCTTCTTCCATCCGCTCCCTTTCCGGCAAAGGAACACCCCCTCCCTCCGGGAGTTGTGCCCCGGCAGTTGCCCCCCCAAGAAGAAAAAGGGCCAGAGCGGTCTCGACGAGACGGGCCTTCGTTCCTACTTTTTTCTCATGCATAGGCACCTTTTCATCATGGCTTTTCTGGCTTCGATCGTCACGCTTTCGGCCGAGCCCGCCAAGGAGGTGAAGCCTTTTGAAGCGGCAACGGACACCATGAGCAAGGAGGAGGTCCGGGCGTACATGGGGCGGGGCCCCGATGAGGAGCTGACCCCACACCTCTGGCGCTATCGGGGTAGCTGGACCAATCCCGACACCCTGGAAACTTTCAACACCGTCGATTTGGCTTTCGGAATGCTGACCAACTCCCACAAATACGGTGTCATGCGCTACATGTGGGACAACACCTCTTCCAATCCGGACGGATTACCCTAAAGACGGACTTTCGCCGCTTCAGCGGTGCAGCTCTTTGCGGAAATGCCCGCGGCCCCACCGAAAGAAAAAGACCAGCACCGGAAAACTGAGCAGGGTCAGCCCTGCCCCGACCAAGTCCCGCCGCCACGGCTGCCCCTCCAACAGGGTCAACCCCACCCAGACCAACAACAGGAATCCAATGGCTCCAAAAGCCAGCGAAAGCGGCTGGAAAATTCTCCGAAAATCATCCGCCTCCTGGCGCCGCTGTAACCGCTTGTCGCGATGATCCCCAAACATAGATCCAATTTCCCTGTGCGATTTTTTTTGTCAATCTGGAGGCGGTGGGAGTTGAA
>JBBAWG010000006.1:57626-59237 GCA_040397305.1 Methylacidiphilales bacterium | reverse complement strand
TGAAAGAGTTTTTCCGGGTACTCGGGCTTTTACTGCTGCTGGGCTTCGCCTTTTTGGCGTACCCCTGGGTGTTTTTAACCTCCCGCTTTCTTCCTGAGTCCGAACGGCGGGATTGGCGCCTGCGTTGGCAGGGGATGGGTTGCCGCTGGGCGCTGGCCTATCTGCGATGCCGGGTCACGGTGAAGGGTACGCCGCCCCCGAAAGGAATGCTGGTATCCAACCACCAGGGCTATCTGGACATCCTGGTGTTGGGGTCGCTGGATCCAGCCTCCTTTGTGGCGAAGGCGGAGATTCGTTGGTGGCCGATTTTTGGTCTCTTTAGCTGGTGGGCAGGCACCATTTTTCTCGAGCGGAGAAACAAGACAGCGTTGAAGGGACCGCTTCACGAAACCATCCGGAGGTTAGACCAGGGTGGCCGGGTGGTGGTGTTTCCTGAGGGAACCGATTCCGACGGCACGGGGGTATTGCCATTCCATAGCAGTTTTTTTGAAGCCGCGATCCGGACGCAGTGCCCGGTGATCCCGGTGGCCATCCGTTACTCCGCAACCGGAGTGACCTTGGGGGAGGAGGTGATTTACTGGAAGGATCGGAGGTTCTTACCGCACCTGATCCGATTACTGGGGGTAGGGGGAATCGCCGCCCGGGTGACCTTCGGGGAACCGATGGAGGCGGGAAAAGACCGGAAGGAGTTGGCGCGACGGGTGTACGTTGAGGTAGGACGCATGGTTTGCCCGGAGGGCCCTGCGGGCGGAAAGCACTAACCCTGATCGTAGGTGCGAAGTCGGAGGATGAGTTGGGGAATGGAGCGGACACCGAGCTTGCGGTAGATGGCTTTCCGGTGATTGTGGGTGGTGCCAGCGGTGATGCCGAGCTGCTTGCCGATCTCCTGATCCGTCAGGCCCTTTAAGAGACGGGAGGAAACCTCTAGTTCGCGCCGGGTCAGCTTTTTGCCCAACTGTCGGTCGACGAATTTTTCCAAATGAGGCAGCTGGGGTCGAACACTGGAGGTGGCGAGGGGGCTGTGGCCATTGAGTGCCTCGCGGATGAGGGCCTTGAACTCCTCGGGATCGTCCTGAAGATCGAGCCAGCCGCAGGCCCCATTTTTGCGCCAAAACGCCATATCAAGGATGTGCCAACCCTCCTGGTAAACGATCAGGCGGTAGACCGGCCGGCGCTCGGGTTTGAGCGGGGTTAATTTGTGATTTCCGTTATGGAGGACAACATCGTTGGGTTGTGGATGGCCGTTTTTGCCGTCGAGAACCTTGGTCGGGGCTAACCGCTGGGTTTCAAGGTAAATTCGGATTAACTCCGTAGGAATTATCCTGGCAGGGGAAAGGTAGATCCAGGGAGTTTTCCGGCCGTTCCCATGCTCTCCAGGATATTCCCTCTGATCACTTTGGGGTGCTTTTGTCTGAATGGAGTTGTTTTGTGCCAAGGGAAGCCTCTTGGATGAAAATAGTTTGTGAAGCTTCGAAAGACGAGAAAACACCTAAAAATAAGCTATCTAAAATAGGATATAATTCAAACCTTGGTTTTTAGATAAAATCTTATGATTTTACTAATTTCTGAAAGTGGCTCTGAAAGGCAAAGGAAGTGAGCAGCACCTTTTTT
>JBBAWG010000006.1:8643-57526 GCA_040397305.1 Methylacidiphilales bacterium | reverse complement strand
CATATATCCTAAAAAGGATGGTGTCTAATTTTGTCCGAAAATAAATGAAATATCCCCCTCGTATCGGACCCTGAAAGAAGTCATTATTGGTTGATGAGCAGGCAAGACCGACGCACGAAACGAGTTCATGAATCACGGGAAGACCGGGTGCGGACCCGGGGAGGAAAAACGAAGAATTCAAAGGTTCGCAGCCAGGGTCGGACCGCGAAGGCGCTGGCGAAGTCGTCTAAAACGAAGGCGATCTACCGGGCGGGGCGCAGATAGTTTTTCGTGGAAGGTGGAAGGGGGCCCTAGGCACCTAACCCGCCAGGCGGAGGTGCTACGGAGGGTTCCAGGCGGGAGAATGGATTAGGTGGAAGGATAAGGATGAGGTGGGGTTGGAATTCATACTTTGAGCCTTGGTGGGGCAGGGTCGATGACCCTGCCTAACTGACCGCTAGTCATCCATGAACGAGGCGCGCTCATCGAGCGCGCCCCACCAAAGTTTGGATATTTAAGGGCTTCAACCTTAAACTTGGTCGTGGTCACGAATGAGCTGCTGAAAGCGTTGCTGGTCAGTCTATGCCTGGGCGCGTTGATCGGACTGGAGAGGCAGTGGGAGAAGGAGACGTGGCATCCGGGGAAGCATGTGCTGGCGGGGCTGCGGACCTTCACTTTTTGGGCACTCCTCGGAACCCTGTGCGGATATTTCACCCGGACGGTTCATCCTTTCTTCTTTTTGGCCGGGTTCGTGGCCATGGCGATTTGGATCGCGATCTTTCTCTTTTATAAAAATCGGTCGAGCACGGATCCTGGCTACACCACCGGAGCGGTGGGGCTCCTGACGTATCTCATCGGCGGCCTGGTGGCCTACGGGCAGGACAAGGCAGCGATGATTCTGACCCTGACGGTGGTCATCCTTCTTGCGCTCAAACCCTACGTGCACCAGGTGTCGCGCCGGTTCAGCAAAGAGGATGTGCGGATGGCGCTACAATTTGCCGCCATTACCGGGGTGATCCTGCCGTTGGTGCCGGACGAACCGTGGGGACCGTATGGTGCCTTCAATCCCCATTCGATCTGGCTGATGGTGGTCTTGGTTTCCGGGGCCTCGTTCGGGGGGTATGTGGCCGTCCGGATGCTCGGTCACAAGCTGGGGATCGCCCTGACCGGAATGATCGGCGGAATTGCCTCGAGCACCGCCACGACCTTGGCCATGAGCAAGGAGAGCAAGGCCCAGCCAGCGCTGGGCGGGGATTGTGCGATGGCGGTGATCCTGGCCTGTACGGTCATGCTTTGGCGGGTGGCGGTGTTAACCGCCGTGATTTATCCGCCGGTGCTAGGCCAGATTCTGCTCCCTTTTGTGGCGATGAGCGTGCCGGGGCTGCTTTGGTGCGGGTGGCGGATATTGCGGCACGGCCAGGGAAAGCCCCGGGATGAGGCGCCGGAGTACCGGAATCCGCTCGGGTTAAGGGACTCCCTGAAGTTCGCCCTCTTTTACGCCCTGATTGTGTTTCTGGTGAAAGCCGGTCAGGCCCGATACGGCGAAGCCGGCATTGATACGGTCAGCGCCCTGTCCGGCCTGATGGATCTGGATGCGATCGCGCTTTCGCTCACCCGGATGGCCGGGGAAGGGGGAGTTCTGGAGATGGCGGCCAAGGGGATCCTGATCGCCACGGTCGCGAACACCGCAGTGAAAGCCGCCGTGGCCGGAATATGGGGAAGTGCAAAACTGAGATGGTTAGTGCTGCCGGTCCTGGCGGTGACGGCGGTCGTAGGCGTCGGGTTTGTGGTGGCCCGATAGGATTAGGATGAGGATTAAGATTAAGTAATCTCAAAAGCCCAAGCTTTCAACTAACTTAATCTTAATCCTTCCACCTAATCGGGAAATCCGGCGGCTAGGCCGGCCGGATTTCCACGGGCATGGTGCTGAGCTGCCGGTATATTTTCCCGAGCCGAACCACCGGCCACCAACGGTAGAGATAGACGTCCAGGGGTCTCCACATGGCGACCCAGCCGATAATGATCAACCCCTCCTGCACGATGGCGCGGAATTGGCCGAGGTCTGGATCGATGATCTGTGCCGCCGTGACGCAGCCGGCCAAAAAGGCACTGGCAATCAATAGGCTGGTCCAGCCGTAACGAAGCAGCTGTTTCAGCTCCCGCTGATTGAATTCGTACCGGTAGTTGAAGTAGTTGCGGATCGATTCCTGAAGAATCCTTTCCGCCTCGGCTCGGTCGGTGGTCTGGCCGAGGTGGACGACGAGCTTGAAGGGTTTCTTGAGATTGTGCTCCTGGGCCCAGCTGACGATGAACTCTTCCGCCTCGGGATCGAGGTCACGCTCATGAAAGGGCGAGGGGTCGATCGAATTGAAGATCTGTTGAAGGCTCTGAACCTTGACCTCGATGAGCTGATAGGCCGGTTCGACGGGCATGGGGAGATTGTTCCATTAACAGGCCGGGAAGAAAAGGACGCCAAATTGGATTAGGATGAAGATGATGATTAAGACGGCTCGAGGTTTGGGATTTGAGATTCCTTAATCTTAATCCTGCCCCTTAATCAAAGTTCGTGCTTGGACTCAGAAGTCTTGTGCAAAATAAGTAAAAATGACGTCAGCCCCGGCCCGCCGGATGGAGAGAAGGGACTCATCGCGGGCCTTTTTAAGATCGAGCCAGCCTTTTTGGGCGGCGGCATGAATTTGAGCGTACTCACCGGAGACCTGATAAGCAGCAAGGGGAAGTCGGGTGCTCTCCCGTAGGTCCCGCAAAATATCCAGATAAGGACCGGCCGGCTTCACCATGAGGGCATCGGCTCCTTCCTGCTCATCCAGCAGGGCGTCCCGAAGGATAGCTCGGCGATTGGCGGGGTCAGCTTGGTAGGTGCGTTTGTCGAGGGACCGGGTGCCGGCTGCCTGGGCGCTGCCAACGGCATCGCGGAACGGACCGTACAGAGCCGAGGCAAATTTAGCCGCATAGGAAAGAATGCTGGTGGAGGTTAGGCCCTTCGCATCCAAGGCCGAACGAATGGCAGCGATGCGGCCGTCCATCATGTCAGAAGGGGCAACAAAGTCGGCCCCGGCTTCACCCAAAACAGCCGCTTGTTTACAAAGAAGGGTGACGGTGGCGTCATTGTCAACATCACGACCCCGCTGATCCAGGACGCCGTCATGACCATGGGAGGTGTAAGGGTCGAGGGCCACATCGGCGAAGACCGGAAGGTCGGGGAGCTCTTTTTTCAGGGCCCGAAGGGCACGGGGAATCAGACCTTTAGGGTTTAGGCCCGCCTTGCCGTCCTTGGTGCGGAGGGAAGGTTCGATGCAGGGGAAGATGGCGATGCCACCGATGCCGCGATTGGCGAGTCGGACCGCATGACGGAGAAGCGACGGGATGGAGTGACGAACATGGTTGGGCAGGCTGGGGATTGGGGTGGGCTGACCGGATCCATCTTTCACAAAGAGCGGGGCAACGAGGTGGGAGGGGGCGACTGCCGTTTCCGTAAAAAGGCGGCGAATGCTGGGGGTCCGGCGGAGGCGGCGGCTTCTGATGGGGATGGAAAGCTTGGGACTCAAGGAAACAGAATGATAAGGGCGGTTGGTGGAAGGTGGAAGGCGAGAGGTGGAAAGGTAGGGCGGGGTCGATGACCCCGCCTAGATTACGATCGATTCAATTGATCATCGCAGGCGGCCTCATCGAGGCCGCCCTACCTAGGTCTAGAGTTTAAGTTTTTTAGGTTCCTGTTACTTTCCGCAGATGGAGGAGGTCAGGCTTTTTGACACGGCGACAAGGTCGGTGCGGCCGCTCTCTGCGTCTGACGGCAAAGACCTAAAATTCTACGCCTGCGGGCCGACGGTTTACGGCCCGGCCCACATCGGCAACTTTCGCAGCTTTGTGGTTCAGGACTTGCTCGTCCGGGTCTGGGAGGCGGCGGGCGGGAAGGTAAGGCATGTCCGCAACCTGACCGATGTGGATGACAAGACGATCAAGGGAGCCCGGGACGCCAAACAGAAGTTAGGAGATTTCACCCAGGGATGGACCGATCGGTTCTGGCGAGACGGGGAAGCTTTAGGACTGAAGAAGCCAACCAAGGAGCCGAAGGCCACGGAGTTCATCCCCAAACAGATCGCTTTGGTGGAGCGGTTGGTGAAGTCAGGTCACGCTTATGAAGCGGGCGGCTCGGTCTACTATCGGGTGAAGTCCTTTGCCAGTTACGGGAAACTGTCCCGGTTGGACGAGCGAGAGCTGAAGGAGGGGGCCTCCGGTCGGGCCGATGCAGACGAGTATGCCCGGGAACAGGCAGCGGACTTTGTCCTCTGGAAAGGTCACAAACCCGAGGATGGGGATGTCTTTTGGGAAAGTCCGTGGGGGAAGGGTCGGCCTGGGTGGCACCTGGAGTGCAGCGCGATGGCGATGGAGATTCTGGGCGAGACCCTTGACCTACACGGGGGCGGGGCCGATCTCATTTTTCCGCACCACGAGAATGAAATTGCCCAGAGCGAGGCGGCGAGTGGAAAGGCGTTTGTGCGGCACTGGTTCCATGTCTCCCACCTCCTGGTGGAGAACCGGAAGATGAGCAAAAGTTTGGGCAATCTGTACACGCTGGAGGATGTGGCCAAGCGGGGTTACGAACCGTCCGACCTTCGACTAGTTCTATTGTCGGGCCACTATCGGCAGCCATTAAACTTTTCCTGGGACACGATGCAGGCGGCCAGACACGGGCGGGAGAAGTTGGGCCGGGTGCATGCAGGTTTGGTTG
The DNA here is from genome assembly GCA_040397305.1 of Methylacidiphilales bacterium. Classification (GTDB taxonomy): domain Bacteria; phylum Verrucomicrobiota; class Verrucomicrobiia; order Methylacidiphilales; family Verrucolacustridaceae; genus Verrucolacustris. The sequence goes on along the minus strand of JBBAWG010000006.1, from coordinate 52,797 downwards.
AGACGAGCGCAGGGAAAAAGTCGGCCAAGGCAGGGTGGGGGTCGTTTGGTTCAGCTTGGGAGGCTTTGCGGGAGGATCTGGAGACCCCCAAGGCCTTGGGGGCACTTTACACGGCGGCGGCGGAGGTGGACCGGAAGCGCCGTCAGGGCATGAAGGCGGAGGAGGCAGCAGGGGAGGTGGCGGGGATGGACCGGATTCTAGGGGTGTTGGGCGTGGCTCCGTATTTTGAGAAGGATGTGGAGATCCCGCCGGAGGTGCAAAAGCTGGCCGAGGCTCGGGAGTCGGCCCGGAAGGCAAAGGAGTGGAAGGAGTCGGACCGGCTGCGGGATGAATTGGCAAAGGAGGGATGGGAGGTGCGAGACGGCGCCGGGGGGTGGCGGCTGGTGCGAAAGGCTGGAGTTGCCTAGGTTGTCGCCATGGCCATGACCCCCCTGGAGGAACTAAGGCATTCCGCCGCGCACATGCTGGCGACGGCGGTGTTACGTCTATGGCCGGATGCCAGATTGGATATCGGCCCTCCGACGGAGACAGGGTTCTACTACGACTTCGAGCTGAAGCACCGCTTCACGGAGGAGGACTTTACTAAGATCGAGGCGGAGATGGCCAAGGTGGCCAAGGAAGATCAGCCGTTTGTCCGCAAGGAAGTGAGCCGAGATGAGGCCAGGAAGTGGTTCGAATCGCGAGGACAGATCTTTAAGGTGGGGCGGTTGGCCGACATCCCGGAGGGTGAGACGATTAGTTTCTACAGCAACGGTGAGTTTACCGATCTGTGTGCCGGGACTCATGTGAAGAGCACGGGCCAAGTGAAGGCCTTCAAGCTGCTCTCCGTGGCCGGGGCGTATCACCGGGGCGACGAGAAGAATGCCCAGCTTCAACGGCTCTATGGGACGGCGTTCCCGAAAAAGGATGAGCTGGAGGCCTATCTGAAGCAGATCGAGGAGGCGAAGCTGCGAGACCACCGGAAACTGGGGCGGGAACTGGATCTGTTCCTCATCGACGACGAAGTGGGGCCGGGACTGGTGATGTGGACGCCGAATGGGGCGATTGTCCGTCAGGAGATGCAGAAGTTTCTTTCCGAGGAGCTTTCGAAGCGGGGGTATGAGCAGGTATTCACGCCGCATATTGGACGGTTGGGGTTGTACCGGACCTCCGGCCATTTCCCGTACTACCGGGAGTCCCAATATCCACCGTTGGTGGATGGGGAGACTCTGGAGAAGATGGCGGCCGAGAAGTGCACCTGCGCCGAGCTGAGTAACCGGATCGGGAAAGGGGAAATTGAAGGATACCTGCTGAAGCCGATGAACTGCCCGATGCACATCCGGATTTACGCTTCACGGCCGCGCTCCTACCGGGACCTACCGGTGCGGTTGGCGGAGTTTGGGACCGTGTACCGGTGGGAGCAGTCGGGCGAGCTCAACGGGATGACCCGGGTGCGCGGCTTTACCCAGGATGACGCCCATATTTTCTGCACTGAGGAGCAGGTGGCGAAGGAGGTGGAGGGTTGTCTGGAGATGGTGCGGTTGGTGCTCGATACCCTTGGGATCAATGAATTCAGGGTGCGGGTGGGGCTGCGGGATCCAGGTTCCGACAAGTACGTGGGCGCAAAGGAGCTTTGGGATAAAGCCGAGAAGGCGGTGAAGGAAGCGGCCAAGAAACTAGGTGTGAAGACGAGCGAGGAGCCGGGCGAAGCGGCGTTTTACGGTCCGAAGATTGATTTTGTGGTGAAGGATGTGATTGGTCGGGAGTGGCAGCTGGGCACCGTGCAGGTGGATTACAACCTCCCGGAGCGGTTTGGGCTGACCTACACCGGGTCGGACAATGCGAAGCACCGGCCCGTGATGATCCATCGGGCTCCCTTTGGATCCCTGGAAAGGTTCACGGGGGTGTTGATCGAGCATTTTCGCGGGGCGTTTCCGGTCTGGCTGGCGCCGGAACAGGCGCGTTTTCTTCCGGTGAACGACCAGATGATCAGCTACGCAGAGAAGCTGGCCGCGGAGTTCAAGGCGGCCGGATTGCGGGTTTCGGTGGATACCAAGGGAGACAAGCTGGGCGCCCAAATCCGGCGCGGGCAGTTGGAGAAAGTTCCATTTCTATTGGTTTGCGGGAATCGGGAAGCCGAGGCCGGCCAGGTGGCGGTGCGGAGTCGGGAAAAGGGGGATGAAGGGGCGCAGGCAGCCGCCGCGGTCAAAGATCGGATTGTTGAGCTGGCAAAGACCAGGAAATAGCCGCTTCGGTGGAAGGGGGCGGGTCGACTTGTCTTGCGCCCAGAAAAGTCACAACCGTGTAAGCTACTGGTGGTAAGGTAGATAAAAACTTGATTTTACTATTTTTACCGAGTAGGCTTATAGGAATGGTATTTCTTTCCCGCCGTTTCGGAGTAATCGTTCAAAGCTTCATACTTGCAGGAATCGTTCAGCTAAGCCTCGTGAATAGTGAGGCCGCAACGGTTTCCGTAAACGGCTCAACTTTTAATATTTCCATTTTCACCGGGACTTACGACAGCAACCTGAGTCTTTTCAACACGACAGCGATGCCTTGGTTCGGCAACCTAGGCCTTTCGATTCAATTTGCAGAGGCGCTCGGCTCAACGCTAGACCAAGCGGGTTGGCACCCCTTCAGCGATTCCCCCATGTTTGCTTACGATGATTCCTATGTTGATGGTCCTGGGGAGCCATGGGAAACCAGATGGATTTTTTCTTCGCAATTCGCTCCTGATTTCACACAGGATCCCGCCAATCCAGTTAGGTGGAATGAAAACACCCAAGCTCAATCTCAAAATTACGCCGTGCTTACCAGCGCTGTGCCGGAACCGAGTTCTGTCTCTTTACTGGGAATCGGGCTTGGATTGCTGGCCGTTCGCCGCAGGAGCAGGTAGTCCTCCCATCTCGCCTGCATTTCGAATCTTCCTTACCCGGAACACATCCGTTGTCGCGCCATTGGCATGACAAACAAAACGGTGGCGCGTGGGAAGGGGGGTCCTATTCTTAGAGTTACTTAAGTGAGCGCCCGCGACTTTGCCGCGAATCCGCCAGGAACTTGGGGTCCCACACCCCAGGTGCAGTGGAACGACCCTGCATGGCAACTCCGCAACCGGATCCAAACCTTGGAGCATCTTGAATCCAGGTTATCCCTCACCCCCGAGGAGCGGGCCGGCACGATTCTGGCCGGAAAGAAGCTGGCCCTGGGGATCACCCCGCACTTCTTTAACCTGATCGACAAGGAGGATCCGGACTGCCCGATCCGGCGACAGGTGATCCCGCGGATCGAGGAGTCGGTCACTAACCCGGATGAAATGACTGACCCTTGCGGGGAGGATTCCCATATGCCGGTGCCTGGGTTGGTGCACCGGTATCCGGACCGCGTTCTACTCCTGGTGACCGACCGTTGTGCATCCTACTGCCGCTACTGCACCCGTAGTCGTGTCGTGAGCGGGGCCGGCGAGCAGGAGCTTTCAGTGGACTTGGAGGGGGCGTATGCCTACCTGGAGAAACACCCTGAGGTCAGGGATGTGCTTCTTTCCGGCGGCGACCCGTTGCTCCTTTCCGACGCCAAGCTGGACTCCATTCTCACCCGTCTCCGAAAAATCCCCTCGATTGAATTTGTCCGAATCGGTTCGCGCATCCCCATCTTTTTGCCGCAGCGAATCACCCCCGAACTGGTGACCTTGTTAAAAAAACATCACCCGCTTTTCGTCAGCGTGCACACCAACCACCCCAAGGAGCTAACGGCAGAGGTTCAAGCCGGGCTAGAGCGGTTGGCCGATGGCGGGATTCCTCTGGGAAATCAAAGTGTTCTGCTGCGGGGCGTCAACGACCGGGTAGAAATTCTGAAAGAGCTTTTTCATAAACTTCTACTTTGCCGGGTCCGGCCTTATTACCTCTACCAATGCGACCTGATCACGGGCTCGGCCCACCTGCGCACCACCATCCGGGAGGGTCAGGAGATCATGGAACAGCTGCGCGGCCATACCACCGGGTATGCCGTGCCCACCTACGTGGTCGACGGGCCGGGCGGGGGCGGAAAAATTCCGATCGGTCCAAGCTATGTTGTGGGAATGGCCGACGATCGTGTGATTCTTAAAAACTACCGGGGCGATGTGTATGAGTACCCGGAAATCGGCCAACCCAGTCCGGCCGACCTCCGGCGTTGACAGAAAAAAGCCTCGGGACGATCCGGCTGCGGCCGGGCGGAAGATCCATCGCGACCCAGGGCCATCCGTGGATTCTTTCGCAGGAGATGATCAAGGGACCAGGCAAAGAGAGGGATGGTCAGGCGGTCGTAGCCCGAGGGCCAACCGGGGAACTTCTAGGAACGGGTTTTTACCGGGAGGGCGCCCGGATCGTCTGGAGAAAATTCCGGAGGGATATCGGGGATTTCGATTCCGCCTGGGTGCGAGCCGCCCTCGCCAAAGCCATCGGCCGTCGTCCGGAAAAGTCTGCGCGAAGGTTGGTCTGGTCGGAGGCCGATTCCTTCCCGGGCCTGGTATTGGATCAGTACGGAACGCATCTGGTCGCACAGATCACCACTTTGGGAATGGAAAAAAAATGGAAAGTCGTGGAGGAGGAAGTTCAGAAGTTACTGAGTCCGGATGGCATCTGGCTGAGAAGGGACGCCCCGGGAAGAAAAATTGAGGGTCTCGACAACCTGGAGCCGGTGGCGATCGGGAATGTTCCTGATCAGTCTGTGCGGGTGGAAATAGGAGGGCTGGAGGTTCCGGTCGATTTGCGGGGAGGACAAAAAACGGGCACCTATCTGGACCAGCAGGAGAACTATGGGAAGGTGGCCGCAGCGGCCAAAGGGAGGCGCATGCTGGATGTTTTTTGTCACACCGGGGGATTTGCCTTGAGGTCAGCCAAAGCCGGGGCCCAGGTGACAGCCTTGGATCAGTCGGAGGCCAGCCTTCACCTAGGACGGCAGGCAGCCGGTTGGCACGGCTTGAGCGTCAAGTGGGTGGAGGATGATGCTTTCCGTTTTTTACGGTCTCTTCGCAAGGGAGAGTACGACATGATCGTTCTGGATCCACCGGGCCTGGTCAAAGGGGGCCCGGGGATGGAGGCGGGGATGCGGGCATTGGGAGAGTTACACCGTCAGGCATTCCGGGTTCTTCCCGAGGGCGGGATTTTGGCGACTTTTTCCTGCTCGCACCGCGTGGGAAGACGGGAATTGTTGGAAGTGGTGAAGACAGCGGCACATGAGGCAGGCAAGGGGGTCCTCCGGCGGGAAATTCTCGGCCAGGCCGGAGATCATCCGGTCGACGTCCTTTTTCCGGAGAGCGAATATCTCACCGGTTTCCTGTTGGAGGTGGCATGAGACTCTGGTGGATCCTTTTCTTCTGCACCCTCGGCTTAGCCGGAGCAGAGGAGTTGCCCCGGATCAAAAACTGCGACGGTCGGGAGACGGTCTTGAATCCCAAAGGTCAATTCACGGTGGTGATGGCCAGTAGCCAACCTTTGGCAGACACCACCCGGGAGTTTGGGCGGGCGATGTATCCTTGGCAGGGGTTGGAGGAGTTTCGTTTGATCGTGGTGGTGGACTTGCGGAAGTCTTTGGGAAGCTTTGTGCGAAGCTGGACCAAGGGAAGAATGAAGGCGGACCTGGACGAGGAAGCCCTGGCCTTGAAGCCCTGGTTCCTTTCCCGAGGTAACACGAACAATCCCCGCACGTACCTTTGCGCGATTCCCGATTTTGACGGCACGGCCACCGAGGCCATGGGCTGGGGAAATGATGATGAGGTGATGAAAGTTCAGATCTTTGGCAAAGAGGGGGAAAAAGTCTGGGCGAGCAAGAACGCAGCCTCTCCGGGACCTTTGACGACCAAGCTCAAAGAGCTTCTTGGACCACCGGCCAAGACACCGCCCCAGGCGGAGCCGAAAAAGAGCAAACTCCTGAAAAGGAGAACGTGAGGACCACCAATGGTATTTTTTGCGTGGGAGTGGATCATCACACCACCCCTTTGGCCTCAAGGGAGCTGTTAGCGGCTTTGGCCGGAGAGCGTTTGACGCCCCACCTCATCGAGCATGAAGGCGCGGAGGAAGTTGTCTTCCTCAGCACCTGTAACCGAGTGGAAATATACGGCCACTCTTGCCGAAGAGGGCCGGAAATCGCGGCAGCGTTAGGTCGAGCCATGCCTTTCGATCTGGCAAAAACCTGGAAAGCAACCCAAGGACTGTACCTGCATGAAGGCTTGGCCTGTTGGCGGCATCTTTCCGAGGTGGCCACAGGCCTGCGCTCCATGGTCATGGGGGAAGCGGAAATTCTCGGACAGGTCCGCTCTGCTTATCAATCCTCCCGCGAGGTAGGGGGGACAGGCAAAGCCATGCACGGCCTTTTTCAGTCTGCGCTGCGTGCCGCCCGGGCTGCCCGACAGGCCGCCGGATTCGGCAAAGGCGATCCATCCGTGGGAAAGTGTGCTGCCGAAGCCCTCGCTGAGCTTTTGGGAGAACGGGAAGTAGGCCCTTTGTTGCTTTTGGGGGCTGGGCACACCGCACGGAGTTTTGGACTGGCGGCGATGGAGCAGGGATTTCGCAAAATCTGGATTTCTTCCCGGACAAAGCAAAGAGCTGAAGCTTTGGCTAAAGATCTTGGCGGGGAGGCGGTCTCGTGGGATCGGTGGGGTGAGGCGGTGAGAGCCTCGGGAGTGCTGGTCTCGGCCCTGAGCGGCGGAGAGTTACCTTGGAAAGCCCCCCAAGAAAAAGGGGGGCCGGTAGCCTTGGTGGATCTCGGCGTTCCTCGGACCTTAACCCAGGTGCGCACCTTTTGTCGTGAGGCCCTCTGGCTGGATCTGGAGGAGTTGGCCAAAAGGAGTGAATTCGTACCGGAATCCATCGGTGCCATTCATCGGGCGGAAGAGGTTTTGCGCGGCCATGAACGAATGTGGCTCACCAACGGAACCCGGGCGGTGGGGACTTTTCCCGGGTCCGGGGGATGAAGGTTCGTCTCGGGACAAGAGGAAGCCGGTTGGCGCTTTGGCAGGCCCATCGGGCGGCAGATCTCATTCGCAAGGCCAGCCCGGGAACCGGGGTGGAACTGGTGATCATCCAGACGGTCGGGGATGAAAGGTCAGAATTTGGGGAGGAGCTCCCTGAACAGGTGGGGGAATTTAGTTCCGAGCTGGAAAAGAGACTTTTCAAAAAGGAAATTGATGCCGCCGTGCACAGCGCCAAAGACCTTCCCGCGCAGATTCCCAAAGGATTATGGGTCGCGGCCTATCCCGAGCGGGCGGATCCACGGGATGCACTGGTCCGGAAGCGTTCGGAATCCGAAAAGCCGTCCCGTGGGTCGGTGGTGGCCACGGGGAGCCCGCGCCGCGACATGCTTTGGCGGGAGAAGTGGCGGGAGACCGAGATCCGCGGAATCCGAGGAAATGTGGATCGGAGGCTGGAGAAGCTGCAAGACGACTCATCGCTTTGGGGCTTGGTCCTGGCGTGTGCGGGGATTGATCGTCTGGGCGGGGTGCCGGAAAAGCTGGTGATGGAGCGACTGGATCCGTCCTGGATGGTTCCTGCGCCCGGGCAGGGGGCATTGGCGGTGGAATGTCGGGCGGAGGATCACAAGGTGCGAAAGGTCCTGGAGAAGATCGATGCTCCGTCGGTGCGGGCCTGTGTGGAGGCAGAAAAAGGTTTTTTACAGAAGTGGGGAGGGGGGTGTTCGGAGTCGTTGGGGGCTTTTGGGACGATGAATCCCATGGGGATGCTTCATCTGCAGGCGGCGGTGAAGGACCCGCACGGCGGGGTGTTGCGTGCCCAAATGGAGGGTCCGGTATCTGAACCTGAAACCCTGGGAGCTCGTTTGGCCGAGGAGATGCGGCGTGGGTAGGGTCGGCAAAGTTTGGTTGGTGGGAGCCGGACCGGGGGATCCGGGTCTGCTGACGCTCAAGGGTCGCGCCGTGCTTGGCCGGGCGGATATGGTGTTTTTCGACCGACTGGTGAATCCCGGGATCCTGATTTGGGCCAGACCGGGGGCGCACCTGGTGGACGTCGGAAAGGAGCCGGGCGGAAAGCGCACCGAGCAGCCTGAGATTGGCAAGAAGCTCATGACGGCGGCGCGCCAAGGGGCCCAAGTAGTTCGCCTGAAGGGAGGGGATCCTTTTGTTTTTGGGCGCGGAGGAGAGGAGGCCGAGCAGTTGGCCAAGGCAGGAATTCCCTTTGAGATCATCCCTGGAATCACGGCCGGAGTGGCGGCCCCGGCAAGCGAGGGAATTCCGGTAACGCACCGGGGACTCAGCACTGAGCTGGTTTTCAGGATCGGGGCCCGCGCGGAGGGATCTGTCCGTGGAAAAACCCTCGTGGGCTACATGGCGGTGGAGGGCCTGAAAGAATTCCTGGAGAATGCCGAAGAGGAGGGTTTCTCACCTGAGACACCGGCTGCCTTGATATCCAAAGGTACCTGCCGAGGGCAACGGACGGTCCTATCCACCGTGGCCAACCTGGCCAAGGACTCCCGCAAGGCCCGGATAGGCGCTCCCGCCATCGTGGTGGTTGGCGGCGTAGTGGCCCTGCGTAAATTGGTGGGAAAACAGTGTCGGGGGAGGTTGGCTGGACAAAGGGTGGTTTTAACGGTGAGCGACTCCCTGGCCCGCGGATGGCGGGAAGTATTTGAGGCGGAGGGAGCTGAAGTCTGGCAATTGCCCATGACCAAAATTCACCTAGCAACCCCAAAGCGATCTTGGGGCAAAGAGATTCAAAAGGCCGAGTGGATCGTACTCACCAGCGGGGCTGCAGCTAGGGCCCTGCCAGCGGCGGTTGGCGATTTAAGGAAGTTGGCCGGCAAGAAGATTGCTGTGGTGGGGCACTCCACGGCCGAAATCCTCCGCCCCATCGGGTTGAAGGCCGATTTCATCGGTCGTGGCCCAGGGGCCGAGGCTCTGGCGAAGTCCTGGCGCGGCGCCAAGACCGCGCCCGTCCTTCATTTAACCGGAAATACGGAAGAGGGTGCTTTCTCAAGAATTCTCAAGCGAAAGGGGTATTCCGTGAGACGGATCGAGGTCTATCGAAACAAGGAAACTCCACGGATCCCGCCGCCGCTTTTGGAGGCCTTTAAGAATGATGGCGCCGACTGGCTGGTCTTTGCCAGTGGAACGGCCTCGGAACGATTCCGACGAATGGCCCCCCAGTGGCGTGTTGAACCCAAGGTTGCCGTCATTGGTCCGGCCACCGCGCGGCGAGCAAAACGGTGTGGATGGAAGGTCTGCCATGTGGCGAGACAGGTATCGCCGGTCGCTATTTTAGCAGGGATGATCAAGGCCCAAAGATGACCGCCGAAGAAAAAATGGATGCCGGCCACACGGCCTTGGCCATGGGCGACATGGAAGAGGCTGCCGGACTTTACCGAGAGGCCACGAAGCTGGATCCCGTTTTCGCGGACGCATGGCAATCGTTGGGAATGGCTTTGGTTAAGCTGGAGAAGCTGGAAGAGGCCATCTCCGCCTTGCAAAAACTGATTACCCTCAAACCCAAGGACCAACTGGCCTACAGCAGTCTGTCACTGGCTTTAGGGAGGGCCGGCAAGATCAAGGAGGCTGAAGAGATGGCCGCGAAGGCGAAAGTGGCCGGTTGGGGAGGGGACCCGACGAAGCTTAAGGCCTGAAGGTTAAACTGAAGACTGTTCATTTACGTGAACGTTTAGGTTTACGAAGTCTTTGAAAAGTAGCGGCGGGTCTCGGCGGCAATGACGCCACTAAGGAGAAGTAAGGCCGCAAGATTGGGAAGGGCCATGAGACCATTCATGATGTCACAGAAGTTCCATACCGCGTCGCTTTTCCAGATTGCCCCAATGAAGACAGCGACGATCCAGAGGAGCCGATACAGGATCACCGAACGGACTCCGAAAAGGTACTCCACCGCTTTCTCCCCGTAGTACCCCCAACCCAAAATCGTGGAAAAGACGAAGGTCAGCAGCCCGCCCACGAGAATCAGATCTCCGAAGGCTCCGATATGGTTGAACGCAAGATCGCAGAGGCGGGCCTTACTGAGGTCGGCGGCCGTCCAGTCTCCCGAGCTCACCACCACCAAGCCGGTCAAGGCGCATACCACCACCGTGTCCCAAAAAGTTCCAGTCCCCGAAACCAAGGCCTGACGGACGGGATCGCTGGTGCGGGCAGCCGCGGCCGCGATCGGTGCACTCCCGAGTCCCGATTCGTTGGAAAAGAGACCCCGGGCGATGCCGTACCGCATGGCCTCAGCAATGCCGGCCCCCAGAAATCCACCTACGGCGGCATGTCCGGTCAACGCGGAGGTCAGAATCAGGGAAATCGTGCCGGGGATCCGGTCCCAGGTGCTCACAAGAATCACCAGACAACCCAATACATAAAAAGCCGCCATGAATGGGACCAGGAAGCCACAAAACCGGGCAATCGAGCGGATTCCACCCAAAATGACCGCGCCGGTGAGACCGGCCATGGCCAACCCCAGCCAAAGCCGGATCGAGGCGTCGGGTTGGTTGAGTCCGAGGATGGCTTTTTTCACCACCACCATCTCCACAATCGCATTGGACTGGGCCATGTTGCCGATCCCGAAGGCCGCTACGGCGGTGAACAGGGCGAACAAAATACCCGCCCAGCGGGCGTTAAGGGCGCGCTCCAGGACAAACATAGGACCGCCAGACATCTCACCCCGGGAATTGGTGACCCGGTATTTCACGGCCAAGAGAGCCTCGGAGTATTTCGTGGCAATCCCGAAGACCCCGGTCAGCCACATCCAGAAAACCGCTCCAGGGCCTCCCACTAACACCGCACCCGCCACCCCATAGATGTTGCCGGTGCCGATCGTGGCAGCCAGGGCGGTCATCAGGGAACCGAACTGACTGACATCTCCCGGGGCGCCCGGTTCCTTGGAAACAGAGAGGCGGATAGCTAAAGGAAGATGACGCTGAATCCAGCCCGTGCGCCATGTGAGGAACAGATGAGTGCCAAACAGGAGGGCGACCAGCCAGGGGCCCCAGACCCACGAGGCCGCTTCTGCGAGAAAAGTGTCCAACATGCGAGTGACTATTTCTTACCGAGCTTTTGGGCGTTTGCACGAATCTTGTCGCGCAAAACGACGGTCGAGCCACCGGTGAAAATCGCTTTCCGGTAATTTTCCATCGCTTCCGGCCTCCGGCCCAACGCAACCAGAATATCCGCGTAGTGCTCCAAGAGGAGGGGATCGTCCGGAACCTGACGGATGGCCTCACTCATGAGTGGCTCGGCGGAGGCGGCGTCCCCCATCCGGAAAAGCGCCCAAGCCTGACTGTCGAGATAGGCGGGATTCCCTGGATTCAGGTCGAGGGCTCGCTCGATGAGGGTTTTGGCTTCTCGGAGATTGCGACCTCGCTCCGCCCACATGTAGCCAAGGTAATTCAAGGCTTGGTGATGATCCGGATTCAGGAAAATAGCCCGGCGAAGGGCGGCCTCCGAGCGAAGTGGTTGCCCGGCCTGCTCCAACGCGGAACCGAATTCAAAGTAGAAACCCGCATCGAGAAGCTCCGGCTTTCTTTCAGCCAATCGCTCCACCTTGGCGAAAGTCGCGGCAGCTTCGGCCATCCGGCTTTGAGCTTTTTGGGCCATCCCTTGAACCAAGAGCAGTTGAATGGAGTCCGGATAAAAACCGGCCCCAAACTCAATGGTGGCGTAGGCGCGCCGGGGCTGGCCCTCCCGCAGTTGTAAGAGAGCCAAACGCAGAATCTCATTGAGCGGGGGAGGGCGGATTCGATAGAGCGCCAACACGCGATAGATTTCCGAGCGGCCAGGCAAGCTCAACTCCTCGTAAAGGTTGGCCAGGACAGGGTAGAGGTTGGCTCGGCCGGGCTTTTCCTTTTCCACCTCATGGAGGATCGTGTCGGCCTCTTCCGGGGTTCCATTCAGAAGAAGGAGCGCGGCGAGCTGTTCGCGGAGGGGGATCTCCTCGGGCCGGGCCTCCACAAATTCCCGAAGAAAGCGGATGGAAGTGGGGAGGTCGTCCGCCGCCAAGGCGATTTCGGCCGCACGGAGCGCCACTCCGGTGAGGGCGGGATCCAAATCCGCCGCACGGATAAAGGCCGGCAACACTGAGGCGGCAATTTCGCGTCGGGTTTTCCGTGAAAGACTCAGGCTGGAGCGAAGGAGCCCTTCGGACACCCGGGCCAAGCGCGCCGGATCATCCACCTGCCATCCAGCGAGGGCGGCAAGAGCGTCCCGTTGCGCCAGAACCGCCGCCTCGCCTTTCTTGTCGGCGATATACGCAAGACAGAGGAGGGTGCATCGCTCGGGCTCATCCTCCGGCGAGGAGGGGAGAGTTTTCAAGACCTCGAGGGCCTCCGCAGGCCGACTTAGATCAAGAAGGGAGGCGGCCTTGGCCAAAGCCGCCTGACGAGACGAAGGGTCGGACTCGAGAGCGCGGGAATACGCGTCGAGCGCCAGGACGCTTTCGCCGAGCAGGTCTGCCCGACGTCCTTCCGCGAACGAGAGGGCAGAGTCGACACGACCCTCGCGGACCGGTTCAACGGCGATCAGGTGGAACGGAACAAAACTGAGGAGGGCGCCCAGCGCCCCGACCTCAAGTCTTATACCGGAGACGCTTCTTGTGGCGGTTGGCCCGACTGCGCTTGCGGCGCTTGTGCTTGGCGATCTTGGCCTTCCGCTTTTTCTTGATGGAACCCATGCGGGCATCGTGCCATCCGGACCTTACGTGACAACCTTATTCAGCGGATACTCAATAATTCCCTCCGCCCCCAGCTGCTTCAGCCGCGGGATCAGGGAACGAACGGTTTTCTCCTCCATCACCGTTTCCACCGCCACCCAACCATCACGGGCGAGCGAGGAGACCGTCGGGTCCCGCAAGGAGGACAGGACGGAAGAAACCAGGGACACGCGGGAACGGGGCACATTCATTTTCAACCCCACCAAGTCACGCGCCCGGAGAGCGCCTTCCAACAGGAGATTAAGATTCTCAATCCGGACGCGATCCGCGGGACGGGCCCACACCTTACGGTTGGCGATGAGCTGCGGATAGGATTCTAGAATTGTATCGAGAATACGGAGCCCGTTCGCCACCAGGGAGGAACCTGTCTCCGTGATGTCGGCGATGGCATCCGCAAGTTCCGGGACCTTGACCTCGGTGGCACCCCAGGAGAACTCCACCTTGGCCTTAATTTTGTTTTTCGCGAGGTACTGCTTCACCAGACCCACGGCTTCCGTGGCGATGCGCTTGCCGCGGAGATGGGACGGTTTGCGGATCGAGGACTTTACCGGAACGGCCACCACCCAGCGGGCGGGCTTCGCGGTGGCTTTGCTAAACCGGAGCGTGGAAACAACATGAACCTTGGCACGGGTTTCCTGAATCCAGTCCGTTCCGGTCAAACCGAGGTCAAGGAAGCCATCTTGAACGTAAGCGGCGATTTCCTGCGCGCGGATGAGCCGGACTTCAAACGAGGGATCGTCAATGGACGGGCGATACGTGCGGGAGTTTGCGCCAATGCTGAACCCTGCACGCCGGAAAAGTTCCAGCGTGGCTTCCTGAAGGCTCCCGGAAGGGAGGCCGATCCGAAGGGGCTTCATGATTTGCAACCCTAGGGGGAGATCCGCGAAGACTCAACTTTCGTTAGCGTCCACGAAAGCCCGATGCCACAAACCTAATTTCTTAGGCTTGGACTGCAGGCATCTGTTGGGTGATGCAGTGGATGGCCCCGAGGCCGCCGACCAATGCGGAACAGTCGATTCCGACCACTTTGCGATCCGGAAAGAAGGGACGCAGGAGATCCAGAGTTGGCTGGTCGGTGGGGGAGTTGAAAACGGGCACGAGCACAGCGGAATTGGCGATGTAGAAGTTGGCATGGCTGGCCGGATTCCGATGGTGGGGACCATCGCTCCGGGGCGGCATCGGCAACTCCAGAACCCGCAAGGCCTGGCCGCGGGAGTCCTTGGCTTTCTTGAGTCGCTCCAAGTTGTCTTTGAGCGGGGCAAAGTTGGTATCCTGAGGATCTTTTTCGACCGCCGTCACCACCACCCCGGGTGCCACAAAGCGGCTCAAGTCATCAACGTGGCCATCGGTATCATCTCCCTCCAAACCGTCCCCCAGCCAGATGATGTGCTTCATTCCAAGCCAATGTTTGAGCTTTGCCTCAATCTCCTTTCGCGAAAGCGAGGGATTCCGGTTTTTGTTCAGCAGACAGTGCTCCGTGGTCAGAAGCGTGTCGAGGCCGTCGGTGTCGATGGAGCCACCTTCCAGGATGTAGTCGTGGGTCTCAAAAGGAGTGTCCGTCATGGGGCAGGCGGCGAGGGGGACCCGGTCGTCAGAATCCCAGGGCTGATACTTTTGCCCCCAACCGTTAAAACCAAAATCATGGGCGACCCGGGTCGGAGATCCCTTTTTACGGTGCAGCATAAAGATGGGCCCGCTGTCACGGAGCCAGGCGTCGTCGGTCTTGATGGTCACGAGCTTGAGGTTGGGAGACTGGATTTTCGCCTTCCGCATGCGCTCGCCCACTTCCTCCGCGGCGGCGCAGTCATTCACGCAGAGGTAGACCCGCTCCCCAGGGATGAGGGTGCGAATGATTTCAAGGTAGGTTTCCCGCACCGGTTCCATGAGGCCAGGCCAAGTGCCTTCGTTATGAGGCCAGGCCAGCCAGGTGGCCTCGTGCTTCTCCCACTCCGCGGGAAAACGGTACTGAGACCAGTCGAGGGAAGAGCTGGATGAACTCAAGGAGTTAGGAAGCGCTGATCCAGCCCCTGGTAGGCGTCCACCCGGCGATCCCGGAGAAAGGGCCAGTGCTGGCGGGTGATTCGGATTTCATCCAGATCCAGATGTGCACGGATCGTCTCCGGGCGATCGGGGGAGGCCTGGACGAGAACTTTGCCGATGGGATCGCAGGCAAAAGAGGTGCCCCAGAAATCGAGATTGTCCTCACGGCCGGTCCGGTTGATGGAGAGAACAAAGACGCCGTTGGCGATCGCGTGGCTGCGCTGCATGGTCTGCCAAGCACCGCACTGGACCTTGTGCAGTTCCCGCGGCTCGGTCCGGGCGAGCCCGATGGCGGTGGGATAAATCAGGATTTGCGCCCCGCGCAAAGCCATCAGCCGGGCGGCCTCCGGGTACCACTGATCCCAGCAGACAAGGACGCCTAGTTTGCCCACGGGGGTCTGAATGGGGTGAAAGCCGGTGTCGCCCGGGGCGAAATAAAATTTCTCACTAAACCCCGGGTCATCCGGAATGTGCATCTTGCGGTAGGTCCCCAGGATGGATCCGTCCGGGCCAAAGACGACGGCGGTGTTGTGATAGAGACCGCCGGCCCGTTCCTCAAAATGACTGGAGACGAGGGTGATTTTGAGTTTCTTGCAAAGCTTGGCGAGCAGATCGGTGGTGGGACCAGGGATCGGTTCCGCCAGTTCAAAGCACCGGTAATCTTCCTTCTGGCAAAAGTAAAGGGAGCGGAACAGCTCTGGCAGGCAGATGAGCTGGGCACCCTGCTTGGCGGCGGAGGTGATCCGATCGATGGCGACGGGCAGGTTCTTTTTTGGATCGGGCGACATCGCCATCTGGATGAGGGCGACGGGCAGGCCGGAAGAGCTCTTTTTGGACATGCGGCGATTTCAGCGCAAAGAGACCGGCGGAGCGAGAATTTCGGAGAGCACGAGGGCATCCCGGACTGATTCCACCGATCGAAGCTGGTGGGCCCAACGGTGCGAGGAGAGGGGCTGGGCTTCTTTCGCCGACGGGAAAGGACGAAAGAGTGCGCCCGGCTTATCCTCACCGAGGGTAAAAGCAGCGGCCGCTGGCATGGGGACGCTTTTCGGCTCGGGGAATGGGGTGAAGACGGGCGCGGCCAAGGGTTCAGGAGTTTCGAAAATGATGACCGGTTCAGGACGCGGCGCGGGGGCGGATTCGCGCTTCGGGAGAGGAGCCGATGGGGGCGGTGGGGTTGGAAGGACCGGCGGCTCAACTTGCTCCGCGGAAGGAGGTGGGGCTTCGTGCCGGCGCCGCCCAAGCGCCTCCATAAGGTCTCCGAAGTCGCCAAACTCTTGCGGGGGTTCCGTCTCCCGGCGGGAAGGACCGGAGCGGCTTGGCTTTTCCGCGGGTGGAAGCTCCTCTTGCCCTTGCCGGTTTCGCTGCATCCACCACTGCGCAAGGCTGGCGAGGACAAAGAGGATCGGGACGAGCCACTCCATGGCGGAGGGGGATTATTTCGAGCCGGCCTTGCCCGAATCCTTGGCGATCGCCGCCCTCATCTCCGTGTCGGCGGAGACGTTACGGATCTTCTGGTAATCGAGAATCCCGAGGTTGCCTTTGCGGAAAGCCTCCGCCATGGCCAGAGGCACCTGGGCCTCGGCCTCGACCACCTTGGCGCGCATCTCCTGTTCAACGGCCACGGCCGCGGCCCGACGCATTTCTGCCTTGGCCTGGGCGACCTGCTTATCGGCATCCGCCTGTTCGGCCTGGAGTTTGGCGCCGACATTTTCACCGACGTCGACGTCAGCGATGTCGATGGAGAGGATCTCGTAGGCGGTGCCGGCATCCAGACCGCGGTTCAACACGTCCTTGGAGATGTCCTGGGGGTTTTCGAGCACACCCTTGTAGGTTTCCTTGGAGCCGATCGCGCGCACGATGCCTTCGCCCACCCGAGCGATAATGGTTTCCTCGGTGGCCCCGCCGACAAAGCGGTCAAGATTGGAGCGGACAGTGACGCGGGCGCGGGCGCGGACGGTGATCCCGTCCTTGGCCACACCGTCGATGGTGCTCTTGCCGGAGTTGGCGCCGGGGCAGTCAATCACGCGGGGATTGACGCTGGTCCGGACGGCGTCAAAGACGGTCTTGCCGGAGCCGGAAGTGGCAAGATCGATCGCGCAGCAGCGGTTGAAATCCAGCTTGATCCCGGCCTTGTCGGCGGCGATGAGGGCGCGAATCACCTGATCGACGTTGCCGCCCGCGAGAAAGTGGGTTTCCAATTGTGCGGTGGAGACGTCGATGCCGGCCCGGACCGCGGTGATGCGGGCATTGACGATGAGGGAATTGGGAATGCCCCGCAAACGCATGGCGATGAGAGTCGGAATCCCGACCGGCGCACCGGACGTGAGGGCCCGGAGCCAAAGGCCGAAGAAGTTGAGCAGGACGATTCCAAAAACCAGGGCGACCACCCCGGCAGCAATGAGAAGAATTAAGGGCATAGACTAAAAGACTGGAGAAGGTGTTTAGGCCCGGCGAACAAAAACCGCGGCCCCATCCACGCGAACCACGCAAATTCGAGTTCCCGCCTCCAGATGTTCACCCTTTGTGGTGACATCTACTTTTTCTCCCTCGATCCGAGCGGCACCGGAAGGACGAAGGTCGGTCAGAGCTAGTCCTTTCCGGCCTACCCACCTTTCCGTGTCGGCCGGAGCATGGGCGGAGGTAGAGGCATCAAGAATGTACTTTTTCCCAAGCAGCGTTTTAGGAAAATACCGCATCCAAAGGATGGTTAGAATCGTTCCAGCCAATAGCTCCCCAAGAAGAATCAGGCTGCCGACCTTGGGACCAAATTCAGCAAAACCCGCCACTGCGGCGCCCAAGAGACAGACCACCCCGAGAACGCCGGCGACCATGCCCGGAAGAAAGACTTCCGCGAGAAGCAGGGCCACACCGGCCAGCAGGAGCGTAAGCAGAAGGGTCATGGCTCAAGCCTCTGAACCAGCGTCGTGGTTCCCTCGCGGCCCACAGACTTAACGGGAGTGCCGGCGGGAATGAAGTCGCCGTCGGCCAAAACATCGTAAACCCCATGGTTGAAATTGGCGCGCCCGCTAGGACGAAGATCGGTTAAGGCCTCCCCACAAGAACCTCTTGGCGCAGGTTCATCGAGGATCGGTTGAAACTTGGGAGAGGTAGAAGTCAGTTCAAATGGCCGAAAGAGCGGGGAGCGGGGGAGAAAACGGGCCGCCAGGAGAATCAAAGTCATTCCACCGAAAAGCCCAAGGGCAAAGTTCAGGGCCGGCAGATGAAGTTGAGGAAGGGTGGGAATCGCCGGATCCGTGGGATAGCGATCCACCATGGTATTCAGAATTCCGAAAAGCAACAGAGCCAGACCGGCGACCCCCGGCAGAAAGGTCCCCGGAAGAAGGAAGAGCTCCGTGGCGATGAGGGCGACCCCAAGACCAATCAGGAGAAGATTTTCGTAGCCGGACAGACCAGCGATGTAGTGGCCAAAAAAGAAAATCAGACCGCAGATCGCGGCCAGGAGCCCGAAAATTCCGAAACCAGGGGTCTTGAACTCGATGTAGCCGAGCAGGAACGCGGCCGCCATCAGGAGCGGGGAAAGGGAGACGATGAAGCGGCCGACCTCCTCAAAACCTGTGGGCTCCACGCGGACAATTTTGGCCCCGGGCTGGACATGTTTTTCAATCAGGGTTTCCAGGCTGTCGGCCACTCCGTCGGCGAGGAGAGGCTTGGCGGGACGGCCGATCAGCTGCGTGGCCTCCTTGGTCGTCAGGGTGAGAATATCTCCCTTGGCGACAATTTCCCGACCCTCGAGCTTCAGTCCGGTCTGCTTGTTGACCATGGCGTCAAAAACCGCGGGATTGTGGCCATTTTGCTCCGCCGCGGCCCGAATCACGGCGGCATAGCCCGAAACAAATTTGGCGGGGAGTTCCTTGGGCCCCTCCTGACCCAGGGTGACCGGGGAGGCGGCGCCAATGATGGCCCCCGGAGCCATCCAGATGTGGCGGGTAGCGGCGGAAATAAAAGCCCCCGCGGAAAAGGCCTCCTTATTCACGTAAGTGAAAGTCCGGTCGGCTGGTTGAAATTTGGCAATAATTCCCATGATTTCCTTCATGGCTTCTCCCTCGCCGCCGGGCGTGTCCATATCGAGAACCAAGGCGGAGGCATTGTTTTCCATGGCGGTCTTGACCCCGCGTCGAACGATATACACGAGACCCTTCTGAATCTCTTTTTGGATGGGGAGGACATAGACGGGCCCGGGGACGGTGGGAGTGGGGGCTTCCTCCGCACGGACAGACAGAGCCAGAAGGAGGAAGACGAAAAAGGGAATGCGCGCTGAAGGATTCGAACCTCCGACCCTCTCCGTGTAAAGGAGACGCACTACCGCTGTGCTAAGCGCGCGAAAAAGGGCAGGAACCATTGAAGAAAACTAAAGGAATCGGCGCAGGATTCAATGGGGGTAGCAGACCACCTGCCAGACCCTGCCGTCCGCCTGGGAAAAGCAAACGACCGCGAGGGTGTAGTATTGGTCCCGCTCCGGCACATACACAGCCACGTTTTCATAAAACCAGTCGTGTCCACGGGTGATGTTCGGCATTCGGCCAAAGGTTTGTAGAACAACATCCCGATTTTGCCCCACCAAAAGCTCATGAAGCTGCTGGGGGGTGTACGTGGCGGACCCGTAGTAGCTGTCCTGAGCCGGGGAGGTGGACGATCCCATCCCCAAAGCCAGAGCCATCGCCAGGAAGCGGACCAGATTCATGATGTCTTATCATCCGGTCTTTGGGGAAAAGCGCCAGCTTCGCCTTGACCCTTTGCGTCCAGATTCTATCCGAAAATGATGCGTTTGCTTCTTATCGGGATGACCTTTTGGGCTGTGGTGAGCTTCTCGCTCCGGGCCGAGGATTCTCCCGAAGCCCATCTGTTCTCCGGAGGTGCGGCCCCCATGAAGGGGGAGAACGGAAAATGGGGTTTACGGGCTGCCGATGGCAGTTGGCTGGTGGAACCGAAGTACGGGGAGGTAAGAGCTTTTTCTGAAGAGTTGGCCGCAACCCGGGAAGGGGCTTCCTGGGGTTATCTCGGGAAGGATGGATCTTGGAAAATTCCCGCCCGGTTTTCTTGGGCCGGAGATTTTAGCGAGGGGATGGCGCCGGCGAGCGAGGGTGACCGCTTGACCGGCAAGTTTGGTTATATTGACCGTCAGGGGCGGTGGGCGATCGAAGCAGAGTATGACTGGGCGCGCCCGTTTCAGGAAGGCCTGGGCGGGGTCAAGGACGGCGCCAAATGGGGCTTTGTCGACAAGAAAGGGAAACTGGTGGTGGAACCGGAGTACGACCAGATCGGCTCATTCTCCTCCGGGTTGGCTCCGGCGCAAAAATCCGGCCCGCCTGGAGAGAAGGAAACCTGGGTCTACATCAAGCCGGACGGCACCCAACCTTTTGAAAAGAAATACGCCTGGGCGGGAACTTTTTCCGATGGGCTGGCAAGGGTGCAGGTCGAGGACCGAATTGCGGGTAAATTCGGCTATATCGACAACAAGGGCGCGATGGTGATCCAGCCGAATTTTGAGGAAGCTTCGGATTTTCGTAACGGCAAAGCCACGGTGCGGCTTGCGGGGAAAAGTCAGACCATCGACAAAAAAGGGAATCCCGTCGACTGAAGGAGCTTAGGGCTTGACCGGAACAGGGGTCAGTTTGGGTTTGTCGCTTAGGCCCACTTTTTTCCGCATCTTGGAAAGATTCGCGGCCTGATAGGGGTTCGAAGCCGGCAGAGTGGGGTCCCCCTCCCAAGAACTGTCCACGCCCTGTTCCGGAGCGATGACCGCATTTTTTGCCCCGTCCGGCAGCGAATACCATCCCCGGGCGTCGTCATCCGGGTCGGATGGGAGAAAAAGACCGCCCGAGACTTGAACGGTATCCGCCATCAGTTTGGCGGTGAGGGTTTTTTCATAAAGATAGTAGATGCCGTCCTCATCCATCCCCATCGGGCGGTAGATTCCAACAGGAAATTCCTCCACACCTCCGATTTGCAGTCCGGTGGCCTGAAGGGGGGCTTCCAGTCTGAAGGTCGGGGTGTCGGGTTGGCAGGGTTTGAGCTTTTGCGCGAACAAAGGCAGGGGAAGGAACACAAGGGTCCAAAGTAAGGCACGGATCACAGACATAGGATGGCTTGCGCTTCGGTTTCAGCAATTCCAAGATGCAGGGATGATTGTAACGGCATCCGTTTTAGCCGTCGGGATTACCGTGGCCGTGGCCGGGCAGGTGGCCAAGCACAGGGTCCAAGATCCTCGACTCCCTTTCGCCATTGGCCTCGCCATGACGCTACTGGCACCCACCTTCCTGATGGCACTCGTCGTTGAGATCATTCTCCTGTTCACCTGGAATCCTCTGAACTGGATGGAATAGGGGGCGTTTTCGCCCCACCTTTTAGCCCTCCGCCGCATTGTCACTGCCGCCATAAGGTTGTAAGATTCTTTAGGAACCTGGGCAGCCGCTCCCAAACTTGGAAACGGGTTTGGGGGAGGAAAGTCCGGACACCAAAGGATACTTTGCCCTGGGAAACCGGGGGCGGTTTTGGGGTGACCCATGACCGACGGACAGTGTCACAGAAAATAGACCGCCCTGCGTAGCTTTGGCGAAGCAGGGTAAGGGTGAAACGGTGGGGTAAGAGCCCACCCCTGCGTCGGGTAACCGGCGAAGGGATAAACCCCGAAGGGTGCAAGGCCGAGCAGGGGAGACGGGTGATCCGCCCGTTCCGCGCAAGCGGAACATCCCCGGGTTGGAGCCGCACCGCGGGCCGCTTCGGCGGTCGGCGGAGTCCGCTGCAAGGCGGGCTAGAGAAATGGCTGCCAAGCCGCCGGAGAAATCCGGTGGGGTCCAGAATCCGGCTTATGGGTTCCGCGGAACGGGGGCCGGGCGGGGAATGCCGCCCGGCCTTCGCCTTTTCAGGAGGTCTGCTGGTAGGCCGCCTCAACTCGATCGGCCACATCCCGGTACTGGCTATCGATCTCGTAGATCTTCTTAAACTCCTCAAGGGACTCCGTCTTTTTCCCCATCTCCTCCAGTGCGATGCCCAGGGAATAGATGGCGTCTTTTTTGGTCGCATCCATGGCCACGATCTCCGAAGCGGCGGAGGCATACTGCTTGGCCGCCAGATCCAGCATGTTGCGCCGGTGGTAGGACTGGCCCAGGAGAATGAGGGCTTTGTGACGAACGGAGGGCTGGCGCAAGGCCTGCTGAAGTTCCGGCACGGCCTCTTTGTAGAGTCCGTTATCGACCATCGCTTCACCGAGCTCGAAACGGTAGTTCAGGTCGTTCGGGTAGCGGGCCACGCGCTCACGCGCACTTTCCAGGGTGATCGACTTCCGGCGCGTTTCAATCTCTGCCAGCGCCGGGGCCTCGGCCCCGGATGCGCGGGCCTGTTCGAGTTCTGCGTCCAACTGTTGAAGGCGAAGTCGGAAGACATTCTTCTCCAGGATCGGATCGGATTTCTGGGTGAGGTCATAGGCGAACTGAAACCATTGGAGGGCGTGGTCGAACGATCCCTGAAGTTCACAGAGCTCGGCAATCTGCTTGGCGAGGTTGACATTCTGCGGCTCTTTTTCGAACTGAGCATGGAGGCGACCAAGCTGTTCCGCGACGGCCTCGGCTGTTTTCACCACTTTGCCGGCCGACTCCAGAGCCAGACTCTCTTCCTTGCTTTTTAGGGAATCCCGGAAGTCGGAGGATTTTTCCCATCCACCTTCCTGGGTGGCCACGAGGGCGCTGGAGTCCTTCATTCCCTTGAGAGCCTCGCCATCCGCAGGGTTGAGGTTGAGGATCGCCTGATAGGTGTCGCGCGCTTTGGACATCTGTTTGGCGGCGATATAGGCGCGCGCCAGGCCGTGCAGGTTTCCGGTATCCTGCGGTTTGGCGATCCGGACGGTTTCGTAGGCAAAAATGGCCGTGCCTGGAAGGTCGTGGTTCAAGGCCAACTCAGCCAAGGCCCCATTCGCCTGCCCGTTGGTGGGATCGATCGCAAGGGCCTCCTCGATCTTCGCCAGGCCAGCCCCGAGGGACTTTCCGGCAGCGGATTTGGCGCTCAGCACCATCGGGGCGATCTTCACCCCGGCCATGCCTTTTTCCAACGAGGAGGCACCCTTGACCTTGGCCATCTGGGCCGCCCGGAGGACTTTTCGACCCTCCAGAAACCCGGGGTTGGCCTCCAAAATTGGCGGGACGAGCATGAGGATGTAGTCCCAATTTTGACGAGAGAGAGCATCCTTGGCCTTGCGAAAAGAGTCCGCCTGGGGTCCTGCCAACTGGCTTGAGGAAATCTCCGGCATAAGGAGAAACCTTATCCAAAAAGGGGGCACCTCCAAAATCAAAAAGGAAGGAGATTTCCTTGCCCTTTGTCACTCTTTCGCCCATGCCGAGAGGAATGATCGAAGTTGTCCTGGCGTTAGGGGCTGGTTTTCTCCTGGGATCTCTCCCTTGTGGATATTGGCTGGCGCGGTCCCAGGGCGTGAATATTCAGGCCAGGGGGAGTGGCAACATTGGGGCCACCAATGTTGGGCGGGTGATGGGGAAAAAGTGGGGGTACCTCGTTTTCGCCCTGGATGCGCTTAAGGGCTGGATGGCGGTGTGGCTGGCACGGGATTTTCTGCAGGCGGGAGACAGTTGGACGGTTGGGGCAGGAATGGCGGCGGTCCTTGGGCATGTCTTTTCCCCATGGCTCAACTTCAAAGGAGGCAAAGGTGTGGCGACTTCTGCCGGGGTTCTCCTGGGTTTGGCCCCGGCTGTCCTCGTTTGGACCGCCGGTTTGTGGGGCCTGACGTTTGCCGCCAAAAGAACGGTTTCTGTGGCATCGCTTCTGGCGGCCACGACTTTCCCTTTTTTCGTGATGTGGCTGGAGCCGGGCCGGCCAGCGCTCCTTTGGGTGGCGTGGGCGTTGGCAGCCTTGGTTTGGTACCGGCACCGGGACAACTTGCAGCGGCTGCGGCAAGGGGTGGAAAACTCTTTTGACCTGGAGAAGCAGGGAAAAAGAAAAAAGAAAAAGAAGAAATGAAGATCGTGGTTCTTGGCAAAGGGGCGTGGGGCGGCGCCGTGGGGGAGTTGATTCGTGCCCGCGGTCATGACGTCGCCTGGGTGGAACAGGATGACGTGCGGATGCCGGGTCCGGCGGAGATGATTTTTTTGGCCGTACCAACCCAGGCTGTACGGGCCTGTCTACAGACCCTGGGACCGCAAACGGTTCCGGTCGTGAGTTTAAGCAAAGGAGTTGAGATTGAGACCGGAAAAAGAATCAGTGAAATCATCAAGGAGCTTTGGCCTAAGGCGCCGGTGGCGGCGGTTTCCGGGCCAAGCCTGGCCGGGGAGTTGACGCAAAAGGTGCCGACCGCGTTGGTGGCCGCCGCCGAGAAGGAGTCGCTCGCGGAAGCCGTGCAGAAAATCCTGCATGGCCCTTATTGCCGGGTGTACCGGACAACGGACCTTGCCGGGGTGGAGTGGGGAGGGGCCCTGAAGAACGTCTATGCCTTAGCCGCGGGGATGTGCGCGGGGCTGGGCCTGGGGGAAAATAGTTTTGCGGGTTTGCTCACCAGATCCCTACGGGAGATGGTGCGGGTGGCGGTTCAACTCGGGGCGAAGGAGGAAACGTTGTACGGGCTGAGCGGAGTAGGGGATTTGATGCTCACCGCATACAGCCGAGCCAGTCGAAACCGTCGAGTTGGGGAGCGGCTAGGGGCCGGCGACAAACTAGAGAAAGCCTTGGCCTCCGTGGAGGGCGTCTGCGAGGGGGTGCCGACGACGGAGGCCCTTCATCGGATCGAGGCAAAGCGGAAAGTGGAGGCCCCCGTGGCGGACCAGCTGTACGCGGTGCTCTTTCAAGGCAAGGCCCCCGCCGCGGCCCTGCAGGCCTTGCTGGAGCGAAACCCCAAGGCCGAGACGGTTTAAGAGAGATTCCGATTCGACGGAGGCCCCAGAAGAGGGAATATTACCTCTCTTCATGAAGGTAGGTAAATGGCTGCATACCCGCTTCCGGGTTCAGGATCTCGAAAAGAACCTGCATTTTTACAAGCAGGTCCTTGGCCTCAAGGAGATATCAAAAAGCGTTTCTCCGCGGGGAAGCACCCTGGTTTTCCTGCAGTCCGAAGCAGGTGGAGAGATGTTGGAGCTGTGTCACTACCCAGCTTCCGGTCCGGTCCAATGCCCGGCCGACCTGGTGCATCTGGCGTTTGAGGTGGAAGATCTCGATTCTTTTGGAAAGCATGCTGCCGCCATGGGTTATCCCTGGACGGATGGGCCAACCACGACCTCCCGAGGAACCCGCTTTGCCTTTGTGGATGCCCCGGAGGGGTACGAGGTGGAAATCATCGAGAAAGGAAAGCGGTAACATGACCAGTCGGCCCCTCATCATCGCTCCTTCCGTCCTGGCTGCCGATCTGGGCCGAATCGACGAAGAGGCCGAGAGAATCAAGGCCAGCGGCGCCGAGTGGGTGCACATCGACGTGATGGACGGCCACTTTGTTCCGAATATTTCCTTCGGAACCAACATGGTGAAAGCGCTGCGGAAGGTCATGGGGGACGTGACACTGGATGTCCACCTGATGATCGAGCAACCCGACCGGTATGCGCGCGACTTCGTGGAGGCAGGAGCGGACTGTCTTAATGTCCATCTCGAGGCGCGACATACGGTTGCCCGAACCCTGGATCAAATCCGCGAAATGGGTTGCCGAGTGGGCCTGGCCATCAACCCACCCACGCTGCTCAAACATGCGATTCCGCTTCTACCGAAAATTCAGCAGTTGCTTCTGATGACGGTGAATCCGGGTTTTGGCGGACAGGCCTTTCTTGGGGAAGTGTTGCCCAAGATCCGGGAGGCGCGAGAGGTTATCCTGCGGCAAAATTACGATGTCGATATCACGGTGGACGGCGGCATCGGGGATGAGACGGCCCGCTCCTGTGTGGGTGCCGGAGCCAATATTCTTGTGGCAGGAACGGCTCTTTTTCGGCAACCGGATTTGAAGAAGGCTGTGGCGAACCTGAGGATTTCCGCCCAGTCTGCCACTGTCTCGGGCTGAGGCCGGGACTGTTCTTCATGGATCCCAAATTCATCCGCAACTTCTGCATCATTGCCCACGTCGATCACGGGAAGACGACGCTGTCGGACCGGCTTCTGCAGACGACCGGGGCCATTGCCGAGCGCGACATGCAGGCTCAGTTGCTGGACTCCATGGATCTGGAGCGGGAACGGGGGATCACCATCAAGGCCCATCCCGTCACCCTGAGTTACACCGCCAAGGACGGGCAGAAGTATCGCCTGAACCTGATCGACACTCCCGGCCACGTGGACTTTGCCTATGAGGTTTCCCGGTCTCTGGCCGCCTGCGAAGGGGCTCTTTTGGTGGTGGATGCAGCCCAAGGGGTTGAAGCCCAAACCGTGGCCAACGTGCACCTGGCCAACAAGGAGGGGCTGACCCTCATCCCGGTGATCAACAAAATCGATCTTCCGTCCTCGGATATTCCCGGGGTGAAGCGTCAACTGGAGGAGATCCTCGCGATCCCGGCCGAGGAGGCCATTTTGGTGAGCGCCAAGACCGGGCAGGGGATCGGGGAGGTCCTGGAGGCTATCGTTCACCGGTTGCCCATGCCCAAGGGCGCGGAAGGGCAGGATCTGAAGGCACTGGTATTCGACAGCGTTTTCGACACGTTCCGAGGGGTGATTGCCTATGTCCGGGTGATCTCCGGAGAAATCACGCCGGGCACGCCGATTCAGTTGATGCAGAGCGGTCGGAAGTATGAAACCAAAGAGGTGGGAACCTTTAGTCCCAAACTAACTCCGGGGAAACGATTGGGGCCGGGCGATACGGGATACTTGGTCGCCAATCTGAAGACCACCGCGGAAATCGATATCGGAGACACCATCACCCACGCACTCAAACCAGCCAAGGAGCCGTTGGCCGGTTTCCGCAAGGTGCAGCCGATGGTGTTTTCCGGAATCTATCCGATCAACTCGGCCGATTTCGAAAAGCTGAAGCTGGCGCTGGGCAAGCTCCAGATCAATGACTCGGCCCTGGTGTACACCCCGGAAAGCTCTCCGGCCTTGGGGTTTGGGTTCCGCTGCGGGTTTCTGGGACTCCTGCACATGGAGATTGTTCAGGAGCGGCTCGCCCGGGAGTTCGATATGGAGGTGATCTCCACGTATCCGAGCGTGATTTACGAGGTCCATCTGACCAGCGGAAAAGTGCTGAATGTGGAGAATCCGGTGCAAATGCCGGACCCGAGCCTGATCGAGGAAATCCGGGAGCCGATGGTGACGGTTTATCTGCTCTGCCCCAACGAGAATATTGGCGACCTGGTGGCGATGGTCCGGGAGAAGCGGGGGGATGTCCAAAAAACCGAGTCGCTGGACGGCAAACGGGTCATGTTGACCACGGAGATTCCGCTGAACGAAATCCTGGTGGACTTCAGTGATCGGATCAAATCGATCACCCGGGGATATGGCTCGATGGATTACGAGCACGGACCGTACCGGGCGAATGACCTGGTGAAACTCGAGATTCTGGTGAACGGAGAACCCATGGATGCCTTCTCCTGTATCGTGCACCGGGACAAGGCTGCCTCCCGGGGTCGTGTCCTGACCGCCAAACTCAAGGAGGTGATCCCGCCGCAATTGTTCAAGGTGGCACTGCAGGCTGCCATTGGTGGAAAAGTGGTGGCCCGTGAGGATGTGAAGAGCTTTGGAAAGAACGTGACGGCCAAATGCTACGGCGGTGACATTACCCGGAAACGTAAGCTCTTGGAAAAGCAGAAGGAGGGAAAGAAACGGATGAAGCAGTTTGGCAAAGTGGATATCCCGCAGGAGGCTTTTCTGCAGGTGCTTAAGGCGTTCGGGGATTAAAATGTTTTTCCTGGGTCAAGCGAGGGAGGAGCGAAAACACCTGCGGGCGATCGAGCATTTCCTGGGGAAGCGGATCCGTTACGGCCGGGATGTCCTTCCAGAAAAAACCCTCTCCCGGCTGCGCGAAGGCCGCAAGACGGCGAAGGATGGACTGGCTTGGACCATCTCGGCCGAGAGAAGAGGGGATGCTTTGAAGCGACTGGAAACCCAGTACGGCGACCTTCTTCGGACGGATAAGCATCATGGAAAAAGGGAGAATGCCGAGGTGGCCTTGGTCGCCATTGCCTTGGCCTTGGGCGTGCGGGCCTATTTTCTCCAGCCGTTCAAGATTCCGACCCACTCCATGCGCCCAACTTTGCTGGGAATTCTCAATGAGCCGGAAAGTAGGCCCCCGCCTGCCTGGCCCGTGCGTTTTTTTGACTTGGTCTGGTCGGGCAAGGGGTGGCATCGGGCGGTCGCCCCCAAGGACGGCACGATTGAATCCGTGCGGGAAGGTAAACTGTTCGGCCTGATTCCGTGGACGACCACCGAAATTGTGGCCGACGGATGGACGGAGAGCGTCTGGACCGGCTTACAGCAAGCGCGCGAAGGCGGCCTTAAGGTCCGCGCGGGAGACCGGGTCAAGGCGGGTGAAACCCTGGCGAATTTCAGCTCGGCCAGCGGGGATCATCTTTTCGTGAACAAAGTGGTCTACCAGACACGGAAACCTCAACGCGGAGAAACCTTTGTTTTCACCACCGACGGAATCGACGGCATTGAAACCGGGCTCCGACTGCGTGGCATTGAAGGCTCTCAATACTACATCAAACGGTGCGTGGCAGTCGGCGGGGATCAGCTCCAAATCCGGCCTCCGGTTCTCTGGGTTAATGGTCAGCCGGCCCAAGATTGGGCCTGCCAGCGAGTCGCCGCCCAAAAAGATGGATATTCTGGGTATACTCTGGGACCGACTTTTTTAACGAATCCGGAGGATATCTATCAGGTGCCCAGAAAAGACTACTGGGCGATGGGCGATAATAGCCCCAACAGCTTCGACAGCCGCGGTTGGGGACCGGTTTCGGCTGAAAACTTGGTCGGCAAGGGGGCGTTTGTGTATTGGCCGTTCTCGAAGAGATGGGGGTTCATCCATTAAGAACCAACTTGGCGCGGAAACCTCCTTAGCTATATTTGTCGCACAATAAATATTGTATCAAATATAATGATTCACTGCTGAGCGTGAAAGAAACCTGCTTAAGTTGCTTCTTAGCTTAGCTACTGCCCTCGCCCGATGGCTGATCCGATGTTTGATGCCGGATGGCAGTTGTCCGAAGGTCTTTTTATATCCTTTCGGCTGAAAGACAGAGTCGTACCCAAACCCCCCGGCCCCTGACTCCTCCTTGGTGACCCGGCCCCAAACCCGGCCGGAAGCCGCCCCCAGAACAACCCCATTTTGAGCGACCACCAAGGAGGCCTCAAAATAAGCCTGCCGGGAGGCTCCAGGTTTGCCCTTAAGAAGGCCAAGCAGCTTGGCACGGTTCGATTGGTCCGTGGCCTTCGGGCCGGAAAAACGGGCGGAATAGACCCCGGGCCGTCCTTTCAAGCCCGGAACTACCAAACCACTGTCATCGGCTAGGATGGGATACCCAGGAAGAGCCCGACTAAGGGCACAGGCCTTAATTCGCGCGTTAGCCGCAAAGGTTCTGCCGGTTTCGCGGATCTCGGGAAAGTTCGGCAACCCATGGAGGTCGCGAACGCGGCAGACCCCACGGAGAAGCCGGGAAAATTCCCGGGTTTTACCCCGATTGCGGGTGGCGATCCAAAGGACGGGCCGAGTTCGACTTGGCATGGGGGATGGCGTTTACTATCGCGGTTTCAAGACCATGCCAACTCGCGCCGCATACCCCTTCGCCGAGATCGAGCCCCGCTGGCAAAAAGCGTGGGCCAAGGCGCGCTGCTTCCGGGCAGCCCAACCAGGAGAACCAGGATCAGAAAAACCCAAGGCGTACATTCTGGACATGTTCCCCTACCCCTCCGCCGCGGGCCTGCACGTGGGCCATTTGGAAGGCTACACCGCCACGGACATTGTGGCGCGGTATCGTCGGATGCGCGGAATGAATGTCCTGCACCCCATGGGCTGGGATGCCTTCGGGCTGCCGGCCGAACAGCACGCGGTACAGACGGGAACCCATCCGCGGATCACCACAGCCAAGAACATCGACAACTTCCGGAGACAGATCCAGGCGATGGGGTTCAGCTACGATTGGGAACGCGAGATCGACACAACGGACCCAAAGTATTTTCGCTGGACCCAGTGGATCTTTCTTCAGCTGTATCAAAAGGGGTTGGCTTACGTGGCCGAGGCCCCGGTGTGGTACTGCCCCGCTCTCGGGACGGTGTTGGCCAACGAGGAAGTTTTACCAACCCCGGAGGGGCCCCGCTCCGAGCGCGGCAGTCACCCGGTCGAGCGCCGGCCCATGCGCCAATGGATGCTCAAGATCACGGCATATGCGGAGCGGTTATTGCAGGACCTGGATTTACTGGAGTGGCCGGATTCACTCAAGGAGATGCAAAGGAACTGGATCGGCAAAAGCGAGGGCGCGGAGGTGGTGTTTCCAGTGGACGGGTCGCAGCAAAAGATCCCGGTCTACACCACGCGGCCGGATACGCTGTTCGGGGCAACCTATCTGGTGTTGGCGCCTGAGCACCCGCTGGTAGCCCCCCTCACCTCCCCAGGCCAGAAGGCCGCGGTGGAAAAGTATGTCCAGGAGAGCTCGGCCAAGAGCGACCTGGAACGCACCGAGCTGACGAAGAAAAAGACGGGGGTTCCTCTCGGGGCAAGGGTGGTGAATCCGGTCAACGGGGAGAAAATCCCGGTGTGGGTGGCGGACTATGTGCTGGCGACTTACGGCACCGGTGCGGTGATGGCGGTGCCGGCCCATGACGAGCGGGATTTCGAATTTGCCAAGACTTATGGGCTGCCCCTCCGCAAGGTGATCCGGCCGGAGTCCGCATCCGCTCCGGACTGCTTCACGGAAGATGGGGTGAATTTCGATTCCGGATTTCTCGACGGACTCAAGACGCCGAGCGCCAAGGCGACGATGGCCGAGTGGCTGGAAAAGAAGGGCCTGGGTCGGCGACAGGTGCGATACAAGTTGCGGGACTGGCTCTTTTCACGGCAACGGTACTGGGGGGAGCCCTTTCCCATCCTTTGGAAGGGCGACCAACATGAGCCGCTTTCCGAAACCGATCTTCCCCTAACCCTTCCAGAACTGGCCGATTTCCAGCCCACCGCCTCGGGCGAGCCTCCACTCGGCAAAGCGGAGGCGTGGAGAAAAATACCGGACGGAAGAACGCGCGAGTTGAACACCATGCCGCAATGGGCGGGATCGTGTTGGTACTATCTTCGGTTCTGCGATCCAAGGAATGACGGAAGACCGTGGAGCCCCGAGGCGGAAAAGTACTGGATGGCGGGAGGCGGCGTGGATCTTTACGTGGGCGGCGCGGAACACGCGGTACTGCATCTGCTCTATGCGCGGTTTTGGCACAAGGTGTTGTTCGACCTAAAGCTGGTTTCACATCCCGAGCCGTTCCGGCGCCTGGTGAACCAGGGAATCATCCTGGGTGAGGATAACCGCAAAATGTCGAAATCTATCGGCAACGTGGTGAATCCTGATGAGGTGATCCGGGAGCATGGGGCGGATGCCCTGCGGGTATTTGAAATGTTTCTTGGGCCGTTGGAGCAGATGAAGCCATGGAGTTCCAAAGGGATGGAAGGTTCTGTGCGGTTTCTGGCCAGAGTCTGGCGTCTCGCATCGGAGGAGACGGAGTCGGGCGATTGGATTCCCTCCCCCGCTCTCTCCGAAGAGGCCCCTGCGGTTGAGACCGTGCGGGCCCTGGCCAAGGCAACGGCGAAAGTCACGGAGGACCTGGAAAAGCTGCAGTTCAACACGGCTATTTCGGCGCTGATGGTTCTGGTGAACCACCTCACCGGCCTTGAAAAGCGCCCCAAATCGGCCGTGCTTCAGCTGGCGACATTGCTGGCACCTTTTGCCCCCCATCTGGCGGAGGAAGTGTATGCACGACTCGGGGGTAAAGGACTCGTCAGCGTGGCAGTTTGGCCGACCTTCCGAAAAGAGGATCTGGAGGAGGACACGGCGGAACTTGCCGTGCAGGTCAACAGCAAGCTCAGAGGCCGGATCACGGTGCCGAGCAAGGCTCCCAAGGAGCTCGTCGAGACTCTGGTCCGAAAGCATTCCGATTTCGAGGGGTGGTGCGGAGGAAAAATTGTCCAAAAGGTGATTGTGGTGCCCGGCCGTCTCGTAAACTTGATTTTAGGATGAAACGGCTTCTTCTGCGCCCGAGGGAGCGAAAAATTCTCTTGGGGGTCGGGTTTCTGGTAATTGCGATTTCTCTTTTAAAATTTTATGCCCATCAGGGGTGACCCGTGGACATTTCGCCATAAATCAGCCATAATTCCCCTTATGGCCCATCTGTCGATGGATCAGGCAATCGCCAAGCTTCGCGAAGAAAATCCGAGGTACGCCCCGGCGGGGTACCATTTTATCCGGAGGTCCTTGGATCACTCCTTGAGAAAATTGAAGCGTGGGGAGGCGGATGGCCCCGCCCACGTGACTGGCAAGGAGTTGCTGGAGGGTTTTCGGGATTTGGCCCTGGAGGAGTATGGCCCTCTTACCAAGACCGTCCTGGAGGAGTGGGGTATCGTGAACTGCTCCGATGTCGGGGAGATCGTTTTTCAGTTGGTGAGCCTCGGCGTTTTGGGGAAGAGCGAGAACGACAAGCTCGACGACTTTGAAGAGCTTTGGTCTTTCGCCGATGCGTTTGAATTGCCGTTCCGGCCCCAAAAGGCCGAGCTGGTCACGAAGAAGTCCGGATCCCGCACTGAGTCCCCTGCCCCCACGAAAACAGACCGCAAGCGCTCCCCCCAGACGGCATCCCGCTCCGACACGGAGTAGACTTCGGAGTTTCCCCATGGCCGAGTTCCAAAAAACCAACCCGGCGAACAGCACCGAGACAACGCGGAAGTTCGTCCAGTTCATCATGGTGCAGGCCCAAAACATCCTGTACGTCCTGGGCCGAATCCCGACTCCTGAGGGCGAGCGTTTGCCGCCGAATTTGCAGGCAGCCAAAATGATGATCGACCATTTGGACCTCATTGCCCTCAAAACCCAAGGCAACCTGAATCCACAAGAGGAGAAAATCCTTAAAGAGGCCCTCCAGCAGGTCCAGATGGCGTTTGTGGAAGCCAGTGGTGGAACGCCGCCTTCCATGATGCCAGACCGCAGTCCCCAGATGGAAATGCCCGATCTGGAAGACGAAATGGAGCCCGCTGAGTCCGTCGTCCGGGAGGAACCGCCGGAAAAACCCCAGTCCTCCACGCCCACTCCGGGGGATCCTAGAGAAGACAAAAAGAAATTCTTTAAAAGCTACGGATGAGATTTCTGATTCTCGCCGCCTGGCTTGGATCCGCGGCGCTCTGGGCCCAGACGCCCACCAACGCTCCGGTCACCACGAGCCGCCTTTCCTTATGGAACTGCAAATTTTCCGACGGGAACTACTACTCCGTTTCCCTCGGTGCGATCGATTCGGTCAGTCAACACGAGTACCTGCTCGACGGGGCCTTACGGGTGGTGGAAGTGACGGTGGCGACACGGGGCTCCACACAGGCCCGTTTTTATGTACTGGAAAAGCCCTCCACCGATACTGGCGGGCTGCCGGGACAGTCCCTGGCGGATGGCATGGGTCGCGTCGCAGAGGAAATTGCCTCAAGGGCTCCTGGCGCGGCCAAGACAGCGACCAATTCGGTGGTAAAGAAATTCCCTGAAACCAGCCATGCCAAAGTGATTGAATACCGGATCACCGACCGTGAGACCCTCGGAAAACTCTTTGACCACCTCCTGAAACGCTTCCAGGGACGCTCTTCCGACGACACGTTTGAGGTGCTGAACTGACTTATTTGGGCGGCGCACCAAAAAGGGAATTTAGAATCTGTCCGGCCGCCTTGGCGGCATTGTCTCCGCCCTGAGAACCAGCCGCCTTTTCCAGGATCTGCGCCCCGGTTCGAATCGCCGTGCGCGCCATGGCGGAGGTGAGCTTGGTCTTCAGATCGTTTTGCGGGTTATCCAGAGTTCCGGTGAGATTGATCGTTTCATAGAAATAACCGTTTTCCTCCCGTCGAAAACATTCCCCTCCGGTGAGCGCATTCACCTTGGAGCCGAGATTTCGCTCCAGTCCCAGTAAAATTTGTCCACTTAAGTTCTGGCCGGTAACCCGGACCTGGCCGGTCGCACGAAGCAGGCCGGGCGCTTCTGCGAGGATTTTCTGCACATGGTAAATTCCGGGCTGCATTGACCACTGCGCTTGGGCGGTCGTCAGGGGGCAGCCGCGGAGACGGGGCTCCCCTGTTAAGGCTCCCAGCAGACCCAGAATCGTCTCCGAACCCTTGCCAGGCTCGAGTCGCGCATCGACCAACCGTACCTGACCTTGTCCCACGGGCCCACCAGGGCGCAACTCCTGCAGCACAAAGTCCCCGGACATCCGGGCGGGGATTTCGAAAAGTCCGACACCGATTTTTCCTCCAGGAATCGACCAGCGGTCCCAATTGAGCCGCCCTTGCGCCCGCGGAGCTGCACCCCCGGTGTACTCCCCAGAAAGCTGCAGACTTCCCCCAGCGGAAGACTTGCCCTCCAGGGAGGTTAGAAAAATGGTGGGATCGGAATAACGTCCTTTTGCGTTCCCAAGCTGAAGATTCCCCATCCAGGGAAATGGGGTCAAAACCTCCCCGCCCTGCAGAGTGAAGTCGGTCCGCTGCTTCGTGGGTTGGATGGTAATCTGAATTTGCCGTGCTCCCCAACCAGAAGTAGATACACCGGGCTCGAGACTAAAAGATCGAATCTCCACCTTGCCGACCTGAACATCCTGAAAAAGATCCGGGGAGCTTGGCGGTGACGAGGCTGCCACCTCGGGAGGCGGGAGGGGCAACGTCGGCCGGGTTCCCGGGCGAATCGTCAAGCTGTCGATCGAGATCTCGGAAAAACGAAGAATGCGGTCCAAAAGGAGGCGCGGAGAAATCTCTGTCCGAAGCTCCTGCAGACTCCAAAGCCAAGGACCCGGAGCATCCGTGCGACTGGCGAACCCGGCCGAATAAACAGAAAAGGAGGACCATTCCAAGGGCTGAAGTTCACCTTCCGTTTTCAGAAACTCGGACATCTGCTTCGAGGCCATCCGCCGAAAGTCATCTCCCCCGAGCCACTTCACCACCAAGACTGGGAGGACGACCGCCCCAGCTACCCCCAGGACAAGCAGGACGGCGAAAAGTCCTCCCAGAATCCATAGGAACCCCCTTTTCCCGGCAGAAGCAGCGGACATTCCTCTATGTAAGGGCATGGAGGTCCGATTTTGGAGTTTTTTCATCGTTGCCTTTCCTCCGTTCGGGGGATTCTCTGGAAGGATGCTAAGGCTGGACGCAATTGGGGTGGAGGTGCCAACCGCAGGAAACCCCCTGCTTTCCAAGATCCACCTTCAGCTTCCGGCTGGGCATTTCGGGGCTATCGTTGGCCCATCAGGCTGCGGTAAAAGCACTCTTCTCAAGGTCATCGCGGGAATCCTCCCTCACACCCAAGGATCCATCTCCTGGC
Source organism: Methylacidiphilales bacterium (assembly GCA_040397305.1). GTDB lineage: Bacteria > Verrucomicrobiota > Verrucomicrobiia > Methylacidiphilales > Verrucolacustridaceae > Verrucolacustris. The sequence goes on along the minus strand of JBBAWG010000006.1, from coordinate 17,651 downwards.
AAGGACGAGATCTTGAGAAGGAGGACCTCCTTCCAAGTGAGATTGGTTACGTTCCCCAGTTTACGTGCGCCCAGGCGAAATTGACCGTGCGCGAAAATCTACGTTATGCCGCCCGCCTCCGTCGGATCGCCCCGGCGCAGGAACTGGAAGAAATTATTGCCAAAGTCGAAGAAGAAACGGGATTGTCCGGTCTTGCGGATCGCCGTGCAGGAGTTCTTTCAGGCGGTCAGCTCCGTCGCTTGGGCCTGGCCATGGAATTGACCACCCAGCCGAATCTTTTGCTGGCTGATGAAGTCACCAGCGGCCTCGATCCAAAATCCGAAGAGGAGATGACCGAACTACTGGCGAGGCTGGCTCGAGAGCAGGGTCGGCTGGTTCTTTTGGTGACCCACAGCCTCCGTTGGCTTTCCCAATATGATTCGGTCACCGTGCTGACGGGTGGCCGCTTGGCCTACGCCGCCCACCCTGCAGGGTTATCCGGGTATTTTAATGTGGACTCACCGGAGGATATTTATCCCGCGCTCGTTCGAAGGGAGCCCGAAGATTGGGCCTCGGAATGGATCTCCTCCCCCGCGGAACTGGGTTTTGAGTTGGAGACGGAGGTTGAGGATCTCGCCGAGCAGATTCTCTCCCTGAAAGAGCCCGGGAAGACGGTTTTGCCGGGAATGTTTTCCCAGGCTCAGACATGGTTTTCCCGGAGGATGCGCCTTTTCCTCCGCGATCCAGCCCAGGTCTTTCTTCAGCTGGCCTTATTGTTGATCTTTCCCGCAGTGGTGGCGGTCTTTGCCTACCAAGGCCTTCCCTCCGTCCGGAATATGGATATGAACCCGGACACCAACATCGTCCAACAATTGCGGGAGAGCTTGGCTTTCACCGTACAGTCCAGCCGGGTGGGGACCTTGGTTAGCGGACTAGCCATGTTCCAGGTGATCTTGCTCGCGCTCATGGGAGCCAATAACTCATCGCGGGAGGTGGTGGGCGAGCGGGCGATTCTGGAAAAGGAAAAACTGGCCGGCCTGCGCCCGGGTGCGGCCCTCTTGGGCATGACCGCCTTTTTTTCTATTCTCGTTCTTGTTCAATCTGCGTGGATGACGCTTTTTGTCCGGGCGGTCTGCCAGTTCCCCGGCGATCTGGCTCATCAATTTCTGCCTTTTTTCCTGATCACCGGGGCCATGACTTCCCTGGGTCTGGCGATCTCCAGTTGGAGCTCCTCCAGCGAACAAGCCTCCTTAGGGAGCCTTTATCTCGTCGGATTCCAGCTCCCTTTGTCGGGAGCGATCCTCGCATTGCCGGAATTTCTTGGCATGGTCACCCGCCCTCTGATCAGTGCCTATTGGGCCTGGTCGGGATACCTGCAGACTCTTCGGGATACTCGATTCTATGATCTGGTCCGTGCCATTACGGATACGCCGCTGGCTGGAGAAGGTGTTTCTTGGTGGATCCTGTCGTTGCATTTGGCGTTTGGCCTGGTTTTGGCTTACCTCGGAATCCGCCGAAGCGAGTGGCGATAATTTGCCCGTTCGAGGGGGCTTCGGATAGGCTGAAGGGATGGCTCGTCGTGCCCAGCCCAAAACCCAGTCCGGGCTCTGGTTTGCGCTCCTCGCCCTTTTTGGGGTACTAGGAATCGCGGGAGCATACTTTTTTCAGAAAGAAGCCAACCCCTACCGAACCCTCGAAAAGCTTAAGGCCGAAGACTATCTTGAAAATGCCAACAGCCTACGGGGAAACACCTATCAGTTAGAGGGGGTCATCCTCAACTCCTTGGGCTCCAGCCCCGAAAAAGGCCGCCTGTTCGGTTTGCGGCTGGGTTCGGGAGGGCGCGAACTCCCCGTTCCCATTCTTGTGCCACCGGATTATCGGGAAGTGAACATACAAAAAGGACAAAAATACCGGATCAAGGTCCGCGTAAACGATGCAGGTCTATTACTGGTTGAGGAGATGACGAAAGCATGAGAACGGTCTGCATCCTGGGAGCCGTACTCCTCATGGGAATGGGAACGGGAAGGCCTCAGAGCCCAGCTTCCGTCCAAGGGGAAAGTCGCGCCCCCAACCCGGCCCCTGCCCCAGCCTCTTCCCCTACCTCCCAAGGCGGATTTCTCGGCAAGGATGTTCCGATGCTTGATCCGGGATCCGAAGTCATGAGCTGGGACGGAAAAATTTGGAACATCCAAGATCAGCGGGTGTATCGCGCCCGATTTGAAAAGTATCTCAACGCAGAGGAAGAAACGAGTGCCGACGCCAAACGTTATCGCGAGCAGTTTAGGGAAATGCTGGACCTCCTCTCCCCTGCCAAAGCTTCAAAAGAGAATTTTCGCACAGCTTGGGCCATCCTTCCCCAGGCATCTTCCTACGAGCCGGATGCTGAGCTCTGCAACTCCCTGGATGACGCCATTTTCGGCGTTCTCCTCGCCCAGCAGGAAGTGACTAAAATTGACGACCAAAACCGCAACTTAGTCAGGCGCAAGGATACCCTGGAATGGAATTCCCGCTTTGCCGCCGATAGCAGCCTGCTGGGGCCCGCCCCGAAAAATCCGGCTGCAGCCGAACAGTGGAATCGGGAGCAGAATCTCAAGCGGGACATGAAAATGCAGCCTTTGCTGACCGAGCTCGGTGAGGTCAATGCCTCCATCGCGGGAAATCGGGTCAAAAAAGAGGCTTTGCGTCTTCAGGCGAAGATTGAATTCCAAGCCCTGATTGCCCAGCTCTTCCTGCAGCGCCGCTTTGAGCACGTTCTCCTGGGAAACCGCTTTTACCGGGCCCTTTTCGGAGATGGTGACAACCAGCTTCGGGTGGCCGATGACTACGCCAGCAGTCAGTCCGCAAAAAATAAGGATTCGTTCGGGGACCTTGCCAAACTCCCAAAAACCCTCGGCCAGCTGGACGCGTTGGCCAATGAAGCGATTCGAGATGTCCGGGAGGGAGTGGAGTCGTTTTCATTCCTCCTGGAAAAAAGCGAGCTTAAGAGCGCGGCGGAGCGGTTGAGCGAGGCGTTTGCCATTGGGGAATATCTGCCGGAAATCCGGCTTCTTCCCCGGGCTAAAAAACGGGAGGTGCTCGAATTTACACGTAAAACCAACCAGCTTTTATCCGCTCTGGAGGTGAAAGACTACGAGCGTGCCGGCGCGCTGGTTCGGGAACTCGAGGCTCTCAGTCGGGATTTCGACAGCGCCAAGCCCATGGCGGCGATTGAAACCGCGCGGACCGTCAGCGCTCTCCACCTGGCCAAAGCCCGGGCGGCAGCTGCCTCCGGAGATCGGACCACGCTGGAGTCGGAGTTGCGGCAGGCGACCGAAATCTGGCCCAGAAATCCTGCCCTCGCGGAAGTCTCGGGGGCCATTTTCACCCAGACCGACGTTCAGCAGCAGGCCCTCAATGACTTTGAGAGCCTTCATGCTCAGAAGAATTTTCGCCAAATCTTCGACGATAAGGTTCGGTTTATTGCCGCCACCGCCCTTCACCCGGCGAAACAGGAAAAGCTCAAACAGGTGCTGGATCAGGTCCAGCTGGCCGAGGCCGCTCTGCTCCGCGCCACGGAACTGGCCAAGCGCGGGGATGCGGCCGGTGCATGGGAAAGCGTGGAGCAGGGTTTCGCGGATTATCCGGACGACCCAAAACTCAACCAAGCCCGGGCGGAATTCACCACTCAGGCTGCAGAGTTCGTCCGAAGCGTGCGGACCGCACAGGAAATGGAGAGAAAACAGCAGCTTGGCTCAAGCTTGGCTTGGTATCTGCGGGCTCAGCAGGACTACCCCAATAGCGAAATTGCCCAGGATGGAATTGCCCGGCTCTCAAGCAAGATTCTTCAGCCTTAATCAGCCCGTTGAAATCATGGGAACCTGTGCTTCCTTGATAATATGAACTGCTTCTTTGTGATTCTCCTGGGTTTCGGGGTTTCGCTTGCCGGGGCGGCCGAAAAGGGCACCGCCAACTTTTATCAGAGCGCCCCCCACGAGTACCTGGGGAAGGAAATACGCCTGAGGGTAGCTTCCCTAACCCCGGTTCCGGAGCTGACGGCGGCCGACAAAGCTTTTGTTTGGATGGAGGCTGTGACGGGTCGACCCAATCAAGAGGAGGGAAAAATCCTGCTCCGCGTTCCGGAGGCTGACTCAGCCAAATTGGCAAAGACGATGAATCTTCCATCCTCTTCTGGTCGTTGGCTCGAAGGCACTTTTTCCGGCCACGAATCCGGAGCGGTACTGCCAAGCACCATTACCCAAAAAGCACCTTACTACATTCAGGTCGACTCAGCCTCTTCCGCATCTGATCCCAGCTCGGTACTAGCGGACACGGAAACGGCCTCCGGCTCTCTGGTGGTAACACCAAAACCCCAGCAATCCATAAAACCCCAGCCCAGTCCTTCGCTTGGAGCCGCGGTGACAAAAAAAGAGGAACCTTCCGGGCCCAAGGTGGTTCTCTTTCGGGCCAAGCCCGGGGAGCCGCTCCAAGTACGCACAGCTCAAACCGTCAAGATGCAGGCGGATTTCTGTGAAATCACTGACCCGGAAGGCAAACTTTCCCTGGTCGGGAGAACCTTGGTGGTCGGAGTTCTCCCCTTACCCAAGGACGGCACCGTGCCCACCAAGGATGAGGTGACCTCGGCCCTGCGTCTTTACGCCGAGCAGTCCCGAAAAACCCCCGAGGCCATGAACCTGCTCCGCGAGCCCCAAGGATCATGGCAAAAACTGGCAGGGACACCGGCGGCGACCACCGCCAGTGCCTCGCTTCCGGAACTTGAAGATGTCGACACGGCCGCAGGAGTGGAGGAGCCAGAAACAGGCTATCCTTTCTGGTTCGGCTGGGCCGTCGGGCTGGGGATCGCCTTGCTGATATTTTTAGGGTGGGCTTGGAGCCGCCCCCGAACTATTTCCGCTTAAATCGTCTTTGGGGTTTTTCCGACCGATTCGAGGCGGCCTCCCCGGGCGTTTTCCTCCCCCTCCACCTCCAGCGGAGCGGACTCCCGCCCAAACGAAAGACCTCCCGGATTCTGGCCGTGAGATATCGCTCATAATCCTGATTCACCAGGGCCGGCTGATTGACGAATCCAAGAATGGTGGGGACGGTACCGTCAATTTGGGTGGCATAATAAATCCGCAGGCGTTTCCCGGCCTTGGTCGGCGGTGCCTTTCTCTCCATGGCTGCCGTCAGTACACGATTCAGTTCTCCAGTACCCATTTTCAGGGTGCGGACTTGGATCATGCTAACGACCGCTTGCCCCAGTCGATCCAAGCCTGTTCCCTGTAGAGAGCTAAGAAAGACGACAGGCACGTCCGGAAGGAAGAACAACTTCTCCCGCAAGGCCGTCTCATAGTCCGCGAGAAACTTTTTGGTGCGGGTCTCCGCGCCGCCGTGCCGGACTAGATCCCACTTGGTCACCGCGACCACACAGGGCCGTTGAGCTCGTTGAATTAGACCTGCGATCTTTTTCTCCACCAGCCCCACCCCTTCGACCGCATCAACAGCCAAAATGGCCACATGGCATCGGTCGATCGCATGAGCCGTGCGTCCACCCATGATTTGCTCCAAAGGATCGTGTACGCGCCGCTTTTGCCGCAAACCCGCCGTATCGATAAAGGTCACCGGAACTCCTAAAATCTCTGCGTCCACATCCACGGCATCACGAGTCGTGCCGGCTAAGGGGTTGACCATCGTCCGGGCTTCTCCGACCCACGCGTTAATTAATGAGGATTTACCGGCATTCGGCCGCCCGACGACCACCAACCGGGTTCGTTCGGTTTTGACGGGGGTTTCCACCGGCCAACGGTCGCCGATCTCCTCCAGTAAGGTTTCTGTGCCGAGTCCATGCTCCGCTGAAACCCGGTAGCCTTTCCCGAATCCCAGTTTTAAAAACTCGGCCGACCTCCCCTCTTCGGCGCCGGGGTCCATTTTATTAATGACCAGAGAGACGGAAACGCCGGCCCGACGAAGGCGCTTCGCCACTTCGGTGTCCAGCACCTGGAGCCCCTCCCTCCCGTCCACCACGAGAAGCACCCGGGAGGCAGCAGCGATGGCTAAATCCGCCTCCCTCTCCACTGCCTCCTCAAGACCGGAACCATCCTCCAGTCCCAAACCTCCAGTATCGATCAGGGTGAAGGGTCGACCCCGCCACTCCGTATCCGCGACCAACCGGTCGCGGGTCACCCCGGGGCGATCAAAGACCAGAGCGATTCGTTTGCCGCAAATCCGGTTGAATAGCGCGCTTTTACCAACGTTGGGACGACCCACGATGGCCACCACCGGACGCCGGGCGTCAACCCCGGCCGGCTTCGCCATAACTACTCGCATGCAGGAGTTTCCAACCCCGGGTGAGGTAAACAGCCATGGAAGCCACCGTCATCAGTCCGGCTAGAACCAGAAACACTTTCGCCAAGGGATGGGTCGGCAAAAGCAACCCAAAGGCCACAACTGCGATTTGGAGGAAGGTGCACACTTTGCCGGTCCAATGAGGTCGGACGAAGTGATAATTATGCAGGAGAGCCCCAACCAGAATGGTGCCCGCCACCAGAATAAGATCTCGGCTAACCACAAGGACTGGAAACCAGGTCGGCAGTTTGCCCAAACCGGCTACCCCTACCGCGCCAAGGAGCACAATGGCGGTGACCAGAAGCAGTTTGTCAGCGACAGGGTCCAGGATTCGACCGAGTTGGCTTTTTTGGCCGAACTGACGCGCCACCCAGCCATCGATACCATCGGAAGCCGCCGCCACGGCAAACAGGATCACCGCCGCCCAATACCAACCCTTGCCGGTATACCCTTCCGCATAACTTTCATTGTGATAAAGCAGCGCCCAGGCAAATAGCGGAACCAAAAGAATCCGCAACAGGGTGATGCTGTTCGCCAGGGTCATGCCGCTACCAATCTCCCCGCCGCCAACTCCTTCTGGGTGCGCTCCAGTCGGGCCAAGGTGGTTTCCCGGCCAAGTGCGGTCAGCAGACCAAAGAGGGAGGGCCCGACGGTTCGCCCGGAAACCGCCGCCCGGACCAGATGGATGACTTTGGCTGGTTTGGCCCCAGCCTCCTCAGCGACCTTCTTGCAGGCCCCCTCCACGGCGGCGTCATCCCAGGTCCCCGCCAAGGCACCAAAGGCCGTGCTCAAGGAATTAAGCCACTTTGCGGCCTCAGGGGTATTCAGTTGCTTCTTTTTTGCCTCGTCACTGTAGTCATATTCACTCCCGAGGTAGGGATCGAGCCACTCAGCCATCTCACGACCAGTGCGCACCTTCTCGCGGATCAGAGGTAAGAGTCGTTGGAGCAGTGCGGGATCCATCTGAGAGATCTTGGGTCGAGTTCTTTGCAGGTAATCGTCTGCAAACTTTCGGAATTCGGCCTCACTAAGAGAGCGCCAATACTCGCCGTTCATCCAAAAAAGTTTATCGCCGTCGAAGCGGGCGTTGCTTCGGTTGATGTGAGGCAGGTCGAAGCGCTGGATCAGCTCCGCGATCGGCAGGATCTCCTGATTTTCCCCTGGGGACCAACCTAAGAGGCAAAGATAGTTGCGGAGTGCCGCAGGCAGGTAGCCCGCCTCCTCATAAAAGCCGAGGGCAGCACCCTCGTCGCGCTTGCTCATTTTCGAGCCACCCCGATTCAGAATCAGCGGAATATGGGCGAATTGTGGGGGAGCGGCGCCCAGGGCCTCATAGAGGGCTATGTGCTTATGGGTGTTGGTCAGGTGATCTTCGCCGCGAATCACGTGGGTGATCCCCATCTCCAGATCATCGACTACATTGACGAAGTGAAAGACGGGGCTGCCGTCTTTCCGTTGCACCACCAAATCAGGCTCCATCGTACGGTCAAAAGTCACCTCTCCACAGACCAAGTCCCTCACCACTCCAGGGGTCTTCGGCATCTTGAACTTTAGAGCGCCGCCGTCTTCATAAGTCCTGCCCGTAGCCTTGAGCTTTTCCAGATAACTCCGATAAATGTCTGCCCGCTGACTTTGAAAATATGGCCCCCGGTCACCCGCGGTGCCCCCCTTGCCGTCCGGCCCTTCATCCCAATCCAGCCCCAACCACCGCATCCCCCGAAAGATGACATCCACGGCCTCCTGAGTGTTCCGGGCCTGGTCGGTGTCCTCGATCCGCAGGATGAACTTTCCGCCGGTGTGCCGGGCATAGAGCCAGTTAAAGAGGGCGGTGCGGGCACCCCCAATATGGAGCATCCCTGTGGGGGATGGAGCAAAGCGAACGCGAACCTGACTCATCCCTCTTTAATGCCAGCAAGCCCCGCCCACTTCAATGACTCGTACTCCTGCCCCTGTAGGGGCGCAATCCGTCGCGACCAATTTCAGACAAACTCAAGGGGCAGCCGACCATTGCTGGCCACCAGATGGATCTTCCCCTCCGGTTCTCCCGGACTGATCCTCACTTGCCCTCCCGCCTCTTCGACAAGAAGAGCCCCCGCCGCCACATCCCAAATACTGACCCCTTGCTCGATGTAGGCATCCAAGCGGCCAGAGGCGACATAGGCCAGGTCCAGCGCGGCAGATCCCATGGCCCTAAGCTTGCGTACTCGTTCCCCGTAATGGTGATAAAGGTCGAGACATTTTCGAATCGTGGCCTTGCCCTTGGAGAAGCCCAAGGCAAGGATCGACTCGCTAAGATTAGTCCGTTTCGCCACCCGAATGGACTGGCCGTTGCAAGTGCTCCCCCCGCCCGCGTGGGTGGAAAACATCTCATCACGGTTGGGATCGTAAATGGCCCCGGCCAAGGTCCGCCCATCAAGTCGGCAAGCCACCGAAACCGCGTAATGAGGGATTCCGTAAAATAAATTCACGGTGCCGTCAATCGGGTCGACGACCCACTCATACTGCCCTTTTCGGGCCGCTTCCCCACCCTCTTCACCCAGGAATCCGTGCCCAGGAAATGCCTGCAGAATCTCCTTTCGGATTTGTTCCTGAATTCGCCGATCTAACTCCAGTTTAATGTCGTGCTGCTCGGCGGCATCGACCTTGAGGACGTCGTGCTTGGCGTCCCGGAGGCTCTGCCCGGCATTCCGGGCCACCCTTTCCGCGGC
>JBBAWG010000006.1:0-8543 GCA_040397305.1 Methylacidiphilales bacterium | reverse complement strand
CGTGCTTGGCGTCCCGGAGGCTCTGCCCGGCATTCCGGGCCACCCTTTCCGCGGCTACGCGGAGGGATTCGGGAGATTCCGACACGAATCAAGCCCCGGCTTTGGCAAACAGAGGAGTTTCCTCTTCCCGGGTCAACTTCACCGACATCATCCGCGAACAACCCGGCTCCGGCGCCGTCACCCCGTACAATAGATCCGCCGCCGACATGGTGCGCTTGTTGTGGGTGATAACGAGGAACTGGGACTTCTCCACGAACCGCTCGATAATTTGCACAAACCGGACCGTATTGGACTCGTCGAGGGGTGCATCCATTTCGTCGAGCACACAGAACGGGCTTGGCTTCACTGCATAGATCGCCAGCAGCAAGGCCAAGGCGGTCATGGTTTTTTCCCCACCCGAAAGCAGGGAGATCACCTTGGGCTGTTTACCAGGAGGTTGGGCCTCGATCTCAATCCCGCCCTCCAGGAGATCCTCGCCCTCGGTTAACTTCACTGTGGCGCGACCACCCCCGAACAATTCGGCAAAGAGATTTCCAAAGTTCGCCTTCACCTTGTCAAACGTCTCCTCAAACAACAGCCGTGTGGTCTGGTTGATCTTTTTGATCGCCTCCTCCAACTGTGCCTTGGCGGTGGTCAGATCCTTCTCCTCGGTCTCAAGGAATTTCAGTCGGTTCTCCAGCTCCTCAAATTCTGTGATGGCCTCGGTATTCACCGGACCCATGTCTTCCACCTTTTCCCGAAGCTCCTTGGCCTCGGCTTCCAGCTTCGACCATTCTTCATCGGTCTGCGGGGTAATCTCCCCTTCCGCCTTGGCCTCCATCAGCGGAGTGGCGTATTCGCGCTGGAGACGATCGGCAAGGCTTTGGCGTTGATGCTCCAACTCGGATCCCTTAAGGGCGAGGGAGGCCAGCGTATCCTTGGCCTTTTCCCCTTCCTGCCGCCACTGGGTTACCTCTTCCTCTTTTTGCGTCAGAATCTGCGCTTCGTTTTCCCGGGCCTGCTTGAGTCCGGAAGTGGAGGCTTCAATTTCCTGTGCACGGCGGAGGGCCTCGCCCTCGGCTCGGGTGGCAGACTCTGCCTCAGCCCGGGCTGCGTCCATCCTCGCCGTATCGGCGGAAATCTCTCCATTACGCTTGGTGACGAGTTCCCGCAGTTCCGTGCAGCGGGTTTCGGCCGGGGCGAGCTGGGCGGCACAGGAATCGCGCCGCTGCTGCCGCCCGGACCTCTCCACTCGCCGTTCCGTAAGAATTTCCTGAAGCTTGGTCTCCTCGGCTTCTGCGGATCGGCGGGCCTCTTCCGCCTGGCTCATCTCCGTTTCCATTCCCTGCTCCAGGGCCATCAACCTTTCGGCCTCGGACACTTTCTCTGCTGCGATTTTTTGGTGCAGGGCAATTTCCTGCTCCAGACGGGCAGCCTCGGTCTGGCGACGGGAGATCTCGGCCTGCAAGGCCTGATGTAGGGCTTCGCGGCGATCATGATCCCGCCGCACCTCTTCCAGGCATTTCCTGGCGACTTCCTCAGCCTGGCGGGCGGTTGCTAGCTCACCACGCAAACGCTCCACTTCGCCTTGTGCCTGCTCCACCGCCATCTTGGCCTCCCGGACCGCTTGCTCCGCCCGTGCCAATCCGCTCTGGGCGGACTCCACCTCGTTCCTGCCCGGGCGAGCCGCCCGGAATTTTCCGCGCCGCTGCCAGCCGCGGCCGCTGATCATCCGGCCATCGCGGCAGATCACCACCGCAGAGGGTCGCTGATGACTTAGTTCGCGTGCCTGGTCCCAATTCTCGGCAATGCAGGTTCCGGCAAGTAAATGCTGCAGAACCGGCTCCCAGCCCGCGGCACTTTCAATAAAATGAAACGCCCCTTCCGGCCACGTATCGACACCCGCTCCGGATGGCACTTTGGAGATAAGAAATCCGGAAGGCCCTTCCTCGCCGGACTCCAACGTCTGGGCCATGGCCTCAAGGTCATCCACCATCACTCCATCCAGCAAAGGCCCAAGAGCCATAGCTACGGCCGTTTCATACCCTTCCCGGATCTTCAACGAAGGCCAGAGTGCATAGGCACCATTTCGACCCGTGGCCGACCAGGCTTTTAGACAGGCCTCAGCATCCCCGGCCGCCCGCTCTTTCACCGCCAGAAGCCGCGATTCCGACAAGGTTTTCTCCGCCTCCGCCCCCGAAAGGACCTTTTCAGCCTGACCCAGGTTTTCCTCAGCGAGGCGCAACTGGGATTCGGTCTCCCTCATCTTGTCTTGAGCCTGGGGAAGTAGATGCTCGGCCTCTCGTAGCTTTCCGACCAAAACCTCCAAAGAACTGCGTTCCCGCGAAATTTCCGCCTCTTTTTCGGAAAGCTCTTGGCGCACCCGCTCAAGAATCTCGGCCCGTTGCCGCGTGGTTACCTCCTCGGCCGCTGCCCTGGCCCGGGCGGTATCGGCCTCCCTCCGGGCCGATTCACGTCGTCCCCGGACCGACTCCACATGGGTAAAAGCCTGGTCACGCTTGGCGCGCGCCCGGTTGGCCTCCTCTTGCACTTCGGAGCACGCCTGATCAGCTTTTTGAAACTCTGCAGTGACCGTTTCCAACTCGGCCTTCAGCGTGCGAATGAGATCCTCTTGGGCGGCGGTTTGCCTTTCCGCCAGCGCGATTTCCCCGCGGGCGCGCTCTATCGCGGCGCCCAATTCATCCGCTCGTTCATTTTGCATCCGGGCCCGCTCCGCGCAGCGAACCTCCTCAGCCTTGGCCGAGACCACCTCACGCTCGGCATCGCGCCAGGCCCGATCGGCCTCCTCCAGTTTGGCACGTTGCCCCCGAACCGCCTGTTCGCAGGCCGCCTCCGTCGCATGGGCCCGCTCCAGATCTGCTTTGGTCTTGGCCTGGAGATTGGAAAGCTCATCAATTTTAAGCAACAACCGGTCCCGCTCCCTGGCAGAGAGGGCCAGATCCATCTGCTTGAGTTTGTCAAAAATCTCCCGGTAACGCCGGGCTTTACCCGCCTGACGCTGGAGCGACCCCATTTGCCGGCGCACCTCCCGCAAAATATCGGCCAGGCGGAGCAGATTCGCTTCAGTCCCCTCAAGCTTCCGCTCGGCCTCCCGTTTCTGAACCTTGAAACGCATCACCCCGGCAGCTTCCTCAAAAATGGCCCGACGATCCTCGGGGCGAGAGGAAAGAATCTGGTCAATCTTGCCCTGCTCCATGATGGAATAGGCGGCGCGACCGATTCCGGTGTCGAGGAACAGCCTCTGAATATCCTTCAGGCGGCAGTTGGCTCCGTTAATGGCATACTCGCTTACCCCGTCGCGGAAGACCCGACGAGTGATCTGGACTTCGTGGTAATCAGTTCCGAGAACGGTTTCGCAGTCGCTAAAGGTTAGGGACACTTCCGCCATCCCGCTGGCCCGCCGGCCCGCCGCTCCATGAAAAATAACGTCGGCCATTTCCGATCCACGGAGCGCTTTGGCCGACTGCTCCCCCAAAACCCAGCGAATGGAATCGAGAATATTGCTTTTTCCCGTGCCATTGGGGCCGACGATCGCGGTAATCCCCTCGTGAAATTCCAAAACCGTTTTATCGCAGAAGGATTTAAATCCCTCCATTTCAAGTCGCTTTAACTTCATCTTCAACAAGCCCTACCGCCTGAAGAAAGTGTGACAAGAAAATCCCATATCTTGTGTGAATATTTACCCAAAACCCTATGGATTGATAAATTCAGCAACAGGTAGGCCGCTTAAGACAAAGTGGCTGCCACTTCCATCGGATGTGTCCTACCGGATTTGGAGCTAAAATCCTCATCGTGATTTGGCGGGGTTTGATTCATAAAGGGAGTTGATGATACCTAAAGGCGCTCAACCCGGTGAGAAGCGAACGGAATCCGACTCGATGGGGAAAATAGAGGTCCCCGCGGACCGCTATTATGGCGCCCAGACGGAAAGATCCCTTCACCATTTCGATATCTCCCAAGATCGGATGCCGGCCTCTTTGATTCATGCGTTCGGCCTTCTGAAAAAAGCCTGTGCCCTGGCCAATGCGGAACTTGGCCTACTGGCGAAGGACAAGGCCGGCTGGGTTACCCAGGCGGCCACGGAAGTTGCCGAGGGCAAACTCGACGATCACTTTCCCCTGCGCGTCTGGCAGACCGGCAGCGGCACCCAGACCAACATGAACGTCAACGAGGTGATCTCAAACCGGGCCATCGAGCTGGCGGGCGGGGCCCTCGGCTCCAAAAAACCCGTCCATCCAAACGACGACGTAAATATGTCCCAGTCGTCCAACGACACCTTCCCAACGGCCATGCACCTTGCGGCCGTGAACCAGCTACAAAAGGAGCTGATCCCGTCCGTCCAAAAGCTGCGTGATGCCTTGGCCAAGAAATCAACCGAGTTTAAAAACCTGATCAAGATCGGCCGCACTCATCTGATGGACGCCGTGCCCATGACCCTCGGTCAGGAGTTCTCCGGCTATGTGGCCCAGCTGGACGCCGCCCTCTCCCGCCTCCAGGGCTCTTTCCCGGAGTTATATGAACTGGCTCTTGGCGGAACCGCCGTCGGCACTGGCATCAACACTCACAAAGATTTCCCCGCCAAGGCTGCCGCCCACCTGGCGAAGCTGACTGGCCAGCCCTTTGTTTCCGCTAAGAACAAGTTCTACGCACTCGCCACGCACGATCCCCTCGTGGCGGCTAGCGGGAACCTGCGCTCCCTCTCAGCCGCCCTCATGAAGATCGCAAACGACATCCGCTGGCTCGGGTCCGGCCCCCGGGCGGGTCTGGCGGAGTTGCAGTTACCGGAAAATGAGCCTGGTTCGTCAATTATGCCCGGCAAGGTCAACCCCACCCAGTCAGAGGCCATGACCATGGTCTGCACCCAGGTTCATGGAAACGATGCCACCATCGGCTTCGCGGGCTCCCAAGGCAACTTCGAGCTCAACGTCTTTAAGCCAGTCATCATCCATAACTTTCTTCACTCCGTGCAGCTGCTGGCCGATGCCTGCCGCTGTTTCCGGGAGTTTTGCGTGGAGGGAATCGTGGCCGACGCCGCCAAACTTAAGGACTACACCAGCCGCTCCTTGATGCTGGTGACAGCCCTCTCTCCCAAGATCGGCTATGACAAGGCAGCCGAGGTGGCCAAGAAGGCCCACAAGGAAGGCAGCACCTTAAAAGAGGCCTGCCTCGCCCTCCGGTATCTCAAGGCCGACGAGTTCGACAAGCTGGTCCGCCCCGAGGATATGCTTGGCCCTAAGGCTTAATCCGTTCGTTCGCCAAGCAATGCCATTCCTTTTTTAGGAGGCTTAAGGTCAGTTCTTTTTCTTGGTTGCTAATTTAATTGTAAATGAATGGTTGCCAGCCCCGTGGTTCCAAAAGCTGTCGTCGCTAGCTTTATAGTACGACCGGCTTCCCTGGCTGGACTCCCGCTTAGGGCTGGGAAGATGAAAATCACTGGAGAGCTGAATGGTGTTCTGATCAACCACGGCATATCCATAGGGTTTACCAGTAATCAGATCCTTCTTGTTGTCGATAAATGTGGCGGGACTTTTATCAAGCTCATCCAGCTCGGTGGGTAGGCGTCCTTCGTTTTGATAAAACCGATCCACATCATAGTAAATGCTCCTTAAATCCTTCACCCGTTGCTGATCTTGCGCGAGATAGCGGGCTTTGACGGGACCTCCACTGACGTAGATCGCCCCGGCCACGGAAATTCCGATCAGGCCGATCAGTAAGCCCTTGAGCTGAGCCGGTGAAAGAAGGGATGGAAACAGATGTTTTTCCGACTCTCCCAAGCGAAGCTCTTTTAGGTAATGAAAAATAACCCCTCCCGCCAAAGACCCAGTGATCAAGGCCTTGAGCAGAAAACGCGAGGTGAGATCCCCTTCCAGCAACCTCAAAACGAGAAAAATAAGGTCAGTCAAGAGAACGGCCACGGCCACGAAGAGAGTGAGGTAGGTTAGCCAGCGGCGGATCGGGGAAATTCCCAGTCCGGGATCTTTCTCCATCTCCCTTCGGATGATTCCCTGCATAAGGAGAAAGACGGGGAAAGCCGCCACAATGGAGGCCGTGGCCCCGCGAATTTCCCCGAAAAAATCGTTGGCCGACTCCGACGGCAACGGGAATGCAATGTTGGTAAATTGAAAAAAGAGGGCGCCCAAAGCCCAAGTCCAAATATAAAGAGAGGTGAATAGGGTGAGATGGAAAAAAGCCTCCCGGGGCAAGCTGGAGGCCTTTTTTCTCGGCACGGGAACGGGAAACTTGGAATCGGAAAAGGCCTGCAGGGCTGTTTGGATTTCCCTTTCGGACCACCCTCCTGTTTTCAGGGCCTTGGCGATCTTGCCTTTGGAGAGCCCTTGCGAGAGCGAGGCCTCGACAAAGCGCATAATTTCCGATGAGGCCACACTTCAATCATGAGCAAATCCCCTGTCCTGAAAAGCTGAATTGGGGGCGTGCTTTTCCCTGCGGACGCCGGCACCATGCTGAGTGCCTTTTCAACAACTCGGCCTAGCCGGCCCCATCCTCCAAGCGGTAAAGGAGGCTGGTTACACGGAACCGACCCCCATTCAGTCCGCCGCCATTCCGGTGGTTTTGCAGCGCCAAGATCTCATGGGAATTGCCCAAACGGGCACCGGGAAAACCGCTGCTTTTGTCCTGCCCCTCCTCTCGCTGATCGCAGCCCATCCCCCTCAGCACCGGGGTGTTCGGGCCTTAATTATGGTCCCCACCCGGGAGCTCGTGGTCCAGGTGGAGGAAAATATCCGGATTTACGCACGGCACATGCCTTTACGAGTCGCCACGATTTTCGGAGGTGTCAGCGAACGACCGCAAATTCGTGCCCTGCAGCAGGGGGCGGATCTTGTGGTGGCCACCCCGGGAAGACTTCTAGACGTTATCCGTGGCCGGGAAGTCAGCCTTCGCCATTTGGAGTTTCTGGTTTTGGATGAGGCCGATCGGATGCTGGATATGGGGTTCATTCACCCCATCCGGCAAATCGTCCGGCTTCTACCCCGGGAACGGCTTACTCTTCTCTTTTCCGCCACGCTCTCCCGGGAAATTGAGCAGCTGAGCCGGGAATTCATGCATCACCCCAAAATGGTGGAGATTGGACGTCGCTCCAACCCGGCCGAAACCGTCACCCAAGCCCTCTACGAAGTCTCCCATCACGCAAAAATGGCCCTACTTAGCCACCTCCTAAAAAGCGAGGAGCTCCGGACTGTCCTGGTTTTTTCCCGCACCAAGCACGGGGCCGACCGGATCGCCCGGCGCCTGGAAAAGGAGCGGATCCCTGTTGCCACCCTCCACGCCAACCGCTCCCAGAATCAACGGTTACGGGCGCTGCAGGACTTTAAGTCAGGGCGGGTCCGGGTTTTGGTGGCCACCGATATCGCCGCCCGGGGAATCGACGTGGAGGGTATTTCCCACGTCATCAACTACGACTTCCCCCGCCATCCCGAGGATTACGTCCACCGGATCGGTCGGACGGGGCGGGCCCAGGCCGTGGGCGAGGCCGTCAGCTTTCTGGCCCCGGACGATCACGCCCATCTCCGCACCCTGGAACGATTCCTGCGTCGCGGAATCCTTCGACGCAAGGTCGAGGGCTTCACCGAACCCGCCAATACCGCGGCCCCACGAGATCCTGCGGCACCCCCACCCGCTCCTTTCCGTCCGCGACGCGATACGATGCCATGGCGGCTGCGCAACCGCTGGCGGGGTCAAAATCGCAAGTCTCGCCATCCCTAAGCACCACCACCGTACCTCAGGGAATCATCCTACTTTCCTAGGAATGTGGGACATTTCGACATTCTGCAGAATGTCGAATTGACGCGGCCCGTTTATTATTCATTTGTATAACAGTGCTCGACATCAACCCCCACCCCCTGCTCCCCGTTCTCGAAGAGATTCCTCATCACCCGGGCCGGACATTTTTGCATCGGGTGGATTCGGAGCAGTGGAAGGAGTTAGGACTCAAAAAACATGACCGGCTGCTTTTGGAATTCCGGCCGCTCAAGGACGGTGATATCGCCCTAATCCTACACCACGGCCAATCCGTCCTGACCCGGTACCGACACCTCCCCCAACCCGCCTTCCTTCCTCCTTCGCCCGCAAAACCTATCCCGCAGGTTGACGCCGTTCTGCAAGGGGTGGTCACCTGTCTCGTCCGGACGATGTGAACTCCCCCGCCCGATCGATCCTACATCTCGACGCTGACGCCTTCTACGCTTCGGTAGAGCAAGCTGCCGATTCCCGTCTCCGAGGCAAAGCTATGGCCGTCGGCGGTGCCTCCCGGGGCGTCATCGCGTCGGCCAGCTATGAGGCCCGCGCCCGCGGGGTCCGCACCGCCATGCCCACCTCCCGGGCCCGTCGACTCTGCCCGGAGCTCATCCTCGTGCCCGGCGACTTCGCCAAATACGAACGCTTCTCCCAGCTGATGTTTTCCTACGCCTACGATCTGACCCCGGATGTGGAGATCTGCTCGATTGATGAGGGATACTTCGACCTATCAGGACAGGCCAAGGGCCATCCTCGCGACTCCGCCGCCAAACTCTCGGAAGCCATCCGCC